>DASYSL010000107.1:0-21862 GCA_036003365.1 Candidatus Eiseniibacteriota bacterium
GCAACGATCCCGGCCTGATCCTGAACGAGGGCCTCGCGCGCTGGGCGCGGGGCGACCGTTCCGGGGCCGATTCCGCCTTCGTCAAGGCCGTCGAGAAGCTCGGCGACCCCGAGAAGGCGCTCGATCTCCTCGGCATCCCGCGCGACGACGCCGCGGGCCGGGGAGAGCGCCCGACCAAGCTCTCACCCGAGGAATTCCGCCAGCGGCTTCGTGCGGCGGCGGCCCGCGTGCCGTCCGCCAGGCCTCAGGCGACTGCCGGAGCATCCAAGCGTCCGGCGACTCCCATCGTGTCGAAAGTCAGTGGCTCGCGGGCGGCAGATGTCCGCGCGCAGGCTGGTGTGGTGTACTGGATGGATTACGGAAAGGAGGCTTCACCGTGAAAACGCTTCTTGGAGTGGCGCTCGTGGGTGCGCTGGCGTTGGGGGCGGGTGTCGTGGCCGCTGATCCGGCGGCGGCGCCGCCGGCGAACAGCAAGGTCACGCTGCGCGCCCAGCTCGGCATCATCTACGCACAGAACGGCCAGCGCGACGAGGCGCGGCAGGAGTTCGTGAAGCTCATGGAGGAGCCGCTGGGCCGCTCGGCGGCGCTCACCAATCTCGGCAATCTGGCCTTCCTCGATGGCAAGGTCGAGGAGGCGTTCGCGTCGTACAAGCAAGCGGCGGCGCTCGACGCCAGCGATCCGGGCATCCTGCTCGACCAGGGTCTGGCGCTCAAAGAGCTGGGCCGCACGGAGGAGGCGGAGAAGGCATTCTCGGCCGCGGTGCAGATGGCCGGCGGCGTCGAGAAAGCTTCGTATCTGCTCGGCCTGCCGACGTCTCCGGACGACACCGGCCGCGGCAAGGTATCGAAGATGACCGCCGACGAAGTGCGCCAGATGCTCCTCAAGACGAAGACCGAGGTGCCGAAGGCGGATCCGAACACGAAGAACGCTGAGAATCAGCCCAAGGTCACCTCGCGCCCGGGAGGCGCCCGCGCGGCGGAGGTCTCGGTAGGGGATCAGAACCTCTACTGGAAGGACCGGTAGCACGTGGCGACGGGGGGCGCGCCGGCGTATCAGACCGGCGCGCCGGGCGCGAGCCGAAGGCTGTCTCGTTTCAGCCTTCTGCTCGCCGCCAACCTCTTCGTCGTCAGCACGGTCCTGCTGCGTGTCCCGTTTTTCGAGATCGTGGAGCTGAAGACCCAGGATCTCCGTCTGCGCACGCGCGGGCAGCACGCGGTCCATCCCGACATCGTCGTCATCGCGATCGACGACAACTCGCTCATCAGTTACCACAACGAGTGGCCGATCGAGCGCAAGTTCTATGCGCTCCTCCTGACCGCGCTGCAATCGTGGGGCGCCAAGGCGGTCGGCGTCGATCTGTGGTTCTCCGGGCGCGATCGCTTCAATGATCGAAACGATGAGCTCTTGGCCTTGGTTACCGCCAACTCGCCGAGCGTCATCCATGCCCTCAACCTGAATCTTTTCGCTCCCGGCTCGCGCGCCGGGCCGGCCGGCCAGATCAGCGAGCCGCGCGACTCGCTGGCCGTGCGTCTCTTCAAGCCACTGCCCACCAACATTCACTTGATGGCCAGCTACTCCCAGTTCGACTTGCCGCCGGACCTCCTGGAGGCGTCGAACGCGCTCGGGCACATCGAGCTGGACCGGGACGTCGACAACGTCTCGCGTTACGCGCCCCTCGAGGTGGAGCATCAGGGCTCGGCGATTCCGGCGCTCTCCTTGCTCATGGCTTGCCGCTATCTCGGAGCCGACTGGCGCGCGGCGCGTTTCGAGCCGGGCAATCCGTTCCGCGAGGGGCATCTCGTGCTCGACACCAGCTCGGGGCGGATCGCGATCCCGATCGACGCCTATGGCCGCACCTTGATCAACTTCCCGGGCGACGAGACTTCGTTTCGCACGATCCGCTTCGATCGCGCGATGAACGCGGCGCAGTTCTCGGGAGGGGCGATCCCGAGCGATCTGCCGCAACCGGAGATGTTCAAGGGCAAGGTGGTGCTCCTCTGCAGCACGGCCTATAAAGTTCTCATCGCGGATGTGGGCCCCACGCCTTTCTCGGACAACTTTCCCCTCGCCTACTCGCACGCCAGCGTCGTGAACTCGATCCTGCGGCGCGACTTCCTGCACACGATCCCGCACGGCTACGAAACCGTGGGCCTGGGGGCCATCGCGCTGGGACTGGGCCTGTGGCTGCCCGTGCTGGCGCCGGGCGCGCTCGCGGTCGTCGCGGTCGCGTTCCTGGTCGGTCTCGTCGGTCTGGCGTGGTCGCTACTCGTCTTCTTCGGCATCCAGATGTCGCTCGTGCCGCCCCTGTTCCTGGTGCTGAGCCTCTCGGTGGGCGTCATGCTGCGCGCCTACGTGGTGCGCGATCACGAGCGCCGCGCGGTCGAGCAGGAGCTGGCGGTGGCGCGGCGCGTGCAGCAGGACCTCTTGCCCAAGCAGCCGCTGACCGCGGGCGATCTCGAGGTGAGCGGGATGAACCTGCCGTGCTACGCCGTGGGCGGCGATTACTTCGATTACTACACGCTCGCCGACGGGCGCATCGCGATCGCCATCGGCGACGTGGCGGGGAAGGGCGTGCCCGCGGCACTCCTCATGTCGAAGCTCCAGGCCACGCTGCGCGGCGAGACCTCGCACGAGGTCACGGTGCCGGAGGTGCCGGAGCGCGCCAATCGCCTGCTCATGGAATCCATGGAGGGCTCGAGCAAGTTCGTCACCTTCTTCTACGGCGCGCTCGAGCCAGGCACACGGCGTCTGCGCTATTCCAATGCCGGGCACAATCCACCGTATCTCCTGCGCGCCGACGGCACGCTGGAGGAGCTCGAGACCGGCGGGCTCTTGCTCGGCATCTTTCCGCACGCGAGCTACGACGAGGGCGAGGTGGAGCTCGGCCCGGGCGACGTCATCGTGCTCTTCACCGACGGCGTGACCGAGGCCGAGGACCGCCACAAGGGACAGTTCGGAGAGGAGCGGCTGATCGCCCTCTTGCGCGAGGCGCGCGCCGGCGATGCCCGCGCCATCGGCGACCGCATCTGCCAGGAAGTGCTCAAATTCTCGAAAGGCCTGCAGATGGCGGACGACCTGACCGTGGTCGTGGTCAAGGTGAAGGAAGCCGCCGCATGAACTCCGAGGGCACCGCGCGCGTCGTCCGCTGGGTGCGGCTCACCGCCCTCTTCGGCGGCATGATCGCCCTCGTCTTCGCCATGATCGTGTTTCAGAACGAGCCGCACGCGCGCGACTGGGCATGGACCGTCGGCGTGGCGCTCCTGGTTCTCTGCTTGGTGGCGAATCGGCTGATCAAGCGTATCGATTAGGATTTCTTCTTGCGGTAGCGCGCCAGGTGCTTCAGCGCCCGGCCGGGCCCGCCGATTCCGGTGACGCGGAATTCCTTGCCGTGCTGGCGGTCGTAATTGGTGAAGAACTCGCGCCACTGAGTGAGGCGGCCCTCGCTCAAATCGGCGGTCGACTTCAGATCCTCGTGCCAGTCGTACGCGTCAACGGCGACCCCGATCAGTCGCGCATTGTCCTCGGGCTTCTTCTTCCCCTTCTCCGTCTGCTTGGCTTCGATCACGCCGATGAGGCGCACGTCGACCAGGCAGCCCACGTGCGTGGGCGCGGCGGCCAGGACGACGATGTCGACTGGATCGCCGTCCTCAGCGAGCGTCTGGGGAACGAAACCGAAATCGAAGGGAAAGCGCATGCCTTCGGGCAGAAGGCCGTCGAGCTCGAAGAGCCCTGACTCCGGGTCGTACTTGAACTTGCAACGACTGCCCTGCGGCGATTCGACAATGGCGCGGCAGCGCGCCCGCTTGCGGTCGAGGCGCAGCGGCAAAGAAGTGAGATCAGCCATCTCAAAACCTGCATCGCGGGACGACGGAGGGGCTTTCCTCGACTCTACTCTCCTGGCGGCTTCACGCCACGGTCGCGCTCGAGCCGCTTGAGAAACGCGGCCATCTCCTTGCCCGCCTGCAGGTCGCGCGAGTTTTCGGCCACGCGCACGCCGTGCGCGTAAGCGGCCGCGGCCTCGGCGTACTCGCCGAGGACTTCGAGCTCGTTGCCCCAGTGCCGGTAGGCGGCGGTGTAGTGGGGATCGATCTCGACGGCGGCACGGAAGGCGTCGCGCGCTTCTTCGTGCAGGCCGAGGGAGCTGGCTTCGCGGCCGAGGAGGAAACGCGCGAGCGCGTCGTCCGGCTCGCTCTCGGCGAGCGCACGGAGCTTTTCGATTCGATCGTGGTGGGGTTCCATGGCGGCCTTTGGGGGACAAAAAGAGTGTAGCGCTCTCGTCTTAGCCCCCTGCGAATAGAGCCGGTGGCCCGATAGGCAGCGCCCTGGATCTAGGAAAGGTCAGGTCTCGCGATCCGTGGGTTGTGGGCGTTGCCCTCACCGGCTCATCCGACAAAGCCCGGGGGCCTCGACGACGAGCGCTACACAACGAAGATACATGCAACCGCGATGCCAGTTTCACAGACCGTGCAAACTCGTTGTCATCACAACGTAAGGCAACGAATTAGCGCACTGGGTAGGTTGGCCTGGCAAACCCCGTGTGTCCATTTTGCCCGCCACAATCCGCCACGCTGTCGTCACTTCCGGGTAACACCCTGGCAAACCGAGAGGCGGCAGGGCCAACCCCGCCGCCTCTCAATTCCTACCAAACGACTGCGCTCAGAGAATCCGAGGATCCTTGTAGAGCCATCCCGAAATCACCGCCGAGATGCAGGCGCCCACCCAAAGATCGAGGCACCACCAGAGGGGCATCGTGCGCGGCAGGGGAGACCACGCCGCCTGGGTGAAGGCGATCGGGAAGCCGGCGGCGAATCCGACCATGAAGCCGATCTTGAGCGCCGTCTTGGGACCCGGGCCCTGGGTCTGGCGCAGGTGGGCGTAGAAGCGCGCGATCACTGCCGAGAGCACGATCAAGGTGATCAGCCAGTACAGGATGAACAGGTGGTAGCGCGGCTGGGCGAGGAGCAGGCCCTTCGCCTGCGCGTCCGCATAGAGACGGCCCAGCATGGCCGTGTTCACGGCGAAGCTCCACAGCCACCAGACGATGCCGCCCACGAGCGCGCCGAGCCACACTCGTGCCTGATTGATGCGCGTGGTCATCCTCACCTCCGTGTTGGCGTCGGACCGGACTCCCGACGGGTGAGGGAATGTAGGAAGGCCAAGGCGAAGCTGTCAATTCGGGCGGGCGCCGCGAGCGCCGCGAGGGTCTACCCCTGCCGCACCCAGCGCATGATCTCGGGCAAGTTCCAGGTCTTGCCATAGAGAAGGAGCGCGACGCGGAAGACGCGCGCGGCGAGGCGCAGCACGAGCCAGCCGGCCAGCGCCAGAAGGCCGAGCGACACCGCGATCTCCCACCACGGCACGTTGCCTTGCGACAGGCGCATGGCCATCGAGATCGGGGCCGTGATCGGAAACATCGAGAGCACGCGCGCCACCGGGTTCGAAGCACCCTGATCGGCCATGAACGAGAGCCCGAGCATCATGGGCAGGACCGCGGTGAACGACAGGATGGCCGAGATGGTCGTGGCTTCCTGATAGCTGTTCACGAGCGAGCCCAGGCCGAGAGCCACGGCGCCGAAGAGGATGAAGCCGAGGACGAAATAGAAAAAGAGAAGGACGAGGGTGGACGGCGGCGGCAGGAACACCGGCGCCATGGCATAGATGACCTGGAGGCCGATGGCACCCCAGATGAGGCCCATCAGGAGGCCGGCGCCGCCCAGGCCGAGGAGCTTGCCGCGCATGAGCTCGTCGGGCGTGACCGAGGACAGGAGCGACTCGAGGATGCGCGACTCCTTCTCCTCGCCCAGACCCTGGAGCAAATAACCCGCCGACGTGAACATGGTCGTGAACAAGAGCATGGCGAAGCCGAAGGGCACGAGGAACAATCCCAGCTCGTCTTCACGATGGTAGATCTTGAAGCCGCCGCGATTGTCGGGCACGTGCGTCGAGGGGTCACCGGGATCCTGCACGCGCGCCACCAGCCTGGGCTCGACACGAGCGCCGAGCAGGCGTCCGCGGATCCAGATGTGCCATGGTGGCGCCGAGCTGCCGCCGAAGAGGCCCCCGGCGCGCCGGTACTCCTCCAGCCGGCCGCTCTGCATGTAATCGGCCGGCACCACGAGAAAGCCCGAGATCTCGTCGTTCCGGAAGGCGCGCTGCGCGCTCTCGAACGACGGATAGAGCTTGGCGATCGTGACCCGAGGCAGCTTCGCCCGCCCGCCTTCCTCGCGCGCCACGATGGCCGCGGCGCGCGACATGGTATCGGCCTCGCCGGGCCTGAAGCCGAGCACGCCCGCCGAGTCCACCACGCCCACGAAGCGCGCCGGCTCGTTGCCGTGATTGCGGCCTCCGAGAAGCGAGGGGAAGGAGCTCATCGAGAACGCGAACGCGATCCACGCCGGCATGAGAACGAGCGTGAACAGATAGCCCTTGCGCGTGACCGTGGCCAGGAACTCGCGCTTGGCGATCACCCAGGTGCGCGGGCTCATGCGCTCACGCTCCTTTCGCCTGCGCGAGCAGCTCGGCGCGGCGGCTCTCGGCCAGGAGATCGCGCACCGACTCGCCCGAGGACTCGACCACGCGGATGAAGATCTCCTCGAGCGGCAGGCGCTCGCGGCTGAACGACTCGACCGGCTCGCTCAGGCGGCCGAGCGCGGCCAGGAACTCGTTGGCCGAGTACCCCGGCTGGAGGACCACGCGCTGCACCGGCAAGGCCTGGCTGCCATGGTTCTCCTCCACCGTCTCGCGCGCGACCGAGGCCACGCCGGGGAGCGTTCCGAGAGCGGCGCGCGTGCGCACCACGTAGGCTTCCGCCGAATGCGAGCGGATCAGCTCGTCGACGCCTCCGTAGAGAACGACGCGGCCGCGATGGAGGACGCAGGCGCGGTCGCAAAACTGCTCGACCTTGGCGATCTGGTGCGTGCACAGGATCACGGTCGCGCCGCTCTTGCGCTCGTCCTCGATGACCTCCTCGAGGAGCCGCGTGTTCACGGGATCGAGGCCCGAAAACGGCTCGTCGAGCACCAAGAGCTCGGGGTGACCGATGATGGCGCCGCAGATCTGCACCTTCTGCTGCATGCCCTTGGACAGCTCGCCGATCTTCTTGTCCGCCCACTCGGCGAGACCCAAGCGGGCGAGCAGCGCGGTCGTGCGCTCGCGCGCTTGGGCACGCGTCAGGCCCTTGAGCTGGCCGAAGTACTCGAGCACCGGCTGGACCTTCTGCTTGCGGTAGAGCCCGCGCTCTTCGGGCAGGTAGCCGATCCGGCTCTTGAGCTCGGTCGAGGGCGCGGCTCCCAGGACTTCGAGCTTGCCCGCGTCCGGCTTGAGGATGTCGAGCGCCATGCGCAGGAAGGTCGTCTTGCCGGCGCCGTTGGGTCCGAGCAGCGCGAAGATCTCGCCGCGGCGGACTTCGAGCGAGACGTCGTGCACGGCGACGAAGTCGTCGTAGCTCTTGCGCACCGATTCGGCGACGAGAACGGAGCTCATGGGCGAAGGATCCCGGCCGGGTTCGAGGGGGGCGAGACGCGGGACGATAGCACAGGCGGCGTCCGGCGGCGCTCGGCCCAGGGCTCGTAAGGGTCTAGTCACCCGGCTCGGCCCGTTCTAAGCTTCAACAGGCGCTGCCGTCTCGTATCCCTTCGCCGTGGCCCCACGGCGGGGAATGACTCATCCGCGGAACGGGCAGCGCGACCATTCACCGCCAACCGAGCTTCGTCCGGCGCCGCCTCGGCAGGACGTCGCCGCCTTCGATTTCCGCGCCGGCCAAGGCCCGGGGCCGTACGGGTCCCGCCAAGCCAATGCCGGAAGGGGTCGCGTGGAGTTCTCGATGTCGCCTGGGAATCCCCGGTTTCCCGGAGCCGTGTTGGTGGCCTTCCTCGTGGGCCTCGCGGGGGCGGCCTCTGCCGAAGAATCTCCGTCGTCCGAAGATCTCGCCAACCTGTCCCTCGAGCAGCTGGGCAACATCGAGGTGACGACGGCATCGCTGCGCCGCGAGCGTCTCTCGGAAGTGCCGGCGTCGATCTACGTGATCACTGCCGAGGACATCCGCCGCTCGGGCGTAAAGACCATTCCCGAAGCCTTGCGGCTCGCGCCCATCTTGGAGGTGGCGCGCGCCGACGCCAATCAGTACGCGATCAGCGCGCGCGGCTTCGCCACCGTGCTGGCCAACAAGATGCTCGTCCTGATCGACGGCCGCACGGTGTACTCGCCGCTCTTCTCGGGCGTGTTCTGGGAAGCCCAGGACCTCATGCTCGCCGACGTCGACCGGATCGAGGTGGTGAGCGGCCCGGCGGGCACTTCGTGGGGCACCAACGCGGTCAACGGCGTCATCAACATCGTGACGCGCACGGCGAAGGAGACGAGAGGACTACTGGCCACCGTCGGCGCCGGCAGCGACTTGAGCGCGGGCGAGGTGCGCTACGGCTGGGGCACGCATCCCTATCTGCGCGCCTACGGCAAGGTCGTCAGTCAGCATCAGAGCGAGCTCACCAACGGCACCGACGTCGACGACGCTTCCGAGCGCTATCTGGGCGGCGTGCGCGCCCGCTGGGATAAGAGCACCGATGCCTACATCGTCGACGCGGGCGGTTACCGCAACGCCATCGACCAGACGGTCGACGAGCGCGTGGTCTCGGGCTATCACCTGCAGGCGCGCTGGGAGCGCGAGCCGGCGAAAGGCTCGACCTTCCAGGCGCAGGCCTACTACGAGCGCACGCTGCGCGACCAGCCGGGCGCCATCCACGACGCGCTCGACACCTGGGATCTCTCCTTCCAGCATGAATTCAAGGCCGGCATCCACTCCCCGCTGTGGGGCGCCGGCTATCGCTATCAGCCCGACGCCGTCGACAACCTGAGCCCGGGATTCGCCCTCATCCCCGACGACCGCATTCTCCGCCATGCGTACGTGTTCGCCGAGGACGCGATGCGCCTGATCGCGCACACCGAGCTCACCGCGGGCGTGCGCGCCGAGCACAACGACTACACCGGTTGGGAATACCTGCCCACGGCGCGCGTGTCCTGGCAACCGCATGCGTCGCACTTGGTGTGGGCCGCGGCTTCACGCGCGGTGCGCGCGCCGTCGCGCGTCGACGTGGAGTTCTTCTCGCCGGCCACGCCGCCGCACCTCTTCCTGAACGGCGGCCCCAACTTCCGCTCGGAGATTCTCGAGTCGGTCGAGCTGGGCTATCGCGCGCAGCCGATGTCGGCGGTGTCGTACTCGATCTCCGGTTACGTCGGCCATTACGACCGGCTGCGCACGCTCGAGCCCATGCCGGGGGGGCTGCAATTCGAGAACGGGGCCGAGAGCAAGACGCGCGGTCTCGAAGGCTGGGCGAGCTATCGCCTGACCGACGCGTGGCGGCTCACCGGCGGCGGCTACGTGCAGCACCGCGAAATCGATCTCGACCCGGAGAGCCACGACTTGGGCGGCACGGCGACGCTGGGCGCCGATCCCGACAACGGATGGACGGTGCGCAGCGCTTCCGACGTGGCCGGAAACGGAGAGGCGGACATCTGGGCCCGCCATGTCGGCCCACTCTCCGGCGGGTCGGTGCCCGGCTACACGTCCCTCAACGCGCGTTTTGGATGGCGCCTGCGCTCCGATACCGAGCTCTCGCTCGCAGGCTACGACCTGGTCGGACCACGTCACGAAGAGTGGGGCAACGGAACATCGTGGGGGCCCACGCTCTTCGCGCAGATCTCGTACCGACCTTGAGAACGCACCCGGGTCTTCGCCTCGCGCGCGCGCTCGGCCTCGTGGCCCTGGCCGCCGCCCCGGTGGCGGCGCGGATGGCCGCGCTCGGCGTGGCGCCGGCCGCCGCCGAGGAGATGTCGGGCGAAGACCTCGAGCGTCAGATCAAGGCCGCCTATCTCTACAAGTTCTCGGGCTATGTCGAGTGGCCGCACGCGGCCATGGCCACGGATCGCACGCCGCTCGTCATCGGCGTCATGGGCGACGAGGCGCTGGCCGAGGATCTGGAGAATCTGCTGCGCCAGCGCGCCGAGGACGCTCGCCCGGTGAGCGTGGTGCGCGTCAAAGCGTTCGAGCCCTTGCCCACCCTGCACGTGCTCTTCATCGGCCGTTCCGAATCCGACCACTTGGCGCCGCTCATCCGCGCCGCGCGCGAGCGCCCCATCCTGGTGGTGACCGACACGGAAGGGGCGCTGGCGCTCGGCAGCATGATCAACTTCGACGTCACCGGCGGGCGTGTGCGCTTCGACGTCGGCCTCGCCTCGGCTCAGAAGAGCGGCCTCATCATGAGCTCGCGACTCCTGGCGGTGGCGCAGATGGTGGAGAAGAGGTCTCCCTAGATGTTCCGCGACGTCTCCTCCATCCGCCTCAAGGTGATGCTGATCGTGCTCGTCACCTCGCTGGCCGCGCTGCTCTTCGCTTCGGTCGTGCTCGTGGCCTACGACGTGCGCACGCACCGTGAGTCGTGGGCGCGCGACCTCACCATCCAGGCCGAGGTGGTGGGGCGAACGAGCGCGCCGGCCCTCGTGTTCCTCGACACCCTGACGGCGCACCAGAGCCTGGCCGCGCTCGCCATTCGTCCGGAGGTGCAGGCGGCCGCCGTGTACACGGCCGACGGCCATCTCTTCGCCACCTACGCCAAGAGCAACAAGCCGCGCGACTTCCCGACCCAGGTCGGCGCCAACGGTCACCGTTTCGATCTCAACCGCTTCACGCTGTTCCGCGAGATCGACGACACCGACGGCCGCGTCGGCACCGTCTATCTCGCGGCGCAGTACGACCTCAACGACCGGCTCGCCAACTATCTGCCGGTGCTCGCCATCATCGTGCTCGGCAGCCTGGCCGTGGCGCTCGGGATGTCGTACGCGCTTCAGTCGTCGCTCACCCGCCCCATCCTGGCCATCGCCGACGTGGCGCAGCAGGTGCGGGCACGGCGCGACTTCTCCCTGCGCGTGGCGCGCGACACCAACGACGAGACCGGGCAGCTGGTCGACGCATTCAACGCCATGATGGCCGAGGTGGCCGAAGCCCAGGCAAGCCTGCTCGACTCCAACCGGCGCAAGGACGAGTTCCTGGCCACGCTCGCGCACGAGCTGCGGAGCCCGCTCGGCCCCATCCGCAATGCCGCCTACGCGCTGCGCCTCGAAGGCGAGGAGGAGTCGCGCGGTCTCGAGATCATCGACCGCCAGGTGCGCCACATGGCGCGCCTGATCGAGGACTTGATGGATCTCTCGCGCATCTCGCGCGACGTGCTCGAGCTGCGCTACTCGGATTTTCCGGTGCGCGACCTCATGCCGGACATCCTCGAGGGCGCACGCTACGAAGCCGAGGAGGCCGGCCACACGCTCGAGGTCGAGATCGAGAACCCCGATCTGCCGCTCTCCGCCGACCGCGCGCGCATCGTGCAGGTGATCGGCAACCTGCTGAACAACGCGATCAAGTACACGCCGCGCGGCGGCACCATCACCATCCGTGTGGCGTCCCAGGACGCGAAGCTCACCGTCGAGGTCGAGGACGACGGCATCGGCATCCCGCCCGACAAGCTGGAGCAGATCTTCGAGCCCTTCTCGCAGCTCGACCGCTCGCTCGAGAAGACGCGCGGCGGCCTGGGGCTCGGGCTCGCGCTCGCGCAACGCCTGGTGGCGCTGCACGGCGGGACGCTCACGGCATGCAGCGAAGGGCTGGGGAAGGGGAGCACGTTCCGCGTCACGCTTCCGATCGTGAGCGAGGAGGGGACGGAGCCCGCGCCCGCGCTTTCGCCGGCGCGCGAGGTGGCGTCGGCGAAGCTCCGCATCCTGGTCGCCGACGACAGCGTGGACGGCGCGGAGAGCTTGGCTCGCCTGCTCATCGTCCTCGGCCACGATGCCGATGTGGCCTTCGACGGACAGCAGGCGCTCGACCTCATGGGCGAGCACTCCTATGACGCCGCCATCCTCGACATCGGCATGCCGCACGTGAACGGCTATGAGGTGGCGCGGCGCGTGCGCGAGAGCGAGCTGGACCATCGCATGCTCCTGGTCGCGCTGACCGGCTGGGGGCAGGAGAGCGACAAGCAGCGCGCCCTGGATGCCGGCTTCGACCGCCATCTGACCAAGCCCGTGGCCCCCGAGCAGCTCGTCGAAGCACTGCGGCCGGCGGTCCTGGGCGCCGGCGGGGTCACCGCGCTCCCGCCCGCCTGACGAGCGGGCGCCACATCTGATAAGGTGAAGCAACCGGGTACGGTCACGCTGGTTGCCGCGCGCGCCGGCTGTCCGCCCTGGTCCCCCGTCTCGGGGGCCGCCCAGATTTCCCACTCTCTCGATTCGGGCCCAAGCGAATGTCGGAAGGCTCTTTGCTGAGCCACATCGGGATTTCTCCGGAACGGTTCCTGGAGACGCCTCCGGGCCCGCGTGGGGAAGAGATCCGCGCCCAAATTCCGGATCTGCACGCGCACGTCGATGGCGGACGGCCGGTCGAGGAGCGCTCGCTCCCGGCGCTCACGCGCGAGCGGGCCCTGGCCTTGAAGAGCGCGGTGGCCCAGGTGTGCGATGACGCCGGCCGCGCCACGCTCGACGCCCGCCTCCTCACCGACGCGTTCCTGCGCTCGGAATATCGCAAGGACCAGAACGTCTACCTCGGGCCGTTCTTCCTGGACCGGCTGACCCACGCCACCCCCGACGTCGTCTTCCAGCCCGTTTCCGCCACCGAGATCGGCGCCGCACTCGCCTGGGCGCGAGCGAGTCGTGTGCCCGTGACGGTGCGCGGCGCGGGCTCGACCGCGATGGGCGGCTCGGTGCCGGCGGCCGGCGGCGTGGTGCTCGATCTCACGCGTCTCGATTCGGTCGAGATCCTGGAATCCGACCGGCTCGCCGTGCTCGGCGCCGGGGCGCGCTTCCGTCCCGTGCACGAGAAGCTCCGCGCGCGCGGACTCGCGCTTCGCGTCTACACGTCGAATCTCGGCGGCACCTTCGCCGGCTGGTTCGCCACCGGCGGGGTCGGGCTCAATGCCTACTCGGGCGGGCGCGCGCGCGACAGCGTGCGCTGGGCCGATGCCGTGCTGCTGTCCGGCGATGTCGTCCGGCTCTTCCGCGGCCGCGATCTCGAGATCGTGGTCTTCGAAGGCTCGGAGGCGCAGCCCTTCGCGCACCTCGAAGGACCCGAGGCGCGCGACTGGTTTGCGGCCCGCGGCTTGCCACCGCTTTCGCTCGACGATCTGTG
This sequence comes from Candidatus Eiseniibacteriota bacterium, assembly GCA_036003365.1. Lineage (GTDB taxonomy): Bacteria > Eisenbacteria > RBG-16-71-46 > RBG-16-71-46 > DASYSL01 > DASYSL01. Next base: position 13,164 of record DASYSL010000107.1, read on the forward strand.
CGGCACGGAAGGCCAGCTTGCGGTGATCACGCGCGTCGCCGTCGAGACGCAGCCCCTGCCCGAGCCCGCCTGCTTCCTGCTCGCCTTCGCGAGCGAGAGCGATTCCTTCGCCTTCGTGGACTGGGCGCGCAAGTGGAGCGGATCGGCGTTTCTGCATCCATTGAATCTCAAGTGGCTGTCGCCGTCGCACCTGCACCACGCGCGGCGCGCGTGGGCGGACGACGACGCGCGCGCCTGGCGCCGTCTGGGCAGCGTGTTCTCGTCGGATGCGCAGCTGCCCTGGCGGCGGCTCGCGGGGCCGGCCCAGTGCGAGGCCCCGGTGAGCGAGGCGCCGGGCGAGGCGGCGGCCTATGTGTTCATCGACTTCGCTTCGGTGGAGGCGGGAAGCGCGTTCGTGCGCGCCCTCGGCCGCGCGCCCGCGCGTCCTGAAATCCTGGGCGCCGAGAGCCTGCGCTTCGGCGCCGAGCGCTTTCGCCCGCAATCGGTGAAGCGGTTGGGCCCCGGATTGCTCGCCGCCGAGATCCTCATGCCGGCCGAGCGCGTGCCCGCGTTTCTCGCGGCCGCACCCGCGGTGGCGCGCGGCACGCACGCCGACGTGGACGCCGAGGTCTATTACCTGGGCGACGGCACCGCGCTCGTGATCGCCGGCTATCTCATCGATCACCGTCGCGGCTCGTTCCTGTTCGATCTCCTGCTCGCCCCGGCGCTCGTCGACCTGGCGATGGAGCGCTTCGACGGCCGCCCCTACGTGCTCGGACGCTGGCAGAGCGGTTACTTCACGGCCGCGCTCGGCGCCGAGCGGGCGCGCCAGCTGCGCGACCTCAAGGACAAGACGGATCCGGACTGGATCCTGGGCCGCGGCGCCTTCTTTGGCGACGGCTACCGCGGCGCCCTCGGGAAGATGGCGAGCGCCGGCTTCGTGCCCGGCGTGCGCTTGGTGCGTGCGCTCTACCAATCGCCGCTCCTGCGCCCCGTGGCGCGCGCGTTGCAAGCCATGGTGCGGGGCGGCCGCGGGCCCCTGGGACGCGACCTCCGCACGGCGATCGAGGCTCCGCCCACGCCGGGCGGCACCTTCGCGCCCGAGGACGCCGTCACGCGCGCCGGCACCTGCGTGAACTGCGGCGAGTGCAACAGCGTGTGCCCGGTGTTCCGCGACTCGTCCGTGCGCCTGCCGCAGATGCTCACGCACCTGGGCGAGCGCGTGGCGCAGGGTGGTGAGCCGGGCGCCACCGGCTCGGTGCTGCTCGATCTCTGCATGCGCTGCGGCAACTGCGAAGAGGTGTGCCAGGCCGGGATTCCGCACCTGCCGATGTACGAGGCCATGCAGCGCGCCTCCGACGGCGCGCGGCCGCGCGACCGCGAGCGTCAGCTCGCCATTCTGGGCGGCATCCGGACTTCGCCCGCCTACGCGCGCGACTTTCTGCACATCCGGAGCGGCGGCTACCTCAAGCGCACGCCGGCGTCGTTGCCGGGCGCCGTGCGCTTCGTGCTGCAGCGCGCCGAGAACGAGGACGGCCCGGCGGCCACGTGCATCCACTGCGGCGCTTGCGTGCCGGTGTGTCCGACCTCGGCCAATCTCGAGTTCCAGGCCGACGATCCGCGTCTGATCGTGACCGAGCAGTCGCGCTGCATCGGCTGCGGCACGTGCGTGGAAGTCTGTCCGGCGAACCATCTGAACGGAGGCCAGACGCTGCGCGTGATGGAAGCACCGACGCTCGACTGGATGGAATGGGTGCGCGAGGAGAGCGGCGAGGAGGTGGCGCCGTGACCGTGGGCCTCGAGCGCTGGTCGCGCGAAATTGCGGGCGCCGATCTTCCGGCGAGCGAGCTCCAACGCCTGCTCGGCATCTGGGAGGACGTGCTCGGCCTCGTGGTCGATCCCAAGAGCCCGGCGGTGGCCGCGGATTCTCGGGCGCGCACGCTCCTGCCCAAGCTGCTCGAGCTCGCCGGCATGGCGCCCGACGATTTCTGGGCCATGCCGCGAGGCAAGCGCGGGCGCTGGTTTCTGCAGCAGTTCTCGCGCAACTCGCGCGACGTGCCGGCGCTCGAGATGTCGGCGTTCGATCTCGACAAGGCGGCCAAGGAACGCTTCCGCCGCGAGCCTTTGACGCTGGGCAGCGCCTGGCACTACGGCTTGTGGCGCTCGTACTTCTCGCACGCCGCCATCACGCACCCCGCCAACGACGGCTTGCGCGAGGAGTTCTCGACCGCGTGGGACCTCGTGCGCAAGGAGCCGGCGGTGCTGTTCCGCGAGGCCTCAGGCGTGCGCACCCTCGAGCTCTCGAGCGTGCGGCTCGACATGCCGATCCTGGTGGGCCCGATGCCGTTCGGGGACGGCGTGAGGCTCGAGACCGCCTACCTGCGCGCCGTGCGCGCCGAGGATCCGGCGCACGACTTGAAGACGCGCACTCTGGTCGTGGTGCGTGCCACCGATTACCTCGCGCACACGGGCGAGCTTTCGCCCTACGCCGAGGACATCCTGCCGCGCTTCACGCAGGAGGACCTGGCGCGCCTCAAGCGCGGCGACCCGGACACGCAGCCATGGGCCGAGTTGCTCGCCCGCGCGCGCGTGGCCGAAATCGTGTGGCACGAGGAGCTGGCGGGAGACGCGGCGTGGCTCTCCGAGCGCTGGCCGCAACTCCTGCTCAGCGTGTACATCCGCTATTTCGGCGGCTTCTGGGCGGCCCTCGCCGAGACCGTGCGCGTGCCCGGCGTCGCCGTCGTGCAGGTGCACTCGGGCGAGCTCAAGAGCTACCGCCTCATCCCGCGCGTCGACGCGTTCCTGAAGGACCGGCTCGACCGGGCCCGCGTCCAGCTCGTGAGCGTGGGCGGCGACACCGACACCATCGCGAGCGCCGCCGCGGTCTACGAAGCCGTGCTCCTGGGCGCCAACGGCGGCGCCGCCACGCACCTCGCCGTGCTGGCGCTGGCGCCCGAGTTCGCCGACGTGCTCACCGGCGGCGATCCCGCGCCTTACGTGCGCGGCCTGGCCGCGCGCGGCGCCGAGGAGCTCTATGAGGAAGCGGTCAACACGCTCTCGTGCTGGCAGCACTCGATCCTCGATTTCCTCTCGTGCATGGGCATCGACGACGTCCAGAAGACGTCGGGCAACACCATGGCCATCACCATCACCGAGGATTGGGCCCGCGAGGTGGACGCGCTGGCCACGCCGGACTTCGCCGCCACCAACCGCGAGCTGAACACGCGCCGCGTGGCCGCCGAGCCCGTGCCCGCCGACGTGCGCGAGCGCTATCGCGTGACCTCGCTGCTCCGCCAGGTGAAGCCGGGCCTGCCGCTCGTGCATGCCGCGCGCATCCAGGATCAGCACACGGCCAACTGGCACCTCATGAACTCGAACCGGAGCTTGACCGGCGATTTCCTCGAGGTGGCGTATCGCATGGCCGCCGGTCATCTGCCGGTGGCCGACGATTTCTTCCTCGAAGGCGACATGGGCTCGGCGACGCTCGACGGCGTGCGCCTGTCGCTCAAGCGCTCCTCGCTCGAATGGGCGCTCGAGCGGCTGCACCGCGATGCCACGCTGCTCGATTACGTGCAGCTGGCCGTGCCGCGTGGCTTTCACCGGCCGGGCGCACTGCGCCCGGGCGCGCGCAGTGCTTTGCGGCTGGCAGGAGCAGAGGTACAGGCGCCATCGAAATCAGGAAACGGCGGCACTCCCGAGGGTTCGTTCGCCACCTGGACCGCCGATCGCCGCGGCGGCTTCGAGGTGCGCATCGATGCCAACGCCGAGCTCGCGTCAGCCCTCGAGCGTGGCACGGCGCTCGAAGTCGTGGGCCTCGGCCCCGACGGTGACCAGCCGCAGATCGTGGCCCTGGCCGGCGTGGCGCAAGGGGCGGCCGGCGCCTCCATCGCGCGCGCGTCCGTCGACGGCGCCATCGTTCTCAAGCGCCACCCGGCGGGTGGCTACGTGCTCTCGGGCCTCGGGGTGCGCGAGCCCATCTGGCAAGCGCCCATCGCCCACGCCAGCATCTCGCTCGGTGCCGCGTCGGAAGACTTCCTCACCGCGCGCATCGAGGGCAACGCCGGCATCGCCATGGTCTCCTCGGGCGAAGGCGGACCGATTCGCCTGACCAAGGACGAGGACATGTCGTGGGAGTCGATGCAGGCGGCGAGCGGGCACTTCGGCATCCATGCCGCCGACCTGCGTCGCGTGCGCGACGTCGAGATCAAGATCAACCAGGGTGCCAAGCCGGGCAAAGGCGGACGGCTCGCCGGCGCGAAGGTGACCGCACAGGTGAGCAAGGCGCGCAACATTCCCGTCGGTACCGACGCGCTCTCGCCCGACCCCAAGCACGACATCTATTCGATCGAGGACATGCCGGCCGAGGTGTGGCTCTGGCTCCTCTATCACACGCATTGCGGCATCAAGATCACCGGCTCCAACTACACGCGCTACGTGGCCGCGGGCATGTGGTCGAACTTCGTGGTCGACTATCTGCTCGTCGATTCCGGCCTCGGCGGCTCGGGCAACTACCACGCCGACTCCTCGCATGTGGGCTGGCCCGACATCTTCCGCACCATCCTGCACACGCACCACGCGCTGGTGAGCGAGAAAGTCGACCTCGACGGCTCGGGCGAGCTGCGCCCCATCCGCGACCTGAACGGCGTCCCGTTCGGCGCGGGGGGCGGCACGCGCCTGTTCGCGAGCGGCGGCATGCGCGGCGAGCTGGACTTCCTGAAGGTGCTCATCGCCGGCGCCGACGGCGTGGTCGTGGCCTCGATCGACAAAGCCGTGGCCTTCGGCTGCAATCAATGCGGCAACTGCCACCTCGACTGCCCGCGCGGCGGCATCACCACCAAGCTCGAGCTGACGAGTCAGAACGACCGCGCCATGATGCGCGACCGCTTCCGCAACTGGATCGCGCTTTCCCTGGTGAAGCTCGCCGTGCTGGTGGACGCGATCAACTACGAGAGCGGCGCCCTGAACGAAGCCGGTATGGTGCGCGACCGCGTCAAGCTCATCCGCGACATCCGCGAGCTGCGCGGCCGCCTCGATCTCGTGCGCCTGCCCCAGCTGCCGGCGCCGCAGCAGGGCGACGAGCCGGTGGTGCGCCCCGATTCGGTGGCGGCGGTCGAGCACGACTCCTGCCGCGTGGGCTCGCTCACGGTGAGCGAGCCGGTGGACGTGGGGGCCATCTGGGAAGCGGCCAAGCTCTCGTACAACGGTGGCAACAACCGCGGCGGCGGCATCGGCTTCGCCGGGTTTGCGCCGCCGGCCGTGGCCGGCAAGACCGCCTTCCTGCTCAACACCATCGGTCCCGACCGCGCCGAGACGACCGCGAGCATGCTCGATCACTTCGAGGGCTGCCGCTTCTTCGACGCGAGCGGGGGCGAGATGGCGCGCAAGGACGTGGCCCGCCGCTTGCCGGAATTCCGTGTCCCGGTGCGCGCGCCCTATGCCGACGAGGAGGGCTGGCGCCGCGCCGGGTTGCGCGAGAACGTGGGTGACTTCTCGCTCTTCTTCGTCGAAGCGCGGCCCGACGTGCTCGAGCGCTACGCGCACATCCTGCTCTCGAGCGCACACTGGCTGCCGCGCCACACGCGCTTCGGCGATCTTGCCGACGAAACGCTCCTCGCGACGCTCCGCGGCGCCACCGAGGGCGATGCGCGCCTGGCCGAGTTCCCGGCAGCGGTGCGCGAGGAGTACTTCTCGGTGCTCGCGCACATCCTCGACAGCCGCTACTACCGCACGCACGGCAAGCCGGGCGCTGCCGCGGGCAAGTACGCCGACAAACGCCGCGGCTTCGTGGTCTCGGTGGGCGAGGACATGGGCTCGATCAAGATCTCGGGCTGGACGCACGTCATCCCCGAGTACTTCGACTTCGAGCGCTTCTGGGCCGGTTATCCGGGCGCGGCCGAGCACGGCGGTGTCGAAGTGACGCAGAAGGGACGCACGTTCCGTACCACGGCACTGCACGCGCACGTGTGGGGCATGCACCACCGTTATCCCACGAACTCGCCGGCCATCGACGCCGAGGGCCGCGGCAACCCGGCGGGGGCGCATCCCTTCAAGGCCTACAACGTGCTGCTCATGCACAACGGCGAGCAGGTCGGCGTCGATTCCACGGCGCCGTTCCTGGCTGAGTACGGCACCGTCCATCCCGACGAATCGATGGGGCCGGGCGCCATCGAGTACGCAGGCGACTCGCTATACGAGCGCAAGGCGCTCACCGATACCGAGTACGCGGCCTATCTGGTGGACTTCACGCGGCGCGTGCTCGGCCTCGGCACCGAAGAGGCGACGCAGATCATCTCGCCCATCACCGGGCTCGATCTCGAGGCCATGCCCGAGCCCAAGCGCTCGCTGCATCGGCTGCTCGCCACCAACTACGTGCAGCTCACGCCGACCGGTCCGTACAAGTTCACCATCCTGGAGACGCGGCCCGGGGGGCGTGTCGGCTTCCGCGAGAACATGGACATCAAGTTCTTGAGGCCGCACGAGGTGATCGTGCATCGCGACGAGGCCGAGGGCGGCGTGAAGGTGGCGGCCAACGGCTCGGAAGCCAAGATCGCCGACTCCATGCTGCGCGTCCTGCATGCGCAGGGCGTGCTGGGCGACGCGGCGGCCGACCTGCGCTTCAACATGCGCCCGGGCGGACGCCCCGGTCAGCGCGAGTTCGGCGGCGTGGTGGAAGCCTTCGTGCGTCGCGGCGTGCCCGAGATGACGCTCGTGAACCGCTTCGGCGAAGACGTGGTGGTCGAGCGCGCGGGCACCAAGGTCGATCTCGCCACCCCGCTGGGCGCTGCGGCGGGCAGCGCGGCTTCGTCGTGGCGCGGTCTGGTGGACGAGTACCGCGACCGAGCCGCGCACGCCGCCGAGGAGTCATCCGCCTCCGGGCGCCTCTTCGGTCCCGAGGACGATCTCCCCGCGCCCGCGCAGGAGCTGGTCGAGACCGCGCTCGAGCGCGTGGGCTCGCTGAGTTTCGGCGACTACCGCTACCTGGTGGAAGACGCGCTGCCCTCGATGGCCAAAGACGGCGACGCGCATCAGGCACTCGCCCTGCGCATGCTCACCGAATTGCGCAAGCGGCTCGTGTTCAGTGACCTCGGCGGCAAGGCGCTCTCGAGCATGGAGTACCTGACCGACGGTGGCCGCGCGCGCGACGGCTCGCCCGAAGGTGGGATCTATCGCATCCTCGACGCGGTGCCCGCGTTCGGCGGCACGTACGGGCGCGCGCGCCTCTCGCGCATCACCTTCGCCACGCGCGACGATCTGGTGGAGCCGGCCGATCCGGCGCGCGACGTGCTCGTGGTCGACTTCCGCGATTTCGAGAGCGTGGCGTTCTCGAACGCCTGCGCTTCGCGCTTCGTGAGCGAGGCCACCCAGCTCGGCTGGCGGCATTTCATCGCCTACAATTTCATCGGCGGCCCGCGCTACCTGGGCACGAACCTGACGGGCCCCGACGGTGCGCCGGCGCGCGCCTTCGTCATGGAGCTCTACGGCCGCGAGTTCGGCGACTTCCTGGGCGCCTTGCTCGAAGGCGGACGCATGTACGCCTACGGGCAAGGCCAGAGCCACGCCGGCTTCAAGGCCGACTCGGGGCGCCTCTTCCTGCTGCAGGATGCGCTCAACACGTGCGCCTACGCGGCGCACGGATTCATGTTCAGCGCCTGGGACACCGGCTCGCGCTTCGCCGTCGCCGGCCAGAACAAGGTGGCGCTCGGCGACGACACGCCGGCGCAGGGCTTCAAGTCGCTGCACATGGGCTCGCCCAACGAATACGCGTTCGAGTACCTGATGTCGGGCGGCGACAACTCGTGCCACATCGTGCTCGGTCTGGCCAAACCCGATCGCCAAGGCCACCTCGCGCTGCGACCGCGGCCCTACGCCGGCAAGTTCTTCATGTCGGGCGCGGCCGCGGGGCGCGTGTTCGTGCTCGACCCCGAGCGCCGTCTCGAGCCCGAGCAATATCGCGGCAATGTGATCATGCCGATCAGTCCCGCCGAGTGGGCGCGCGACGTGGTCCCTCTGCTCGAGACCGAAGCCCGCCTGCGCGGCGCCCCCATGCGCGCCGACGCCGACTCGTTCTCGCTCCGCCTGGGCGGCGAGTGGCGCCGCTGGCCCTTCGCCGAAGCCTTCTCCAAGCTCGTCCCCAGCAAGGTCGCCGCCAAGATGGTCACGGAGCCCACGCCCGAAGCCCTGGTGCAGATCGTCGGAGAGTAGCGGGCCCGGCCATGCCGTCGGACTCGACGCCACCCAAGCCCAAGCGCCGGCTCAAATGGGTTTTGTTCGTTCTGCTTGGGTTCGTCGCTCTCGCCTTGATTGATTACGGACGGGCCGTCAATGGCCAGAACCCGATTTTCAGTATCAGAGGCTCGGTCATGGAAGATGGAGGGACGGCGACTTACGCCGGTCTTGGCTATAGCCTGACCATCTACGCCGAGAGGGTTGATATGAGCCATCCTCTCGTGGAACACCCGACCAAGGATGGTATCGACCATGGCGCCTATCTCCGCGAGGGTCCGGAGCTCACGTGTTGGTTTCCACCGTGGCGTATGAGCTCGTTGAAGTACTTCGAACCGTATGGAACCCAGCCGTGAACCAACGCTTTGGTTGCGCTTAACGTGAGCTGGCCGGTCGTGGCGGGACTCGTCCTGGTCATCACCGGCGTCGTTCTCTACGTCGTCGCCATGCGATTGCCGCGGGCGAGCGGGAATCCATTGCTCGTGTTCGCGACCTTC
>DASYSL010000108.1:0-5825 GCA_036003365.1 Candidatus Eiseniibacteriota bacterium
CGGTGCCGGGCGCGTCTCACGCGGCATCCGCCCAGTCGTCCTCGTCGGGCGGTTACGTCGGCGTGCTGTTGCAGGATTTGAACGACGACCTGCGCGATTCGTACAACTTCAAAGGCTCGGGCGTGTTGATCTCGGATGTCACCGACGGCAGCCCTGCCGACCGCGCCGGGCTGCGTCGCGGCGACATCGTCACCAGCTATCGCGGACGCCCCGTGTCCTCGAGCGCCGACCTCACGGCCCGCGTGCGCGAGGATCGGGAAGGCGACCGTGCCGCATTCACGGTGTTTCGTGAAGGCAGACCCATGACGGTGACGGTGACGCTGGGTTCGCGCGAGGACATGCCGGAGTCGCGCGCCTACGATCGCGACGACAACGATAACGACAACGACAACGACAACGACAACGATAACCACAACGACAACCATACGCGCTCGCACACCTACCGTTATTCGTTTCCCAACATGCAGGGCTTCCAGAATTTCGGCATGATGAACGGCAATCCCCGGCTGGGCGTGGAGATTCAGGATCTCGACGGCGATCTGGGCGCGTATTTCAATCGTCCGGACGGCAAGGGTGCCTTGGTCACGCGCGTGCTCGACGACACGCCGGCCAAGCGTGCCGGACTCCATTCCGGCGACGTCATCATCGAGCTCGACGGCCAGTCGATCGCCGACACCGACGATCTGCGCAGTCATCTCGCGGACCGCTCCGCCGGTCCGATGCGCGTCACGGTGCTGCGCCATGGCACGCGCCAGACGCTGACGGCCAATCTGGAAGAGCGTCGCGGCGCCATGTCGGCCATGCCGCGCTCGTGGATCATGAACCGCGACGGCCATCCCACGGCGCCCCGCGCCATGAGTGACCGGGAGCGCGAGGACCTGCGCCGCCAAATGGACGATCTGCGCAAGCAGATGGACGAGCTCAAGAAGGAGATGGACAAGGACGACGGCAAGGACTAGAACGCATCCTGCTTCCGAGCCAAGACGAGGCGGCGGGCGCGAGCCTGCCGTCTCTTTCGTTTGCTACAGTGCGCGCATGACCCTTCCGCGTCCGGCTCGCTTCTGTCCCTACTGCGCGACGCGCCTGGTGCGCCGCGTCGACCACGGCATGCGCCGCCCGACCTGCCCGCGATGCGGCTACATCGCCTACCAGAATCCGTCGCCGGCGGTGGCGGTCATGCTGCCGGGTCCGCGCGGGCTTCTCTTCGTGCGCCGCAAGTATCCGCCCTTCGAGGGCATGTGGAGCCTGCCGTCGGGCTTCATGGAGTACGGCGAGACTCCCGAGGAGACGGCGCGGCGCGAGACCTTGGAGGAGACCGGCTTGCGCGTGCGCATCCAGGACTTGGTGGGCGCGTATCCCGGCCACGACGACCCGCGCGTGCGCGTGGTGCTCATCGTCTACCGCGCGAAGAAGACCGGCGGGCGCGAGAAGGCGGGTGACGACGCCGCTGAGCTGGGTTGGTTTCCGGCCGCCAAGCCGCCGCGCGATCTGGCGTTTCGCGCGCACCGGCAGGCGGTGGCGGACTATCGCCGCCTCGCGAGCGGTTCGCGGACAAATGGGTCCTGAACTCCGTGGACCCATTCATCTGTTCTGGGTCGATGCGCTCGCCCTTCGTTGCAATCTGCGCGAAGGCGCGCGGCTTCCCGCACCTTTTCATGGACCTTGAGGTGTCGGGAGTGCCCGAAATGCCTGCCCGCGTGGAGTCTTGCATCGTGGCATTGGAGTTGCTGTGTGCCCACGCCGTGCGCGCTTCGGCCGCGAAGCGTGCGAAAGAACGGGACCGACGCGAGGGACAGGGACGAAACCCCGCCAGGGAAGGCCAGGCGCCACGGAGGACGCAAACGTCGGACACCGCTGCACAAGTGAGCCCGGGGCCGCCCCCCGGGCTTTCCGTTTTGGGGTAGGATCGGGCCAGGGAATCCCCCTGGAGGAAGTAGGAATGCGCAAGCTTCGCCTCGCCCTCGGCCAGATCAACGCGACTGTCGGCGATTTCGACGCCAACGTGGCCCGGGTCCGCGAGACGCTCTCCCGCGCCGAGGCCCTGGGGGCGGAGCTGGTGCTCTTCCCCGAGCTCGTGCTCTGTGGCTACCCGGCCGAGGATCTCCTCCTCAAATCCGACTTCCTCGAGGCCAACCGCAAGGCGCTCGAGTCCCTGGCGCCGGCCGCCCGGCGCGTGACCGCGGTGGTGGGCTTCGCCGACCGCGGCGACGACGTCTACAACGCCGCCGCCGTCCTGCACGATGGCCGCGTCGCCGGCGTCTACCACAAGCACCACCTGCCCAACTACGCCGTCTTCGACGAGAAGCGCTACTTCCAGTCGGGCCGCGAGCCGCTCGTCTTGAACCTCGGCGGCGTGCAGCTCGGGGTCACCATCTGCGAGGACATGTGGTACCCGGACGGGCCGCATGTCCTTCAGGCCCAGGACGGCGCCGAGATCCTGCTCTGTCTCTCGGCTTCGCCCTTCCATCGCGGCAAGACGCGCGATCGCGAGCGCATGCTGGCGACGCGGGCCGCGGACAACGTGGCCATCGTGGCCTTCACCAATCTGGTGGGCGGCCAGGACGAGCTCGTGTTCGACGGCGGCAGCGTGGTGTTCGACGAGCGCGGCGAGCTGGTGGCACGGGCGCGCGCCTTCGCCGAAGACCTCGTGGTCTGCGACCTCGATGCCGAGACCGTATTCCGCGCCCGCCTGCACGATCCGCGGCGCCGCGACGGCACCACGGTCAAGGCCGAGCTGGCCGGCTCGTACCTGCCGGTGCGCCATCTCATGCTCGAGAAGCCGGCGTGGCCGGATCGCCCCACGCAAGCGACCCAAGCCCCGCTGGCGCCCGAGCTTTCGTCGTTGGACGAGGTGCAGCAGGCGCTCGTGCTCGGCTTGCGCGACTACGTGGTCAAGAATGGATTCGAATCCGTGGTGCTCGGCCTCTCGGGCGGCGTGGATTCGGCGCTCACCGCCGCCCTGGCCGTCGAAGCACTCGAGGCCGATTGCGTGAACGGCGTGCTCATGCCGTCGTCGGTGACCAGCGAGCAGAGCCGGGCCGACGCCGAGGACTTGGCTCGGCGCCTCGGCATCCGCGTGCTCACGGTGCCCATCGAGCCGGTGGTCGATGCCTACGGCTCGGTGCTCGGATCCGCGTTCGCCGGGCGCGGTCCCGACGTCACCGAGGAGAACCTCCAGGCACGTGCACGCGGCAATGTCCTGATGGCACTTTCCAACAAGTTCGGTTGGCTGGTTCTCACCACCGGAAACAAGAGCGAGCTCTCGGTGGGGTATTGCACTTTGTATGGCGACATGGCGGGAGGCTTCGCCATGCTCAAGGACGTCCCCAAGACGCTCGTTTACGCCCTTTCCCAGCATTTGAATTCGCACGCCCGCGGGCGTGGCGAAACGCCACCCATTCCCGAGTCGACGCTCCTCAGACCGCCCACGGCCGAGCTCCGCCCGGGCCAGCGCGACCAGGACACGCTGCCGCCGTACGCCATCCTCGACGAGATCCTGCTCGCTTATGTGGAGAAGGACATGGGGGCCGACGAGCTGGTGGCGCGCGGCTTCGACCCTGCGCTCGTCTCGCAGGTGGTGGGGTGGGTCGACCGCAACGAGTACAAGCGCCGCCAGGCGCCCCCCGGGATCCGCATCAGTCCGCGCGCCTTTGGCCGCGACCGCCGCTTGCCCATCACCAATGAATTTCGCCCAGGCGAGAAGCCGAAGCGTAAGTCCGAAAAAGAGTTATCAAATCAGAGCAAGCCAGTTCGCAATGCCGAGAACAAGCCCGCCGGCGCTCCCACGCCGGGGGCAAGCAGCGCGCGCGAGCGCGAACGCTCTCGCTTGCAGTAGCACCAAACCCCTGGTATCTTCGTAGCCACTCGCCCGGCACGCGAGGGGTCTTTGCGGTCGCCGAGACCCACTTGCGAAACGGCATCCACGATGGAATTCGTCCTGGCGTGCTCAGGGGCCCCCGCCGAGCCGACCGGATTCAACAGCGCGTCATGCGTCGTGTCGCGCTGAGCTGCTCCTCGAAGGGACTGCGTCATTTGACTGCATGCCCTGGGGAATCCGGCCCGGCAACCTGCAACCTGGGGAAAATTCCCCAGACATGTCGTTCCACGGAATGGGGCGAAACGCAGTCGGCTCTATGAATTAGAGCCGGGGCGCTCGTTGTTTCGCTTCACGCCGAAAGCGGCATAGGGATTGCAGAGCAAGTTCACGTTCAACGGTGTCACCGGGTCTTGGGTCTCCGCCCGGGTGAACGATCGGTCGGTCGTCCGCCTAACCCGGTGTTCTCTCCTGAGCGACGGGGGGTCGCGCTTGGGTGCCGCACCAAATGTCTGGACCCCCGTTTCTAACGGACGTCCGTCCAGCTGTGCCCGCGCCAACCGCAACCGTGCGGCGGCGGGGCGCGCGAAAGAAGGAGCACACACGCATGAAGGCACTTCTTCGTAATCTCGTCGTGCGGGAAGAGGGTCAGGACCTGGTGGAGTACGCCCTCCTGGCCGCGCTTCTCTCGATCGTTTCGATCGTCGCCCTCCAGACTCTCGGACCGACGATCTCGGCGGTGTGGGATCGCATCAACACGGCGATCTCGACGGCCAACGCTTAATCGCAGCATCAGGTCGGGCGGGGGCCCTCGTGGCCCCCGCGGCGACCGCGCCCGTCGGTCGGTGCGGTCGCTGAGTCCTAACCGAATCACGGACCGGCGAGCAGGGACGCGGTCCTGGGGGACGGGGACGTGAGCTGGCTGGAAGGAATCCTGCTCGGAATCGTCGCGTTGGCAGCTGTTATCGACTTCCGCACGCGTCGGATTCCCAACTGGCTTACCCTCTCCGCCGTCCTTTTGGGTCTCGTTCTCCAAACAGTCTTTCATGGGGTGCCCGGTTTGCTGCGCGGTCTCCTCGGGCTGCTCGTGGGCGCGGGTTTGTTCTTCGTGCCCTTCGCGCTCGGGGGCATGGGCCCCGGCGACGTGAAGCTCATGGCCGCCGTCGGCGCGTTCCTCGGACCGCCGGGGGCTCTGTGGGCAGCGCTCATGACGGGAGTCGCTGGCGGTGTTCTCGCCCTCATCTGGGCGGCCGTGCACGGCCGACTCGCGCGCGCGTTTCAGCGCACGGGCGAGCTGGTCGGCGCGGCGGTGGATCCGCGGCGCCGCGCGGCTCAAGGTGGCCTTCCGTCCTTGGAGAAGGACGCGAATTGGAGTATTCCCTACGGGGTGGCGATCGCCTTCGGTGTGGCGCTCTCCATCTGGTGGAGGAGCGGATGAAACGGAAATCGCTTTTCTCTCGCCTGATTCGCTCGAGCCACGGCCAGTCCCTGATCGAATTCGGGATGGTGCTTCCCTTCCTCCTGGTCGTCGCCTTCATCATCACCGAGTTCGGCCGCGCCTTGTGGGTCCAGAACGTCCTCACCGAGGCCGCCGGCGCCGGAGCGCGCGCCGCCATCCAGTCGAACGCGGGCTCATACCAGGCGAGAGCCGAAGCCGCCGCCAATCGTGTTCTCGACGCCAACAAGATGGGCACCGCGACGGGCACGGTCGTCACCTCGACCCTGTACAACGAGCCGACGGGCGACCCGGGCGTTTGGGTCAAGGTGTCGCGGGACTTCCAATTCATTCCCGGAAGCGGGGGCCAAGGTAGCGGTCTGCCGACCACTCCCTTCGCCAAGCCCAAAGACAACATCGCTTTGGGGACATTGACGATCGCGGGAGACGCTCGGATGGACGTCATCGAGCTCTTCTGGAAGCAGAACTAATTGATGGGGGCAGGCCCGGCTCGGCCGGGTTTGGGTTAAATCGCGAAGCGCTGGAGCCGATACACAGGGTGCTGGGGACCCGAGC
>DASYSL010000109.1:0-12330 GCA_036003365.1 Candidatus Eiseniibacteriota bacterium
TTGCGGCATCGTCCAAATCGCGGGAAAGCTCAGGGGTAGTCATGTGATCGACAACAATCCAATCGGCGTTCACCAAACGGCCCTCTTTCGGGGGCGCAGAGGCAATCGATCAGGGGCAGCAGACGGGCAATTTTAGGGGGCGGGGAACGACTCTCAGGGGACGGCTCCCGAAATCGAATCACAGATCCAGCCATGGTGAGAAGAAAAAAAGAGAGCGCCCGCGCCGCGATGCCCCGGCGCGAGCGCTCCAGCCCAGCCCGCCCTTCTTATGGCGTGCCCTTCTTGCGGCGTGCCCTTCTTGCGGCGTGCTCTTCTTGTCTGCTCTTTCCTACAGCCTGGTCTTCTTCGAATTCGAGTCGTCGGCGCCGCCGACGCGCGCGATGACGATGCTGCCGTTCACGGTCGAGAGCCGCAATGGGCTTCCGCCCTTGCCGATCGTGCCGTCCACCGAGCCACCCTTGTGCCAGAACTCACCGTTCAGGGACACCGGGAAATCCGAGCTGATCGAGCCGTTGAGCGAGTTGGCGTGGAGCTTGGCGTTCACTTCCTGGGGCAAGGTCAGGCGCACCGAGCCGTTTACGGTCTCGAAGCGCAGCGCGTGGTCCCACGTGCCCCGGCCCATGGAGGCGGTGATCGAGCCGTTCACCGTGTGCGCCTCCGCCAGGCCGCTCGTCGACACATGAATGGTGCCATTCACGGTCGCCACCTCGGCGTCGCTTGCCAGGCCGTTGGCATCGATGCCGCCGTTCACGGTGCGCGCCTCGAGCTTCACGCCCTCCGGCACCTGCACGGTGAAGTCCACGTCCACGTCGATGTCGTCGATCTCGTCGCCGTGAATGCCGTGCTCGGGAACGCACTCCGTCTCGCCGCCATGCTTGTTGGGAAAGATGGCGCAGATGGTGATTCCGTTGGCCGACGGCGTGGCGACGATGTGCACGCGGTCGAGCTGCGACGACTTGCCGCTCTTGACGGCGGTCACGCTCGCCGTGCGCCCCGAGGCGCGCGAGGCCGCGATATGCCCGTTGAGGCCATTGACCCAGATCGTTTTGCCGGAGGAGAGCGCATCACTCCACGAGAAGTCGGGGCCGGCGGCGAGAGCGGCCGGGGCTGGCGCACACGCGAGCGCGAGCGCAGAGGCGAGGGCCAAAGCAGAGAGAGCGACCTTCATCACTTGTCCTCCTCGTGGTCATCATCGGGAGAATTGGGGGGATTGGGGGGACTGTTGGCCTGACCGAACTCGCGCCACTCGAAGACCGGCGGCGTTTGCGGCGTGCGTCGCCCGCCCGCCTCGCGCAAGAGCCGGATACGTCCCGTGAACGATTCGAGTTGCAGCATGGCCTTGCCGTCGCCGAGCGTGAAATGGAGGCCCCTGCCGTGCCGGGCGCGCGGCGCCGAGACCGGGAAATCGCTCGAGAACTGGCCGCCATACGTGGCCACGAAGACCTGCGCGTCCGGCTCCTTGGGCAGATCGACCGCGATGTCGCCGTTATGGGTGGCGAAGTGGTACCAGCCCCGGTTGAGGAAGTGGCCATCGAAGCGCACGAAGCCGTTCAACGTGCTGGCCTCGACGCTATCGGCGATCACCCGCGCCAGCTCGATGGGGCCATTCACAGTCTCAGCGTTCACGCTACCGGTAACGTCGTCGAGCGTGATGGGGCCGTTCACCGTGCTGAGGTCGAGGCGCCCGCGGGCATGAGCCACGCGAATCGGCCCCTGCACCGAGCTCACCGAGACCGAGCCCTGGTTGTCCGTCACCTCCACCTCGCCGTTCACCGTGCGCACGATGAGGTCGCCCTTGAGCCCGCGCACGCGCGCCGAGGCTTCGGGGGACACCAGCGCCACGTCCATCCAGGTCGGCACCGTGATCACGTAGCGCGCCGCTTCCATGCTGTGCGGATGCCCGTACTCGGGCTCGATCGAGAGCGCGCCGGCGCGCTGCGCGATGCGCAAGCGGGCCCGAGTCGAAGACGGCACCTGGATGCGCACCGCATTCTTGCCCCACGTCGACACCTGGACCGAGCCACGTAGGTTGCGCAGCCAGAGCTTGGCGTCCGGCCTGACGTCGACGACCGTGTCGGCGTACGCGGAGACGGCGGCGGCCACGGCGGTGGCGATGAGAAGCGAGGTCACGGGCCAATCCTTCCGGGGGAGGCGGCCGCGGCCATCCTGAGTGCGAGCGTAATCAGGGTGTTCCTCTTCATGGTGCGCTGGCCAGGAACGTGGCCTGGCGCAACAAGTTCATCTTGCGCGTCACCGTCTCTTGCAGGTGTCGGCGCAAGTACGGATTGGCGGGATCGGCATCGAGCGCCGCCTGGGCTTCGTGGATCGAGCGCTCGATCGTGGCCAGGTTCTGCTCCAGGACCTTGACGGTTTGGGGATCGAGATCCTGCCGCCCGCGCGCCAGCGCATCGCGGAGCTCCGCGATGGCGGCTTCGTTGGAATTCTGCGCCCCGGAAGCGGTGAACGTCGTGCCGGGCGCGGCGGGATTCGGCATTTGCTGCGCCAAGCGTCCGTCTCCGCGCGTGCCCAGCCAGAACGCGGTGGTGGCGAGGAGTGCGACGGCAAGCCCGGCGGCCACCAGTTGCGGCCACGTGAAGCTGACCACGCTGGCGGCGCGCCGCGCGGCGCGCGCGCGCTCCGGCAGGCCCTCCGGAATGCGCGCCGGCTCGATCGTCGTGGCGGCCTGTGCGCGCCCGGTGATGCGCGCCTCGATGGCGGGCCAGAGATCGTGTTCCGGCGCGCGGTCCGGCAACGCCCGGGCGCGTTCGACCACCTGCTCCAACTCGCGCAACGTCTGGGCGCAATCGGCGCAGCTTTCGAGGTGGAGTCCCAGCTCGCGCCGGTCTTCCGGCACCAGCTCGCCGTCCAGGTATTCCGACAGCGACTCGGTCCAGCGGTCCGTCATGACGTCCTTCCTCTCATCGCTCGAGATGACGTCGGAGCAGCATGCGCGCTCGATGCAATTGCGCTTTCGACGTTCCGACCGACACCTCGAGGAGCCGGGCGATCTCCTCGTGCTTGAACCCTTCCACATCGTGCAGCACGAACACCTGCCGCGCTCCGTCGGGCAACTTCTCCATGGCCGCCTCGACATCCATCGCGACGTCGGGACGTGCCGCCTTGGCCGGCAGCCAGGCCAGGATCTCGTTGTTCTCCGTCCGCCGGCGCTGGACCGCCTGCGCCGAGCGCCAGGTCAGGATCCAACGCACCGCCACTTTGGAGACCCAAGTGCCGAAGCTCGCTTCGCCACGAAACGTCCACAGTTTCTCCCAGGCGCGGATGAACACCTCTTGCGTCAGCTCCTCGGCGTGCTCCCGACCCGCCAAGCGGCAGGCCAACGAGTGCACGCGGCCGACGTGCTGGCGGTAGAGGCGCTCGAAGGCATGCGTGTCCCCGGCCGCGGCGAGCGCGACTAGTGAAGGCTCGGCAACAGCTGCGGCTTCCGGCTCTCCCGTCACGAGGGCAACCCCGGGGTGGGTGTCGCGCATGCCACTGTATGGACAACAGTTGAGGGGAAAAGGTTTGGAGCGGACCGGGTCGTCAGCGGGTCATTTCACCTGGTCCGCCCCGTAGGCGACAGACTCCGATTCTACGGCGGGGCTGGAACGGGGGTTGCCCCGGGGCGCGCGCCTGGCCGGGCCGGCGCCCGAGTGCAGGCTGGGAGGCAAGCCGCCTGCGGGGGCTGGGCAGCCAAGCCGCCTGAGGGCGCGGGCGCCTAGTCCCTTGCGGCTTGGGGCGCCTGAGCCTCGGCCTAGGCCGCCGGATCCGAGAGCCGGATGGCGATGGCCCGGCGCATGGGCTCGCCTGGATCGCAGGCCGAGACACGGACCGTCGCTCGCGGGTGCTCGCTCAGGAAGGCGTCCTGGCCAAGGGCGATCAGCACGGAGATGGGTCGGGCCGAGGCCCTGGCCATCAGGGTGTTCTCCTCAGGCGTGGGGGGGATCCGGCGGGCCTGGGCCAGGAGCACGTTGTCAAAGCGGTCGATGAGGGGCAGAGCAGCGTTCCAGCGCACGCTCTCCGTGCTCCAGCCCCGCCCGCCGAGGAGCGCGGCGATCGACGGTCCGCCCACGTACTCCGGCTCGACCACCAGCCAGCGTGTGCGCTGGGCCGCCTGCCGAAGCGCTGCGAGATCGCCCTCGACCCGGAGCGCCCGGCCGCACAGCCCGACGAGATCCACGGGCGCCACGCGCAAGTCGCCCGCCGGCACGGCCGAGTCCGCGATCTCGGAGCGCAACGTGAACAAGCGCTCGATGCGGCGCTCAGCCGCCCTGACGCGCGTTTCGTCGTCGCCCGGCTCGATGCGGCGCGTGACCGAGGCCAGGGCCTGCTCGGTCTCGGCGTCCCAAGCTCCATATAGAAGGAGATCGCACCCGGCACTCAGCGCCGCCCACGCCGCCTCGCCCGGCGCATACCCGCGGGCTACGGCTTTCATCTCCATGGCGTCGGTCACCGCAACGCCCTGGAAGCCGAAGCTCTCGCGCAGGAGCGAGCCCGCGATACGCGGCGAGAGCGTGGCCGGGGTTGGAGTTTCATCGAACGCCGTGTAGTGCACGTGCGACACCATGGTGAGCGGCACGCGATCGGCGACTGCGGCGCGGAAGGGCGGAAAGTCGCGGGCCTCGAGCCGATCGCGCGCGCCGCTCTCGCGCGGCAATTCGAGATGCGAGTCGGTGCGCGTATCGCCATGCCCGGGAAAGTGCTTGGCGCACGGCACCACGCCGCCCGTGGTGAGTCCGCGGGCGAACGCGAGCCCGAGCCGCGACACCGTGGCCGGATCGGAGCCGAACGCGCGGGGTCCGATGACCGGATTCGTGGACTCGGCATCGACGTCGAACACGGGCGCGAAATCCACGTCCACGCCGTGGGCGCGAAGCACACGGCCGGTGTACTCGCCGAGGGACTCCACTTGGCGCGCCGTGGCGCCCCGCCCCAGCACCCGCGCGCTGGGGGGCACCGGCACGTCCGGCGCCACCTGCGACACGAAACCGCCCTCCTCGTCCACGCAAACGAGAAGCGGTGCCGGCGCGGCCAGCGCGCGTAGGCGCTCGATCAAGGCCGGAAGCGCGGCCAGCTCACGGAAATCGCGGCGGAAGAGGAGCACGCCGGCCGGCGGCGTTTCGCGGAGCAGGCGCTCGAATTCGGGAGTCAGGCCCACGCCGCCGGGGGCGAGCCCGGTCACGAAAAGCCGGGCCGCTCGTGCGCGTGAGGTCATGGCGGAAAAGGGAACCATCCGTGCAAGGCCCTGTCAACGCGATCCGTGGCTGGCGCATGCCGGCGGCGCAGGCGCCGGGTCGTGGCTGGCGCATGTCGGCGGCGCAGGTGCCGGGGCGTGGCTGGCGCATGTCGCGCCCCGCCCCGACCAGCCCCATCTCCGGCCAGTCCCAGCTCCGGCCAGCCCGAGCCCCAGCCCAAGCCGGGTCGCCGCCGAGGCAAGCGCCGCCGACCCCGCCCTCGGGTGACGCTCCGGGGGCTTGTCGCTATACTGCGGCGCAATCCTGATCGGCCCCTCTTGGAGGAACCTGGCAAGGCTCCGTTCGCACATTCCACGGCCGCCGCGCTCCTTTTCATGATCGATCTCGTTCGCCTCGCCGTCACCGATTGGCTCGGTCTCCCGGCTGCCACCGGCACGCCCACCGAGCACCTCGACACCACCATGCTTTGGCTGTGCCGCGCGCAGGACGCGGCCACGGGCGGGGGCGTGTCGCGTGGGTACACGCTCAAATACCAGAGCACTTACAAGAAGGCCGGCTGGCTGCCGCCCTATCCCGAAACCACGGGATACATCATCGAGACCTTCTACGATTACGCCGCGCGCACGGGCCAATCGAGCTACGCCGAGCGCGCCGCACGCATGGCGCGCTGGGAATCGGAAGTGCAGATGGAGAGCGGCGCCGTGCAGGGCGCCGTCCTGGGCTTCGAGCAAACGCCGGCCGTCTTCAATACCGGTCAGGTGTGCTTCGGCTGGGCCCGCGCCTACGAGGAGACAAAGGAAGAATCGTTCCGAAAGTCGGCCCAGCGCGCCGGGGACTTTCTGGCCCAGGCGCTCGATCAGGACGGCGCTTGGCGCAAGCACGGCTCGCAATATGCCCGCTCGGGCGTGAACATCTACGACACGCGCACGGCGTATGGCTTGGCGCGCGCCTGGCAGGTGACGGGCGACCCGGCGCACAAGGACGCCGCCAGCCGCAATCTCGCGTTTGCGATGACGCGCCTGCGCCCCAACGGCTGGATCGAGGAGTGTTGCCTGACCGACAACGATCATCCGCTCTTGCACACGCTCGCCTACGCGGCCGAAGGCTGGATCGGCGGCGGCGTGATCTTGCAGGACGAGCGCTTCGTCGAGGCGGGCCGCCGTGTCGCCGATGCGCTCCTCGCCAAGCTGCGCCCGGACGGCGGCCTGGCCGGACGCTTCGATGCTTCCTGGAACGAAGCGGCCACCTGGAGCTGCCTCACCGGCGATGCGCAGATGTCGATCTGCTGGTGGCGGCTCTTCGAGATCACGAAAGACGAGCGCTACCGCACCGCGGGGCGCGCCATCGATCGCTATCTCATGCGCACGCAGCGGCGGCAGGATCCCAATCCCGCCGTGGTGGGCGCGATCAAGGGCTCGCATCCGTTGTGGGGTGGCTACGGACCCTTCGAGTACCTCAACTGGGCGGCCAAGTTCTTCGCCGACGCGCTGCTCCTGGAGACGCGATTGGACGGCAAATCATGAGCCCGGCGAGCCATCGTCATGGCGGCCGCACGGCCGAACGCACCCAGAGCTTCACCGAGTCGGTCATTCGCGAGATGACGCGCCTGTGTGATGCGCACCAGGGCGTGAACCTGGCGCAGGGCTTTCCCGATTTTCCGGCGCCCGAAGCCATGAAGGAAGCGGCTGTGGCCGCCATCCGCTCCGACATCAATCAGTACGCGATCACATGGGGCGCTCGCTCGCTGCGCCGCGCACTGGCCGCCAAGATGCACCGCGACTACGGCCTCGACTTCGACACTGAGACCGAGATGACGGTGACCTGCGGCTCGACCGAAGCCATGATCTCCACGCTGCTCGCCCTCGTGAATCCGGGCGAGGAAGTGATCGTGTTCGAGCCGTTCTACGAGAATTACGGCCCGGACGCGATTCTCTCCGGAGCCACTCCGCGCTTCGTGCGTCTGCGCGAGCCCGACTGGACGCTCGATCCCGACGAGCTCACGGCGGCCTTCCACGACAAGACGCGCGTCATCATCGTCAACACGCCCAACAATCCGACGGGCAAGGTGTACTCGCGGCAGGAGCTGGAGTGGATCGCCGCGCTGTGCGTGAAGCACGACGTCGTGTGTGTGACCGACGAGATCTACGAGCATCTCGTCTACGAAGGCGAGCACGTGCCGATGGCCACGCTGCCCGGCATGCGCGATCGCACGGTGACCATTTCGGGTTTGTCGAAAACCTATGCGGCAACCGGTTGGCGTGTGGGTTGGTGCCTGGCCCCTCCGGATCTCACGGCCGCCATCCGGAAGGTTCACGATTTCCTCACCGTGGGAGCACCCGCGCCCCTGCAGGAAGCGGCCGCCGTCGCCTTACAATTCGAAACAGGTTACTACGCGGGCTTGGCGAGCGATTACGCGGCCCGGCGCGAGCGTCTAGTGAACGGACTCGAAAGCGCCGGTTTCGTGACCTTCCGACCGCGGGGCGCCTACTACGTGATGACCGACATCTCGGGTTTTGGAGAATCGGACGATGTCACGTTCGCCCGCCGATTGGTCGAAAACGGTGGGGTGGCGGCGGTTCCGGGCTCGAGCTTCTATCACGATGCGGCAAGCGGACGTCAGCGATTGCGCTTCCATTTCGCCCGGCGTCCGGAGACCATTGAGGAAGCGGTGAGGCGGCTCGTCGCGTTTCGAGCGGCGCCCCGCCGATAGCCGGGCGGCCCTGGGCAAAGCAGTCACGGAAAGGCAGCGGGCGATGCGGAGAGTCAGCTCGAGAGCCGTACGGTGGATCGCGGTGTCGGTGCTCGCCCTGGGGGCCGGCTTCGGCGGCGCGAGTCTTCTCGGCGCCCAGGACGATCTGAGAGCCCAGCTCGATCTCTTCGGCCTCATTCTCTTCCACATCCAGAGCGACTATGTCGATCCGGTCGAGAATGGACCGCTGGTCGAGGGCGCCATTCAGGGCATGCTGGAGACGCTCGATCCGCACAGCGTCTATCTGCCCAAGGACCGCTACGCCAAGTTCACCGACCAGTTCCGCGACAACTATTCCGGCATCGGTATCCAGTTCGAGATTCGGCGCGGCGAGCTGATCGTCATCTCGCCTCTCGAGGGCACACCTGCGTCGCGTCTCGGCATTCGCGCCGGCGACCGCATCATCGCCGTCGACGGCAAGCCGATCGTGCGCACGGTCACCAACGACGACGTGTTCAAGATGCTGCGCGGCCCGGAGGGCTCGCGCGTGCAATTGCAAATCCGGCGGCCCACGGTCGGCGGGGTTCTCGCGTTCGACGTCGATCGCGCGCGCATCCCGCAGGAAAGCGTGCGTTACGCGCACATGATTCGTCCCGGCGTCGGTTACGTCCGTGTCGTGCGCTTCGCGCGCGCCACGGGCGAAGAGCTGGACCAGGCGATGAACAAGCTCAAGGCGCAGGGCATGAAGGAGTGCCTGATCGACCTGCGCTTGAACTCGGGCGGCCTGCTCGCGCAGGCGGTCGAGGTGTGCAACCTGCTCGTGCCCGCGGGCCAGAAGATCGTGTACACGCGCGGCCGCAATCCGCAGGCCGACTCCGATTACTTCGCCGACAACAACGGCGACAAGTTCACGGACATCCCCATCGTGTTGTTGGTGGACCACGGCTCGGCTTCCGCTTCGGAGATCACAGCGGGCGCCATTCAGGATCTGGATCGCGGGCTCGTGGTGGGTACGACGTCGTTCGGTAAGGGCCTCGTGCAGAACCAGATGATGCTCTCCGACGGCTCGGCCATGCTGCTCACGGTGGCCAAGTACTACACGCCGAGCGGGCGCCTCATTCAGCGCGATTACACCAATCGCGAGACCTATCAGACCGATCCGTTCAAGGAAGACGCGGCACCCGAGAGCGTGCTGGCCACGCGTCCCAAGTTCACGACCGCGGGCGGGCGCACGGTGTACGGCGGTGGGGGCATCACGCCCGATGAGATCGTGCCCTCGGACAAGATCACGCCCAAGGAAGCGGACCTGGAGCAGGCGGCGGTGTTCTTCGAGACCGCCACGCGCGTCGCGCCGACCGTGAAGGCGCGCTGGAGCAACTTCGACGACTTCCTTGCCAAGTATCAGCCGGATGAGTCCTCGCTTGCCGCGCTGCGCCAGGAAGCGGCCAAGGACTCGGTGAAGCTCACCGACGCCGAATGGAAGACCGAGCTGCCCTATGTGACGCGGCGCCTCAAGGCCGAGATCGCCGGCAACCTCTACGGCGTCGATGCCAGATATCGCGTCGACATCACCGGCGACAAGCAGCTGCAGCGCGCCCTGGGCATGTTCCCCGAAGCCCAGAAGCTCCTCGCGCACTTGCAGCCGATGGAGAAGAGCAAGGCCGCCAAGAAGACCTCCGGCGGCGACGAGAGCGCAGCCGGAAGGCGCTAGCTCGATTCTCCGAAGCTTCGACGCTTGGAAGCGTCAAAGCCATCTACCGCTGATCAGCCTCGTAGAAGAGTGACGGCCATTCCCGGCGCGAGCCCGAGCCGTGTGCCGGCGTGGGCTTGGGCGACCGCGATCTCCAGACGGCCGGTCGAGCCGATGAGCGCCATGGCGGTGCCGGGGGGAGCGTCGCCGTAAGTGCGGGAAAGGCCTTCGATCTCGGCACTGCCGGCGCGAACGCGCAGCTGCTCGCCGTCGAGCCACTCGCGTAGCTCCGTCTCGCGCACATCCGTGATCGCGTTGCCGAAGCGATCGACGTAGACGACGTGCGCCTCGCCACGATCGCCGTTCAAGCTTGGTCGCGAGCGCGGCAGGCGCACGGCGTCCGGCGTGAGCTCGCCAATGCTCGAGAAGGCAGCACCCTCGGCAAGCGCGGCCGCGGCCGGCGCGAAGAGATCGCGCCCGTGAAAGGTGGCGGAGAGCACTCCCGCCTGCAGACGCTCCGCATCGATCACGCGCACGTCGGCACCCGGCTCATCGATGACCGAGGTCAGCACGCCGTTGTCCGGCCCTACGAACATGCGGTCGGCGGCACGCACCGCGATGGGACGCCTTCCCGTGCCCACGCCCGGATCGACGACCACCACGAACACCGTCTCCGGCGGAAACCAGCGCCACGTCTGCTCGAGCAGGAAGTCGGCATACGCGACGTCGCCCGGCGGCACGGAGTGCGAGAGATCGACCAATGTCGACTCCGGCGCGCGCGTGAGCACGCTGCCCTTCATCGCGGCCACGTACCAATCGGTGGCACCGAAATCGGTGAGGAAGGCGACGACGGAGATCATCATAGGGCCACCGCGTCGGCGCGGGCGGCGCCCGGCCAGGGGGTTCGGCGCTCGAGGATTTCGGCCAGCGCGTTCCAGACCATGTCCGGTCCGATGGCGCGCAGGCACGAGGTGTGCGAGCACACATCCAAATTGCAGGGACTGCACCACACGCCCGCATACACCGCGCGATGTCCGCGCCCGGCGGGATAGGGGAAGAAGCGTTCGGGCTCGTTACGTCCGAAGATGCCGACGGTGGGGGTGCCCACGGCAACGCTCACGTGCAAGGGTCCGCTGTCGGGGCCAACGAAAGCATCGCATGTCGCGAGCAGCGCGGCTAGCTCCCGTAGGTCGAGGCCGGTGACGGGCGTGGCCCCCGAGTCGTTGGCGATCCCGGTGGCGAGCACTTCCTCGCCCGGCCCCCCGATCACGAGAACATGCGCCAGGCCGGCCGCACGGCGCGCGAGCGCGGCGTAGCGCGCGGGATCCCATTGCCGCGTCGGCCAGCGCGCGCCGGGGTGGATGGCGACGAGTCGTGTGCTCTGGCGCATGTCGAGCCTGAGCCTGGCGCGGGCCACGTCGATTTCCTTCTGCCGCACGGGCAAGCTTGGCACCGCCTCGGCGTCCACCGGCCAGCCGAGCGCGGCGATCGAAGCCAGATGCCAGCGCACCGCACTCTTGCCCTCGTGCACCGGGTGGCGGTTGTAGACGGCGCTGCGCCAGCCTTTGCCGCGATAGCCCACGCGCTCGCGGGCGCCGGTGGCCGCGGTCCAGACTGCGGTGCGCGGATTGCAGAAGAGATCGAGCACGAGGTCGTAGCCGGTCCCCGCCAGGTGCCCGAACACCCGCGCCGATTCCTTGGCGGAGGGCTTGCGCGGCACGGTCAGCACTTGGTTCAGCCGCGGATCTTCCTCAAGCAGCTCCGCGTATGGCTGCTCGGCGAGGAAGTCCACCCGCACGCCGGGGGCGAGCCGCACGACATGCTCCAGAACCGGGAGGACGAGGCAGAGATCGCCGGCGAAACGTGGCCGGATGAGGAGCGCGCGCCGAACGCTGGACGGCTCGACGGGTCGCATGCGCTAGCGCACCCTGCGTATGCGCTGGCGCATGCCGAGTATGCGCTGGCGCACGTCGGGTATGCGCTGGCGCACGTCGCCAGGCGCGACTGAAGCTTCGGAGTAGAGTGGTTCGCTTGACAGGTTCGCCATGGATTTCCTACGCTTCCACACGGATTTAAGCGGAATGCGCCCACCCTGCCAAGCCGCCTCCGGGTGCGAGCCCGGGCGGCGTTCCCAGCGATCTCAATGACCGAGCGCCCCGACCCGTCGAGGACGAGCAGTAGAACGCGCGCCGTTCACGGCGGCCGCGCCGAAGGCCCGGGCCCGGTCGTGGCTCCGCTCGTGCAGTCGTCCACCTTTGCCTTCGCCGATCACGACGCCATGCTCGAAGCCTTCCACGCCAAGGAAGGCGGCATCGTGTACTCGCGCTACTCGAACCCGACACTGGCCGAGTGCGAAGCGCGCCTGGCGGCGATCGAGGGCGCCGAGGCGACCCTGGCGTTCGCCTCAGGCATGGCGGCGATCTCGACCGCCGTGCTCTCGTTCGTGCGCGCGGGGGAGCGCGTCCTGGCCCAGCGCGAGATCTATGGCGGCTCCCATGAGTTCTTCATGCACTGGGCGCCGCGGCTGGGCCTCGAAGTGGACTGGTTCGGCGCCAACAATGACGCTGAATTCACGGCCGGGCTGGCGCGCCGTCCGGCGCTTGTCTATCTCGAGTCGCCGACCAACCCGACGATGCGCTGCGTGGATCTCCGCGATGCGGCGACCCGCGCCCGCGCGGCCGGCGCCCTGAGCCTGGTCGACGGCACGTTCGCTGGGCCGATCAACCAGCGGCCCATCGAGCTGGGCATCGACCTCGTGG
>DASYSL010000110.1:0-17168 GCA_036003365.1 Candidatus Eiseniibacteriota bacterium
CTCGCGGTCGGCACTGCCGACTGTCTGGGCGTCGTCCTCTGGAGCGAGGAGCGCCGCGCACTCGCCGTCGCCCACGCCGGCTGGCGCGGCATCGTCGGCGGCGTGCTCGAAGTCGCCGCGGCCCGCGTCAAGCTGGCTTCCTCGGGTCCCCTATGGGCCGCCATCGGCCCCGGCATCCGCGCCTGCTGCTTCGAGGTCGGGCCCGAGGTGGCCGCCCGCTTTCCCGCCGACTGCGTGATCCAAGGCCCGACGGCGCACGTCGATCTGGCACGCGCCGCGACGCAGCGACTGCTCGCGATCGGTATCGCGCCGGATCGTCTCCTGGATCTAGGGGAATGCACGTCCTGCGAGGAGGCGACTTATTTTTCGCACCGCCGGGACCGCGGAACGACCGGCCGCCACTGGACGGTGGCGAGACTCACGCCGTGGGACCGGACCCAAGCCGGGGCATCATAACAGCCGAACTGACAAGCCGGAAGGCGGACCGAGGAGCCGCCGCGCAAAGCCCTTGCTACTTCGTGCGCCAACCCCCCGTAGGAGCGTCCCGCTGCCTTGACCCCTCCCCGGGCGGGCCCTAGACTCTCGCGCAAGTCATCATCCGCCTACGGAGGTACGAATGATTCGCCAGTTCATGGCTCCGCTTCTCTTCCTGGGACTGAGCCTGGGCACGGCCTCGGCCGCCACGCCCGCCAAGAAGTCGACGACCGCCAAGCCGGCGGCGACCAAGGGGGCCGATACGGAAGAGGTTGGAGTCATCGAGACGAGCATGGGCACGATCGTCCTTCGCTTCTTCGACAAGGACGCGCCCCAGACGGTCGCCAACTTCAAGAAGCTCGCCAACTCGAAGTTCTACGACGGGACGACGTTCCACCGCGTCATCCCCGGCTTCGTCATCCAGGGCGGCGATCCCAACTCCAAAGACTCCGACCGTTCGAACGACGGCCTTGGCGGACCGGGCTACACGGTGCCGGCCGAGATCAAGCAGCTCAACAAGCGCGGTGCGGTGGCCACGGCGCGGCTCCCGGATCAAGTGAACCCCAAGCGCGAGTCGAGCGGCAGCCAGTTCTATATCTGCGTCGCCGACCTCCCGTCCCTCGACAAGGGTGGCTACACGGTGTTCGCCACGGTGATCGAAGGCATGGACGTGGCCGACAAGATCTCGCAAGTCGAGCGTGACCAGCGCGACAACCCGGCGACGCCGGTGGTCATGAAGAAGGTGACCATCGAGAAGCGTCCTCTGGCCAAGAGCAGCTCGGGAACCTGATCGCGCGATTCGCAAAGCGGTTTGTTGCGATCAAACGACGCGCCCCGGCGAACTCGCCGGGGCGCTTCTTGCTTTCAAAGTAGCGATTTGCGCGTCTCTTTCCTTGACAAGGAATGGGTGGCGAGATCATTCTCTATTACCCGGATGCGCGCGAGGGTTGGCTCTCACCCTGACTCTCCGCGGAAGCGGCGCCCATGGCCCTAGATGGCGCTGTTTTGGATGATCCCCCATTCCATCGCATTCCTCCGGCAGGTTTCTAACGCAGCGAAGAAGAACGGCTCCGTCGCCGCATGGCGATGGAACGGCCGAGCCGCATCTTCGCGGTGGTCGGCGGCCAAGTCATTCACGTGGCGCCTCGAGAGCTGTGGCGCGGCTCGTCGCCGCCGAGGTCGTCCAACATGGAGGAATTCAGATGCGCTTTGTTTACGGGATCGCCTTGGCGGCGATCGCAGTGGCCGCTCTCGGCTCGGTGATGCCTGCCGCGGCACAGAACGTTCTCGATACGCCGGCTGTCCGGTTCGTCGAGAACAGCCGCGCTTCCATCACGCTCGAGGTCGAGGCTGGCGCCAGCGGTGCCCCCGCCGGGTTCGTAGTGGAGTGGATGAAAAAGTCCGATTTCGATGCCATCGGTGGATGGCCGGCGGACGAGAACGACTACCGCATCGTCTATTGCCAGTTCTATGGCACGCCGACGTGGAACGTGAGCACGGGCAGTTACGTCCTGGGCCCGGGCTCCAAGGTGCAGGTCGAAGTCGGTGACATCTTCGACGAGACCGGCCTCTATGCGAACTACGACGGCGAGCTGAACGACGCCGCGGCATACGTGATTCGCGTGCACGCCGAGGGCACGGCCGACGCGCAGGAGAGCCCGCGCTCGGCTGACCTCGAGGCTTCGACCAAGCCGGCGTCGCAGAACTGCACGTACACGATCGGCTACTGGAAGACGCACCCCGAAGCCTGGCCGGTGGGCAGCCTCACGCTCGGCAACAACAGCTACACGGCGGCCGAGCTGCTCGACATCCTCAACACGCCGGCGGGCGGCAATGGCCTCATCACCCTGGCGCACCAGCTGATCGCGGCGAAGCTCAACATCGCGGCCGGCGCCGATCCGACGCCGATCGCGGGCACGATCGCGGCCGCGGATGCGCAGATCGGTAACTTGGTGGTGCCGCCGACGAACGGCAGCACGGACTTCCTGGATCCGTCCGTTGTCGCCGCCAACGCCGCGGCGCTCGATGAGTACAACAATGGCAACGCGGGCGTGCCTCACTGCGGTCAGGTCAAGACGCACGCGGTCACCTGGGGCCAGTTGAAGGGTCAGTACCGCTAGTCCCCCACGCACGTCTGGACGGACGAAAAGCGGGCGGAGGCTCATGGCCTCCGCCCGTTGCGTTGATGCAACCGAGTTTGATGCAACTATACCTGCTCCATTTATATCCACGCGCTGAACTTGCATTCTTGACAGGCTTCGTCCCGAGCGGCGATCATTAGATACCCGGTCGGAGCGAGAGATCGGTCTTCCTCGCTCGCGTGGCGGCTCCCCCATCCCAAGCCGTCGCCTTCCAGGGCGTTCGATTCGTACAACCAAGAGAGATTCCCGCACTCCCCGGGGCGCGCCGCGCCTTCGAGAATCCGGGAATACGCACCCAGGAGAATTGATGCGCCTCCCGCTACGCTGGTCCGTTTCCACGCTCATCGCGCTCGCGCTCTTGGCACCCGTCGCCCACGCGCAAGGCAAGATGGATACACCCATCGTGCGCCAGGTCGACTCGAGCCGCTCGTCGCTCACGCTGGAGGTGCAGGCGGGAGCAAGCGGTGCACCGGCGGGCTTCCGCGTGCAATGGATGAAGCTCTCCGATTACACCGCCAACGGCGGGTGGCCCAGTGATCCCAATAGCCCCCTGCTCTCGCGGGCACAGTTCTACGGCAATCCCACCTGGAACGTGAGCAGCGGCACGTACCTGCTGCAGTCGGACGGAACGATCACGATCGAGCTGGGCGATCTCTTCGACGAGACCGGCGTGCTCACCAACAATCTGAGCGAGCTGGGCGATCAGCAGCCGTACGTCGTGCGCGCGCAGGCGGTGGGCTATGGCTCGGATGCGGCGAGCGACGTGTCCCCCGATCTCGATGCCACCACCAAGCCCGCGGCGCAGAACTGCACGTTCACGCAGGGTTACTGGAAAAACCATCCGGCGGTGTGGCCGGTGAGCAGCCTGACCCTCGGCACGGTCACCTACACGGCGGCGCAGCTCCTGCAAATCCTCAATCAGCCGGCCAAGGGCAACGGGCTCATCATCCTGGCCCACCAGCTGATCGCGGCGAAGCTCAACATCGCCGGCGGCGCCGACCCGACGCCGGTGGCGAGCGTCATCGCCGACGCCGACGCTCTGATCGGCAGTCTGGTCGTGCCGCCGATCGGTTCGGGCTACCTCAATCCCGACGACACGGACACGGACTCGCAGGCCCTCGACGCCTACAACAACGGCAACTCGGGCGTTCCCCATTGCGGACAGGTACCGACGCATGCCGCGACCTGGGGACAGCTGAAGGGCATGTATCGCTGATTCAGGGCGGCCAGGTCGATCGATCGAGGGCGGAGGCGCCGATGCCTCCGCCCTCATCATTTGGCCCGTCCCTAATCCATATCATTCTACTTAACTTGGAATCCTTGACAGGGCTCGCCTGCCCCCGCCATCCTTGAGTACCCGGTAAGGGGCGGGACCGCAGGTCTCTCCTCGCCCCTCGCGGCGGTACCCCCTGCCCATCGCCGCTCCCAGGGAGTTCGACGCAAGCAACCATGAGGTGTTCTCGCGGCCGAGGCGCTCGGCAAAGGCCTTGGCTTTAGGGAATGCCACGCACCCAGGAGAATCGATGCGACCTCCCTTGCGGCTCGGGATTATTCTGCCTCGCTGGACGTTTCCATCTCTGGTCGCGCTCGGCCTGCTGGCTTCTGCCGCCCAGGCGCAGACCAAGCTCGACCCGCCGGCCATCCGACAGGTCGATTCGAGCCGTTCGTCCTTGACCATGGAAGTCCAGGCCGGGCCTTCGGGCGCGCCGGCGGGATTCCGGGTCTCGTGGATGAAGGCTGCGGACTTCGACGCCAACGGCGGCTGGCCGCTCGACCTCAACAGCCCGTTGCTCTCGCGTGCGCAGTTCTATGGCATGCCGACGTGGAACGTGAGCAGCGGCTCGTATCAGCTGGCGGCCGACGCCAAGGTGCAGATCGAGCTCGGGGATCTGTTCGATGAAACCGGCGTCTTGACCAACAACGTGGGCGAGCTGGGGGATCAGCAACCGTATGTGATCCGCGTGCAGGCGGTGGCCAGCGGAACCGATGCGGCGAGCGACATGAGCCCCGATCTCCGCGCCACGACCAAGGCGTCGCTGACCAATTGCACGCGCGGACCCGGCTTCTGGAAGCAGAATCCCAGTGCCTGGCCGGTGAGCAGTCTCGTGCTCGGCACGGTGAGCTACACGGCGGCGCAGCTGCTTTCGATTCTCAGCCAGCCGGCGCACGGCAACGGGCTCGTGATCCTCGCGCATCAGCTCATCGCCGCGAAGCTCAATCTGGCGAACGGCGCCGACCCGACGCCGATCGCGGCCGCCATCGCGGCGGCGGACGCGCAGATCGGCGACCTCGTCGTGCCTCCGGTCGGCGCGGGATCCCTCGATCCCGACGACACCGATCCCACTTCGAAACAGCTCGATGACTTCAACAATGGCAATCTGGGCGTCCCGCGCTGCGGATCGGTGCCCACGCAAGCGTCGACCTGGGGGAACGTGAAGGCGCGCTATCGCTGAGCTGCCCCTGAGGGGCAGTTGAACGAAGCGCCGGCTTAGGCGCGCGGTGCGCCCCCGCCGGGGAGCGCCCAAAGATTGAGGCCCATGGTCTCATCGCGCTGGCGCTCCAGGCTCATGCCGGGGAATGCGAACAGCGCCACCTCTACGGTGGCGCCGGCCGTGCCGCTGAACAGGTGACCGGCCCATCCCGAGAAGTCCTTGCGCCCCAGGGTCGCGTGCAGATGGAAGAACGGCGCCCCGTCGAGGCGGCTCAGGTTGCCGACCAGGGGCGCCAGCTCGACGTCCTCCTCGATTTGCAGCTTCAGATATGTGCGAGTCTCGAGGTCGTAGTAGCCGATCTCGGCGCGCGCCAGTGCGCCGAGCCCGTTCACCCAGCCTGCCGTGAGCGAGCGGTCGCGGCAGAATGCCGTCAAGCCGGCAACGATCTCCTCGCCGTGGAAGAAACGCAGCACATAGCCGAAAGGCACTTCCTGGAAGGTCATGGCGCGGCTCCGGAGAGAGAGAGTGGCGCGAGGCTATGGCTTCAGCGTCACGTGCAGGACGGTGGTCGTGGTGTTGCCCACCGCGTCCGAGGCGCGCACCCACACCGTTTGATCGCCGGGCTCGTTGTCCGGAATCCGCACCTCGAAGCGCTCGTTCGGCGAGTCCCAGAGACCGTCGAGCGCGCGCGCCGGATACCAATCGCTCGCCCCCACGCGCACGTCGACCTCGCCGACGTAGAGACCGCCATCCTTGGCCTCGCCCGTGACCACGACGTCGCGCCCTTCGGGGCGCGCTGCCACGCCGAGCAGCGTGGGCGGCGAGTGGTCGACGTTGACCGGACCGAGCACCATCTGATCGGTCAGGGCGTCCTCGCCTTCGCGCTGGCTGTCGTCGATGGTGAGCCGCACCTCATAGTTGCCGTCCGGCAAGCCGTTCGTGTCCCAGGTGTACGGCGAGGTGTCGAGGTTTTCGTCGATCAAGGTCCAGCCGCTGTCGCCGACTCTGCGATACTCGAGCTTGGCGAGCAGCGGATCGCCGTTGGGGTCCGAGGCGTGCCACTGCAGCGGGCGCAGCCCCACCGCCCATGTCGGCATCACCTCGGGCGCGCCGGGCGGCGGTGTCGGCACCGAGTATTGCACGCGTGTTCCGCCCGGGAGCACTTGCGTCACCGGGTCCTGCCGCGGGGAAAGCTCGCCCTTGTAGAACTTCCCGGGCTCGGGATAGGCCGTGAAGTCGTCGATCTGGGGCGCCTGGTTCACTTCGGCGTAGGCCACGCGCACCTCGCGCACCGTCGCCGTGCCGCCCGAAAGCTCCGAGCGCCACTGCAGGTAGCGCGCGGCCGGCGAGCCCACGGGCTCACCCGCGGTCACGCTGCGCCAGTCGCTCCACGTGGAATCCGGCGTGGAGGTGTTGCCGCTGCGGGTCGCGAAGCGCACGGATCCAGTCTCGCCGACCGGCAGGAAGCGTCCCCAGTGCGAGATGCGCCCCGAATCGAACACCGGCGATAGCGCCTGACCGTCGGCCGCCGGCGTGCTCACGCGATAGACGCGCGCCGGGCCCGAAGTCGCCATCCAGAGGCTCTTGCCCGAAACAGCGAGCGCGGTCGCGTTGCCTTCCGACGCCACGTAGACGGCTCGCCCCTGGCCGCGCGCGTCGACTTCGTAGAGGCCGGCGCGACTTCCGGTGGCGGCCCACACGCCGCCGCCCTCGCGCGGCGCCATGGCGAACACGATACCCTGGGTCGAGCGCCACCAGGCCGCGGCCGAGCTGTCGGGCACGATGCGATAGACGACCGACTTGGCGTCCTGCGAGGACACCGGACGCGCGCTCTCGCCTCCGGCGGCCGAGGTGGCCGCGTCCCAGGTCACCGGCGCCACACTGGTGGCGGCGGCGTAGAGAACGCCTTTCTCGTAGACGAGACTTTTCACGTCCGACTCGGCGACTTCGAGAAGCGAGCGGGTCTTGCCGCCCGCGCGATGGTAGATCGCCCCCTTGCCCGAGGTGGCGAGGAAGCATCCGCCGGCGCCGTCCGAAGCCACGGCGGTGATCTGTCCGCTGGGAGCGTGAAAGAGCGCATCCCCTTTGCCGCGCCCGTGCACGGCGTAGAGGATGCCTTCGGGTCCGGTGACCACGTAGAGCGTGGTGCCCGACCACGCGAGCCCCCACACGTACTTGTCCTTGGTCTGGAACCAGGTTTCCTGACGACCGCCGCTCCAGCGCACGACGCGCCCGTCGGGTGCGGTGCCCGCGTAATACGCGCCGTCCGGGCCCTTCGCCAGCGAGAGCACCTGGCCCGCCCCGGTCGAATCGGCGACGCGCGCGCTCGAGCCCTGCACGCGATAGAGGACGCCCTCGGGGCCCGTGCCCACGAGCACGCCGTCGCCTTCGGCCGCCAGCGCCCAGGTCACGTCCGGCCCTGGGAGATCCACGCCCTCGGCCCGCACGCCGACGCGCAGCACGCCCTCGGGCGAGACCGTGGTGCCGTGGAGCTCGGCGTCCTTGTAATCGGAGGCGCGCTGGATGGTCCAGAATTGAGTCACCGAAGCGGCGGCCGGCGCGGCAGCGGTAGCGGTGGCCAGAGCGACCAGCGCCGCGCCCAGGAATCGGCTCATCTATTCCTCCGTGTCGTCGCGATCTTCTTCTTCAGGCGGAGAGGGATGCACTCCGTGGGCCGCCGGCGTGAGCGCCTTGGGCGTGACCTCGAGCTGAACCGCGGCTCCTCCGGAGACGAAGCGGTCCATGTCCTTGGAGGATTGCGTGAGCAGGCTGGCTCGTCCCCATCGCGAGGTGAGGTCCTTCACGTCGGTCTGCGTGAGCACCACCTGCGTCGAGCGCGGCAGGTCCGGATAATCGCGGCCGCGGATCGTGACCTCGCGATTGGCCCCGTACGCCGCGAGGTAGAGCCGTGAGCTCTTGGGCCAACCCTGGAGACGATCGACCAGCTCATCGAGCGAGTTCGCGCCGTAGCGGCCGGGCGCCGCCTGCGCGTCGAAGTGCGCCCAATCCGAGCCGCCGCCCACGAACAAGACGAGCATCTGCGCCGGCATGGTATCGGGGACGCGGAAGACCAGGGTCTCGGTCTGGCTCGGCCCGCGATACGAATCGAGCTGCACCGTGGCCCGCACCGTCTCGCCGGGTCGCGCGCGCGGCCGGTCGAGCTGCACCGAGCGCACGCTGAGCGCCTCGGCGCGCGGCTGCACCTCGATGTCGTAGTCGACCCGCTCGACGTCGACCGGCGTCCACGAGTTGTCGAGCAGCTGGCTCACCGGCGTGATCATGTCGTTGACCGCGAGGAACGCCTCGCCGGCGGCGATGTCGTCGAGCTTGAGCGTGCGCTCCTGACCCCCGGCCCCGCGATAGCGGGCCGAGAGCTTCCAGCGCAGCGTGCTCTCACTCGGCAGGCCGCCGCGCGAAAGCACGGAGTTGACCGTGGCCACCTGGAGGGCCGTGGGCACGAGCTGGCGCTGGCGCGCGGCTTCGTAGTGGAAGGTGTCGGGCGCGGCACCGAGGCCGCTCACGCGCACGGTGACCGGCATCATGGCGGGAGCGTCGCCGAGAACGCCGGCGATGCCGGCGCGCCGATCCTGCGTCAGCGTGCCCACGGCAGCGATCGGGTGGCCGATCTTGAACGAGCTTTCGAGGCTCGGAAGGATGGCCGTGATCTCGGCGGTGCTGATGGGAAGCCGTGTCGGTCCGTTGAAGAAGAACGGATGCCCGAAGGCGAGGATCTTGTCGCCGTCCACCGCGGTCACGGTGCCGATGGCAGAGAGACCCGCGTCGCCGCGCAGCACGTCGACCGCGATCGCATCACCGGGGACGAAGCGCTTGGCCGCAGCACCCTTCTTTCCGGCTCCCCCATCGCTCGTGGCCGGGCCCGCCGCGCCGCCGGGCGTCAGCATGAAGCCATGATCGTCCGCCCACGGCTGCAGGAGCTTGAGCGCCTCCGGCGCCAGTCCGCTCACCGCCAGCGGCGTGCGCAGCGAGGGCAGCGTGGTCGAGCTGGTCTTGGCACTCGCCGGCGAGGATGCGCCCCCATCGAAGTCGCCGGGCGGCGTCTGGTTCGGCAGGCTCCAGATCTTGACCATGTCCTGCGCCGGCTCGATGCCGCAGATGGGGTCCTTGCTGAACCCCCAACCGTAGGCGAGCGCGCCCAGAAGTCTCCCGTCCTCGGCGTACACCGGGCTTCCACTCATGCCGGCCACGATGCCCGTGTGCTCGAGGCGCGGGTCGGTGGCCCGGGCCAGGATCAGGTCGCCCGAGGCGCGGCCTTCGCGCGCCACGCCGATGATTTCGAGCGGGAACGAATCCACCGCCGTGCCTTGGAACACGGTGTGGGCGCGCACCTGCAAGCCGGGCTTGATCTCATCCAGGGGATACACCCGCACGGCGGCGTGGGCCGGTACTGCGAGCGACAGAAGCGCGAGCGCCAGGGACACGCAAGCGGCGTGGAAGCGAGCAACAGGGGTCACGAGACGAGAATAGTGGAGCGCTCCGGAGGGGTCAAACCGAAGGCGGTCGCTGCGGCGCCTTCTTCACCGCGCCTTGACCACATTTATTGGATGTCTTCACCCCGGCTTGACCGGGCGCCGATGCGCTACCTATTGTGCGTCGATCGCGGGCTTGGCTGCTTTGCGTTTGCTGCACGTTCTCGCGCTCGTACGCGCTCTTCCCTCCACATTCGAGGTGTCGTGGCCTTTCCATTTCTGGATCGCTTGAGCCGAGGTCCCCTGTTGGCCGACGGGGCCATGGGAACCATGCTCTATGCGCGCGGCATTCCCTTCGACCGCTCGTTCGACGAGGTCAATCTCTCCGATCCGGCGCTCGTGTCGAGCATCCATCGCGACTATCTCGCGGCCGGCGCCGAGGTGATCGAGACCAACACGTTCGGCGCCAATCGCGTGCGTCTCGGCCAGCACGGCTTCGAGGGCAAGGTGCACGAGATCGCGCGCCGCGGGGCCAAGATCGCGCGCGACGCCCGCGAGGTGGCGGGCGTGTCGGCGTTCGTGGCCGGCTCGATGGGTCCTCTCGGGAAGCCCATCCAGCCCTACGGGCAGATCGAGATCGGCGAGGCCGAAGGCTATTTCCGCGAAGCCGCGGAAGCGCTGCTCGAAGGCGGTGTCGACGTCTTCTTCCTGGAGACGTTTTCCGATTTGACCGAGATCCAGGCGGCGCTGGCGGCCGTGCGCTCGGTGACCACGCTGCCCGTGGTGGCACAGATGACGTTCGACGAAGAGGGGCGCACGCTTTACGGCCACGCGCCCGAGAACGTGGTGAAAGCGCTGCTCGAGCGCGGCGCCGATCTCGTCGGGATCAATTGCTCCGTGGGGCCGCAGGGCGCGCTCGGCGTGCTCGAGAAGATGCACGAGGCCGCACCGGCCGCGCGCCTCGCCGCGCTGCCCAACGCCGGCCTGCCCCAGATGGTGGCCGGTCGCTATCTCTACATGACGACGCCCGACTACTTCGCCGATTACGCCGAGCGCTTTCTCGGGACCGGCGCGGTGGTGGTCGGCGGCTGCTGCGGCACCACGCCGGAGCACATTCGCAAGCTCGCCGGACGCATCGCCCAATGGAAGGCGAATCAGGCGCGCGCGGCGAGTCAGGCGGCGATGCCCAGCGAAGCCATCGAGGTGGCAGCACCGCTCGAGACGGCGCGACCGCGCGCCTCCGTCGCCGTCGAAGGCGAGGAGGGTGAGGGCGCCCTGGGCGAGCCGCGCCTGCTCAAGCTCCTGCGCGAGAAATTCGTGTTGTCGGTGGAGCTGGATCCGCCGCGCGGCATCCACACGAAGAAGATTCTCGAAGGCGCGCGCCTGATTCACGAAGCCGGCGTCGATGCCGTGAACATCGGCGACTCGCCCATGGCGCGCGTGCGCATGGGCGCGCAGGCCTTGGCCTACCTCCTGCTTTCCCACTTTCCCCTGGAGGTCATCCTCCATTTCACGACGCGCGACCGCAACCTGATGGGCATCCAGGCCGACCTCCTGGGCGCGCATGCGCTCGGTCTGCGCAACATCCTGTGTCTGACCGGCGACCCGCCCTCCGGGTCGGACTATCCCAACGTGACCGCCGTGTACGACGTGGATTCGATCGGGCTCATCCGCGTGGTGAGCCGCTTGAACCAGGGCACCGACTTGGCGGGCAATCCCATCGGCTCGCCGGCGCGCTTCGCCATCGCCTGCGCCGTGAATCCGACGGCCGAGGATCTCGAGCTGGAAGTGGAGCGCTTCAAGAAGAAGATCGCGGCCGGCGCGCACTATGCCATGACGCAGCCCTTCTACGACTGGGCGGTATGGGAGCGCTTCCTGGAGGCGGCCGGCGGCAAGCCGCCGATTCCGGTCTTGATGGGCATCCTGCCGCTCCAGTCCTTCCGCCACGCCGAGTTTCTGCACAACGAGGTGCCGGGCATCACCGTGCCGGACACGCTGCGCGCGCGCTTGCAGAGCGCCGGCGCCCATGCCCAGGCCGAGGGTGTCGCCCAAGCCCGCGAGCTCTATCAGGAGTGCAAGAGACGCAAGGACACCTTCGCGGGCGTCTACCTCATGCCTTCCTTCGGCCGCTACGAGAACTGCCTCGAGGTGCTGCAGGGCGCGTAGCAGTGCCCTCGCGCCACGACTGCCCCCGGGGGCATGTACTCACCGCGCTCGGGTCACTGCCCCCCCGAAGAGGCAGTTCGACGGCTCTGCGCTTCAGCGATAGGTTGCTTTCAACCTTCCCCAAGTCAGATCTTGCGCGGGTGTCGACTGGTAAAACATCAAGTGGAGCGGAACGGACGCGGGGACCCAGGTCTGCCCACCGTTCGTGGTCAGCTCGGTGGACAGATCAAATTCGACGTTGACCGCGCGGCCGTTTCCTACCTGACTCGGCTCGGTAGACGCCTGGCCGGTCGACGCCAGCGTGGGGCTCTCACGAATCTTCCATCCGGAAGGAAATGTGCCCCCGCTGATGTCCATCAGGAGCATCTCCAAGTTGACCGTTTTGTTGGTCCCGTCATCGGCGACCGTCATTTCGTGAACGATCAAATGGGCCGACCCAACGTCGTAGCCCGTGGTTTCCCAAAAAGCGTTGGCATCCGTATTGAAGTCGACGTCGGACGTATCACCAACGGGCGGAAAAGCAGTACAGGAGCTGGGATTGTAGAGATTGAGTTGTCCCATGTTGCGGCCCGCCCCGTAGCTCACAAAACCGTTCCATTGCCACGGGAAACAGTCGACGGGCATGAGGCATTCGGTGGCATGAGTGACGCATTGGGCTTGGGCGTTGATGAAAGAAAGCGGCAGAAGGATGAGGAGGAGAAGCGCGGTCGCAGAAGCTTTCATGAGGAGCTCCTAGGTGCGATGGGTCCGCCGCGGGAGCCGTCCGTCTCGCAGCGTCAAAGAGCATAGCACCCTGGAGAAAAAGCCCCTACTCCCCTTGGCCGAAGCGCTCCTGCCACTCGGCGAGAAGGCTCAAGGCCGCGCGCGGCGTCAGCTCGTCGAGATCGAGGCTCCGGAGCGCCTCGGCCAGCGCGGCCAGGTGATCGCGCGCCGCCTCGGGCTCGCGCGCCTGAAAGAGACCGAGCTGCGGATCGAGCGGCGAGCGCTCGGCCGGCAGCGCATGGGCGCGCTGCGATTCGAGGTCGCCGAGAATCTTGCGGGCCCGCGCCAGGAGCGGCGCGCCAAGGCCGGCGAGTCGCGCGACGTGGATGCCGTAAGAACGGTCCGCCGGCCCTTCGGCGATCTGGTGCAAGAAGACGACGTCGTCGCCCACCTCGCGGACACGCACGTGAAGGTTGACGAGCCGCGGCAGCTCGGCAGCGAGCCGGGTCAGCTCGTGATAGTGCGTGGCGAAGAGCGTGCGCGGCCGGGCGCCGGGCTCGCGATGCAAGTCCTCCGTGATCGCCCAGGCGAGCGCCAAGCCATCGTAGGTCGACGTCCCCCGCCCGACCTCGTCGAGCAGCACCAAAGAGCGGCGCGTCGCGTCGCGCAGGATGGCCGCCACCTCCACCATCTCGACCATGAAGGTCGAATGGCCGGCGGCCACGGCATCGGAAGCCCCCACGCGCGTGAACAGCCGATCGACGATGCCGATCTTCGCCGATTCGGCCGGGACGAAAGAACCGGCTTGCGCCATGACCACGAGCAATCCCACGGTGCGCAGGTACGTCGACTTGCCGGCCATGTTGGGGCCGGTGATCAGGAGGATCTGCCGGCTCGCTGGATCGAGAACGATGTCGTTGCCCACGAAGCGGCCGCTACCGAGGGCGCGCTCGACCACCGGGTGCCGCGCGCCACGCACCTCGATGCGATCTTCGGCGCTCACGCGCGGTCGCACGTAGCCATGGCGTGCGGCGACTTCGGCCAGCGCGGCCGACGCATCCAGCTCGGCCAGAGCCGCGGCGGTCTCGCCCAGCCGGGCCACGTGGGCCGCGGCGCGCTCGCGCACCGTGACGAAGCGCTCGTACTCCGCGGCGCGTAGCTTGTCTTCGGCGCCCAAGACCTCGCCCTCGAGCCGCTTGAGCTCGGGCGTGACGAAGCGCTCGGCGTTGGCCAGCGTCTGGCGGCGCTCGAAGTCGTCGGGCACGCGGGCCTGCTGCGATTTCGTGACCTCGAAGTAGTAGCCGAAGACGCGGTTGTATCCCACCCTCAGCGAAGCAATACCCGTGCGCTCGCGCTCGTTGGCCTCGAGCTGGCCGATCCACGTCTTGCCCGAGCGTGCGGCCTCGCGCAGGCGGTCGCACTCGGCGTCGTATCCGGTCCGGATGAGGCCGCCCTCGCGCAGCGCGAGCGGAGGATCGTCGACCAACGCGTTTTGCAGGAGCTCCACCAGCTCGCGGTGCGGATGGAGATGCAGTGCGGCGCGATCGAGGCGCGCCGCGTGCGGCACTTCGTCCACCGTGGCCGCGATCTCGGGCACGAGCGCCAGCGTGGTGGCCAACGCGACCAGATCGCGCGGCCCGGCCTTTCCCGCCGCCAGGCGCGCGGTCAAACGCTCGAGATCGTGCGCGCGGCCGAGCGACTCACGCAGACGCTCGCGCGCGGTCGGGCGCTCGACCCAGGCTTGGACCGCGTCCAGGCGCTCGTCGATCGCCGCCGGGTCGAGCAGCGGGCGCTCGAGCCAGCGGCGCAACAAACGGGCGCCGGGGCCGGTGCGCGTGCGGTCGAGCACGCCCCAGAGCGTGTGTTCGGTCTTGCCGCCGACCGAAGGCTCGAAGATCTCGAGGCCGCGGCGTGCGGCGTCGCCCACGATCAAGGCATCGTCGGTGGCGATCCACGCGGGCGACGACAGCTGCGCTGCGCGACCACCTTGCACACGATCGAGATAGCGAGCCGCGGCGGCTGCCGACTCGGCAGCCCACACGCCCTTCCATTCGATTCCCGCGGAGAAGCGCTCGCCCAAGGCCGCCACCGGATCCGACGCCCAATCCGTGGCGCCGAGCATGCTCACCGCACCTGAGCTCTGCACCAACGCGTCCAAATCGCGTGGCAGCCCGCGCCCTTCGGGCAACAACCACTCGGCAACCCGCTGGCGCGAGAGCTCGATGACCGCCGCGCCCACGCTCGACTCGCCGGCGCGGAACTCGCCCGTCGAGGCTTCGATCAGCGCGAACCCCACTGTGGGCCGCTCCCCTTCACTCCAGCTCAGGGCAGCGAGGTAACGGCTGGCCGCTTCTTCGAGAAACGTCTCGGCCAGCAAGGAGCCCGGCGTGAGCACTTCGGTGACGCCGCGCTCGACGAGACCTTTGGCCTGTGAAGCGTCCTCGAGCTGCTCGCAGATGGCCACCTTGTGCCCGAGCCGCAAGAGGCGCGCCACATACGTGTCGCGCTGATGCCAGGGCACGCCGGCCAGGGGCACCGGATCGGGATCGTTGCGATTGCGCGAGGTGAGCGTGAGGCCGAGCAGGCGCGAGGCCAGCTCCGCGTCCTCATAGAACATCTCGTAGAAATCGCCGAGGCGAAAAAACAGGATGGCGTCGGGGTGGCGACTCTTGTGCGCGCGGTATTGCTCCATGAGCGGCGAAGGTTTCGCCTCGCCGCGCTTCTTGACCCGGGGCTCGACCGGCGTGCTCACGGAGAGTCCGAGTCTTCGGGCTGTCCCCCGCTCGCTCCTTTTTCGATTCCGGCCTCGCCCGGCCGTGGCGCTTCGCTCTGGAGCAAATCGTGGGATTCCGCCGCTTCGGGCGCGTTGGGATAGTTCTTGAGGAGGGCGCCCAAGTATTCCAAGGACTCTTTGTGCTCCTTGGAGCGCTCGGCGACACGCGCGGCGCCGAGCAACGCCGCCGGCTGGGACGGTCCGGGCGGCAGATCGAGCAGACGCCGGTACGCCGCCAGGGCCTCTGGAAGGCGCCCTTCCGTCTCCCACGTCTGGGCCACGAGCATGGCCGCGAGCCAGGTGAGCGGATCTTCGCGACGTCGCACCAGCTCGCGCGCCAGGTTGCGCGCGCGCGCCGGGTCCCCGAGCGCGTACGTGCACACGGCCTCGCGATAGCGCGCCTCGTGAAACTGCGGCCCGCGCACGCGATCGAACTCGCCACGCGCCGTCTGATAGTCGCCGCGCGCGTAATGATATTCGGCGAGCTCGTACAGAGCGGCTTCACCCAAGGGATGGCGCGAGAAACGCGCCGACATCCATGCATACCGTGCCGATGCCGAATCGCCGGCCACGGTCTGCTGGGCTTGGGTCCAGTACCAGGCAGGGGTTCCGGGCCGGGGCGGAGGCGGAAGCGGCGCCGGCGTCTGTGCCCAGGCGAGTCCGGCGACCAGCGCTCCCGCCCCGAGGGCGATCGCGGCGCGCACGCCTACCCCTCGGCGCGGCCGAGCGCCGTGCCGTACAGGGTCAGGCCCTCGGCACGCTCGATGCGCGCGTCGACGAAGTCACCCATGGCGTAGGGGCCATCGGGCAGGATGACGGTCTTGTTGTGGCCGCTCTTGCCGAGCCAGTTGCCGCGCTTGGCGTCGCGCCCTTCGATGAGCACGTCGAGCGTGCGGCCGAGGAAGCGCTGGTTGCGCTCGTGCGAGATGCGCTTCTGCACTTCGAGCAAAGCCGCCAGACGGCGCTGCTTCTCGTCGCCGGGCACGGCATCGTCCCGCGATGCCGCGGCCGTGCCCGAGCGCGGCGAGTATTTGAACCCGTACAACGTGTCGTAGCGCACGCGCTCGAGCAATCGCAGGGTCTCCTCGAAGTCCTGCCCCGTCTCTCCGGGGAACCCCACGATGATGTCAGTGGTCAGGGACAGATCTTCGATGGCGGCGCGCGAGGCGTCGACGACGTCGAGATAGTGCTCCAAGGAGTAGTCGCGGTTCATCTCGGCGAGGACGCGCGTCGAGCCCGACTGCACGGGCAAATGCAGCCACGGCTGCAAGCGCGGCGCCGTGCCCATGCGGGCGACGACGTCGCGGTTCATGTCGCGCGGATGCGACGTGGTGAAGCGCAGCCGGCGCAGCCCGCGCACCGCGCCCACGCGATGCAACAATTCCGGAAAGTCGACGCCCGCCGCCTCGTATGAATTGACGTTCTGGCCGAGCAGCATGACCTCGACCGCCCCCGCCGCCACGAGCTCCTCGACCTCGGCGACGATCTCCTCGGGCGTGCGGCTCACCTCGGGTCCGCGCGTCGTGGGCACGATGCAGTAGGCGCAGCTCTTGTTGCAGCCGCGGATGATGGTGACGAAGCCCTTGAGCCGCGGCTCGCCCGTGCGCGCGATGGGTGGTGGCAGATAATGATCGAGCGTCTGTGGCCCGATGTACGGTTGGTGCTTGCCGCCGCGGGCGCGCGCCTTCTCGGCCTCGTCGATGCCTTCGAGGACGGCCGGCAGCGCCTGCGACCCCACCACGAGATCGATGCGCGGGAGGCGCCGCTTGATGTCCTTCCCCATGCGCTG
This sequence comes from Candidatus Eiseniibacteriota bacterium, assembly GCA_036003365.1. Lineage (GTDB taxonomy): Bacteria > Eisenbacteria > RBG-16-71-46 > RBG-16-71-46 > DASYSL01 > DASYSL01. The sequence continues at coordinate 16,905 of DASYSL010000110.1, forward strand.
CGCCATGCAGCCGGTGACCCCGACCACGACCTCCGGCCGCTGGTCCTTGAGCCGTGTCAGCTCGGCCAGGCGGTTGAGCGCGCGCTCCTCGGCGTGCTCGCGCACGCTGCACGTATTGACCAAGACCACGTCGGCAGCTTCGGGCGCGTCGGTGCGCGCGTAGCCGCTCTCGATCAGAAGGCGCTCCATGCCCTCCGTATCGTAGACGTTCATCTGGCAGCCGTAGTTTTCGAGGAAGAAACGCTTCATGGCCGGCGGATCGTA
>DASYSL010000111.1:0-18209 GCA_036003365.1 Candidatus Eiseniibacteriota bacterium
GCAACGAGCGCGACGTATATTGGATTACGCACATAACGGTAGAGACCGGTCACCACGAGATTCCGGGGCGGCGCGATGGGCGCGGGGGTGCCGAGACCCTGCAGCGCGAAACGCGCAAATGCGTCAACGACCCCAGGCACGCCTGCGAGAATCATTATCGCGCCGATGCCGCGCGTCAGCTCCAGACCAAGGAACGGCGGCCGGAGTTGCCAACCCGTGATCGACCATGGAACGAGCCCCGCCAACGTAAATGGGGCGACCACGAAGAAAACCGCCGAGCCCAGGACGGCAATGGTTCGTTGCACGGCGGTTCCCGACACTCGCTGCGAGCTCATTCCAACTTCCCCTTCATGGTTTCCCGTCGTCATCCCGGTGCCGACACAGTCCCCTGCCCTGCCAACAGTCATTAGGTGTCCACGGGTCGCATGTGCCCCACGAGAGACGCGCGCATCCGTTCTGCGCGTGCGCGAAGGTTGGCAAAGCGATCAAAGCAACAAAGGGCAGGTCGCGCAGAAGTTTCATGGCAACGCCCTCCGAAAAGCAAAGCGCGGAGATCGGGCTTCTAAGAATAGCACCGATCTCCGCGTTCGTTCGTGAGGTTTACGAAGCTAAACCGTCGCGCCTGCCGGCTCGCGCTCGCCTGACTTGAGGCGCTGCGCCAGGGCCTCCAGCTCGCCCCACAAGGCTTTCGGCAGATGCCCACCGAAGCGCTCGTAGTGCTCGCGAATCGAGGGGATCTCGGCGCGCCAGCCTTCGACGTCGACGCGAAGCAATTCGCGCATCGTGGCCTCGTTCACCGAAAGGCCGCTCAAATCCAGGGCGCCGGCCGCAGGCAAGCGGCCGATCGGCGTGTCGACGGCCTTGCCCGTGCCGTGCACGCGCTCGACGATCCACTTGAGGACGCGCGAGTTCTCGCCGTAGCCGGGCCACAGGAACTTGTTGTCGCTGCCTCGGCGGAACCAGTTCACGTAGAAGATCTTGGGCAGGTGGGCGCCGGCGCGCTCGCCGATCGAGAGCCAGTGCGCGAAGTAGTCGCCCATGTTGTAGCCGCAGAACGGGAGCATGGCGAAGGGATCGCGGCGCAAAGCACCCGTGGCGCCCGCGGCCGCCGCCGTGGTCTCGCTGGTCATGATCGAGCCGAAGAAGGTGCCGTGCTGCCATGACATCGCTTCGGTCACCAGCGGCACCACCGACGCGCGCCGTCCGCCGAACAAGATGGCCGAGATGGGCACGCCCTTCGGGTTCTCCCAATCCGGCGACACCACGGGGCACTGGCGCATGGGCGTCGTGAAGCGCGCATTGGGGTGCGCGGCCTTGCGTCCGCTGGTCGGCGTCCACGGCCGGCGCAGCCAGTCGATGAGGTGCGCGGGCGGCGTGGCCGTCATGTCTTCCCACCATACGTCGCCTTCGGGCGTCATGGCGCAATTGGTGAAGATGGAATTGCGGTCGAACGTGCGCATGGCGTTGGGATTCGATTTCTCGCTCGTCCCCGGCGCCACGCCGAACACGCCGGCTTCCGGATTGATGGCGTAGAGCCGGCCGTCGGCGCCGAACTTCATCCACGCGATGTCGTCGCCGATGCACTCGACCTTCCAGCCGGGAAGGGTCGGGTTGAGCATGGCGAGGTTCGTCTTGCCGCACGCCGAGGGAAACGCGGCCGCGATGTAGGCCTTCTCTCCCTCCGGACTCGTGAGCCCGAGGATCAGCATGTGCTCGGCGAGCCAGCCTTCGTCGCGCGCCTGCACGGACGCGATGCGTAGCGCATGGCACTTCTTGCCGAGCAGCGCGTTGCCGCCATAGCCCGAGCCGAACGACCAGATCTCGCGCGTCTCCGGGAAATGACAGATCCATTTCTCGGTCGGGTGGCAGGGCCACGGCGAATCCGGCTGATTGGCCTCGAGTGGCGCTCCCACCGAGTGCAAGCCCCGCACGAACTCACCGTTCTCGCCGATCACGTCGAGCACGCGGTCCCCGATCCTGGCCATGATGTGCATGTTGGCGAGCACGTACGGCGAATCGGTGAGCACCACGCCCACACCGGCGATCGGCGAGCCCACGGGGCCCATCGAGTACGGGATCACGTACATGGTGCGGCCCTTCATCGAGCCGGTGAAGAGCTTGCACAAATCGCTCTTCGTCTGCTCGGGACTGCGCCAGTGGTTCGTGGGACCGGCGTCTTCCGGGTTGCGCGAGCAAATGAAGGTGCGGTCCTCGACGCGCGCGACATCGCCCGGATCGGAGCGCACGAAGTACGAATCGGGTCGGATCTCGGGGTTCAGCTTGATCGCCGTGCCCGCGGCCACCAGGAGTTGAAGGGTCTCGCGATATTCCTCTTCCGAACCGTTGCTCCACACCACCTGGTCGGGTTGGCAAAGGGCGACGTTCTCGTCGACCCACGCCAACAGGGCCTTGTGCTTGGTCATGAGGTCTCAGCCTTTCGGCGGGAGAAGGGCGATTCCCATACACGATCGAGGCCGGCGAGCCATGCGGTAGCGCGAACGGGCACTCGCCGGGTTCGAGGTTATCGTACCAAGAAAGGCCGTCTCAGCGCAGGAGGACAAGGGCCCTACGAATGTCTCCCGCGCGTACGAAATAGAGACCGTTGGGCCAAGTCCGCGCGAGCAGGCGTCCCGCGCATCGAAAACGTCGAGTGGAAACGTTTCCACTACCTCTCCGGCAAGCCTCGCGCTCGCTCAGGGCCCCGGTCTACCAAAAGTGTGGTCCCACGCCGCGAGCGCGGGTTTGGCGACCAGGTTGGCGTCGACGAGACCGTTGTAGGCGAAGAGTGCGAGGTTGCTCGGCGTTCCCGGCCACGCGGCGAGATCGAGATCGGTGAACGTGATCTGGAACACGCCAATGGCTTGCGCCTGATCGAGGAGCATTTCCTGGCGCAGGATGTAGCGGCGCTGCTTGTCGGGGGACGACGTGATCTGTCCGAGTGACTGCGACGTCCAGCCGCCTTCGATCACCATCTCGGGAAGCGGCGCGCCTTCGACGAGGCGCGAGTAATAGTCGAGCGGAACGTCTTCCGGGTTCGCGAAGCCGCCGAGATACGGATACGAAGAGAGCCCGAGCATGGCGTCGAACGGAAAGTCGGCGCGGTCCTCCGCGATGCCGACATATGCCGTGCTCGAGGTGCCGAGCTTGCCCCACGCCACTTCCACTTGCACGGTGGTGAACAGCTTGGCCGCGGGATCGACCGCGTGGATGTCGGTTGCGGCGTCGTTGGCCGCCTGGACTTCGGCGGCATACAGGGCGGCGGGTGCAACGAGGCGCACGAGGTTCGTCTCCGAGCCGATGCCCATGTAGTCGGGGTGGACCAGGGTGTCCATGGCGACGGCGTAATCGCGGAACATCTGCTGGATCGCAGGCTCGGTGAGGCTGCGGCCCGCGGCCACGAGAGGCGCGGAGTCGCTCGCGCGATCGAGGCCATTGGTGGGATCGATGCTCACGACCACATGCAGGTGTTTGGCGCGGAAGTAATTGGCGAGCCCGAGCTGGTTGGCGCGAATGAGCGCGTCCGCCGGGCGCCCGGCGAGCAGCGAATCCCACGGCGGCTCGCTCAGGATGAGCGCCATGTCGGCATGCGGCGCCCAGGCGTCGATCGTGGAGACGAGGAGTGCCACATCCGGCCGTGGCGGGATGGACGAGAACCCCATGCGATACGTGCGCGGCGTGGCAGGCGTGGCAGGCGTGTCGCTTTTCGAGCAGCCGGACGCTAGAAAGAGTCCCGTCGCGAGCGTAAGGTAGAGAATCGTCCGGGCTCGGGAGGATCCATGTCCGAAACCTTCACGCGCGAATCGCTTCGTCATACCGTTGCCACCCTGGCGTATCGATGTGGAAAAGCGGTGCGTGACGCGCCGCCCCAAATCGCCTCGTTCAAAGCTGGGCCCACCACGCGCACGCCAGTCGAAGTGCTGCAGCACATCGGCGATCTCCTGGACTGGGCGCTCCTCATGGCCCGCGGCGGATCCGGCTGGAAGGAGAGCCCGGAGCGGCCGTGGGACGAAGAGGTCGAGCGCTTCTTCGCCTCCTTGCGCGCCTTCGACGATTATCTCGCGTCCGATGCGCCGCTCGCCACCTCAGGCGAACTGCTGTTTCAAGGCCCGATCGCCGACGCGCTCCAGCACACCGGTCAAATCAACATGCTCCGCCGTCTCGCCGGCTCGGCGGTGCGCGGCGAGAACTACCGCCGCGCCGACATCGCCATCGGCCGCGTGGGTCGCGAGCAGAAGCCGCCGGATCCGAGCGCGGAATTCGACTAGCGAGCGCGGCTCGAGAGTGAACTCAACGGAGCACCGAAATGCCCAGCCATTGGGCGCCCCCGAGGAGCTCGATCCACACGGTGACCGCCGCCCAGTGCATGAGAACCGAAGGCCACAAAGACCCGGTCATCACGTAGGCCGCCGTGCACACGATTCCCAGCAGGAGCGAAAGAGAAAGAAACGTATGGTTCACGAATAGCTCCAGCTCCCTGCGATGGAAGAAGTAGCCATTGACGGGGTGCATGCCGACGAAAAGCGCCAAGCTCAGAGCCGCGATCGTCCACTGCCGCGATGGCGAAGCTCCCTCGGCTGGATGGGGAATGAGGGCGGCGCGAAACACGGTCTCCTCGAGGAGAGCGGGCTTCAAGAACAAGAGAAGAGGAAGCGTCGCCAGCATGACGGCATCTCCGGCGAGCGGCCGGAGCGAAAGGAATCCTGTTCCGAATCCGACCGTCAGAGCTCCCAAGGCGAAGAGCAAGAATAGAGCGAGGGACTTTCTCCATCCCCCGGGGTCGGGAAATGTCCGGAGGGCGGCGCCGATGCTCGCGATGCGCCGCCGGATCAAGGCATCACGCGGTGATGGTTCCTGCCGGTCGCATCTCGCGCGCCAGCGCGTCCCCGAGCTCGACCACGATCTTGGGCAGCGCGTCGACATCGGCTTCGGCAGTGCGGAAGTTGACGATGCAGGCGCGTAGAGCGTACGCGCCCCGGATGACGGCGTTCGAAGGGTAGGCGCGCCCGCTCTGCTGGATGCGCGTCAGCAGCTCTTCGTTGAGCCGGTTGAGATATTCCTCGGCCTGCGGTGAGCCCGGCTGCACTCCTTCAGGCACATAGCGGAACGTCGCGATGCTGAGCCCGTGCGTGAACGCCTGAAGGCGCGGCTCGGCGGCGGCATTGTCGTAGAGACGGCGCGCCAGCCGGATGTCCTCGGCGATCGAGCGCATGTAGCCTTCGCGACCTGCCTGGCGCAGGCCGAGCCACACTTTGAGGGCACGAAACCCGCGCGAGTTCTGCGGCCCGCGCTCATAGAAATTGACCGCAGGCTCTTCGTCATCGTGCTCGAAATGGTAGTAGGGAGGACGATACGAAAAGGCGTCGACCAGGGCGCCGGGCTGGCGCACGAGAGCGCAGCCCGCCTCGAGCGGCGCGTAGAACCACTTGTGCGGGTCGACGGCGATCGAATCGACGACCGCAAGACCACGCAAGTCGTCGGGCACGCCGGGAATCGGCGCCGCCAGGCCGCCGTAGGCGCCGTCGGCATGAAGCCAGAGATCCTCGCGTTTGCAGATCTCGGCGAGCGCGAACAACGGATCGACCGCACCGGTGCTCACCGAACCGGCGGTCCCGACCACGAGGAACGGATGATCCCCGCGCGCGCGATCTTCGCGGATCGCCTTCTCGAGTGCTGCCACGTCCATGCGCAGCTCGTCGTCGACCGCAATCCAGCGCAGCGCATCGGTGCCGAGACCGAAGAGATCGCACGCCTTCTGCACCCAGGTGTGCGTCTCCGACGAAGCATAGGCGCGCAGGCGTGGACGCCCCGCCGGCGAGGCGCCCTCGACCCGCACGTCCCACGGCGTCTTGGCGCGCCGCGCCGCGAGAAAGCATACGAAGTTCGCCATGTTGCCGCCGCTCACCAGGATGCCGTCGGCATCGGCCGGATAGCCGATCCACTCGGCGATCCAGCGGATGGTCTGGCGCTCGATCTCGGTGGCCATGGGCGAGAGGCTGAACCCGCCACAATTGGGATTGACCGCCGCACCAAGCAGATCGCCGAGCATGCCGATGGGCGCCGCCGAGGACGTGATGTAGCCGAAGAAGCGCGGGTGGCCGTTATAGAGCGAATGCGCGAAGAGAAGCTCGGCGGCCTCTTCGAGGAGACGCTCAGGATCGGCGCCTTGCGCCGGCAGCGGGGCGCGCCCGAGGGCCGCGCGCACTTGCCCGGGCGTCTCGCCGCGCGTCACCGGCTCCTGCGCCAGCGTTTCGAGGTGCGCGGCGATGCGATCGACGAGCTTGTGCCCGCTCGCGCGGAAACGATCGGCCGAAAGATCGAGGGGTGCTGCGCGGTCGGTCATGTCAGGGCCTCCACGAAAGGAGCCCAGAGCATGACGCGCCGCGCGCCAACGCGCTAGTGGACGATCAGAGTCCTCGAGCGGATGCCGATCCCCTCGTAGCGGGCGCGCACGAAGTAGACGCCGGGGCTCAGCGTGCCCGAATTCTCCCAGTGCAGCACGTGCTCGCCGTCCTCGCTCGATAGCGGACCCAGATCGGCGAGCTTTCGGCCCGCGACGGAATAGAGGCCGATCTCCGGAGGCCCCGCCGCCGCATTCACGCCGTAATAGACCGCGAGCTCGGCGCCGCGTCGAACCGGATTGGGCGCGACTCGAAGATGCGCCGCCGCGAGCAAGGCCTGAGGGCTCACGTCGGCGGGGGTGCTCGAGATCGTGTAGTCGACGTATGTGGTCTGCGACAGACCCGAGCCAAGACAGCCGTCCGGGTAGTCGTCGCTGCCGAAGATCGTGCCATCGTTGGCGTAGAAGGCACAGAGGCTGATCGTCTGGCCCGCGTTCACGTACATGTCATCCGGATCGCCGGTGTTGATCGCATGCGCGATCTCGAAGAAGTTGCCGCCGGGCACTGCCGTGGCCTGCGCAGAGCCGTTGTAGTGAAGGTCCTGGATGGCCCAGGAGACGCCGTCGAAGTGCGAATCGAAGAAGTCGTTCTGGCGACCGTTCACCTCGTCGTCGCCGGCCATGGTCACGCCGTCGTTCTTGGAGTCGAACCGGGTCCACATGGCGTCGCTCGGCATGAACGTGGCGTCGGGAACGAACAGCCCGAGATAGATGTTGATGTCGTCGTCCATGACGTAGAGCAGGCTTCCGGCCAGCGTCCCGGAGCTGAAGACGGCACGCGGCGTGGCGGCATCCCATTCGCCGGCACTCTTGATCCCGTCGATGACCGCGGTGCCGTGAGCGCTGGGAATGGGGGTGACGGCGGCGGCCCGATTCGAAGTCACGAGCCCGAGCACGAGAGCGAGGACGAGAGCGACACGCATGGGGAGGGCCCTCCTCGAGAGTCGGAAAAAGAGGTTGGGGATCCGGACCCGAGGATGCTACTCCCGATCTCCACGCTGGAGAAGGCGCGGCAAGCGCGGTAGCATGCCGGGCATCCGTCCGCAGTGAACATTCCCGGAGGTCTCGATGAAGATCCTGCGCTCTCTGCTCACCGTGTTCGCCCTGACTCTCCTCGCCACGGCTCCTGGGCGCGCGGCCGACGCGCCAGCGAACAGCCTCAAAGGCGATCTGCTTCACGCCCTCGACGACGCCGGAAGCAAGCTCCAGGACTTGGTCAGCGCCACGCCACAAGACAAACTCACCTGGCGCCCGGGCGAAGGCGTGCGTTCCACCGCCGAAGTCTTTCTCCACGTGGCCGGTGCCAATTACATGTTCCCCGGCATGCTCGGCGTGAAGGCGCCCGAGGGCGTCGACTTGAAGACGCTCGAGAAGTCGACGACCGACAAGGCGCAGGTGCAGAAGATTCTCAACGACTCCTTCGCCTACGCGCGCGCCGCCATCCAGGGCGTGCCGGACAACGGCTGGGACCGCGAGATCCAGATGTTCGGCAAGCCGAGCACCGTGCGGGCGGCGTGCCTGACCATGGTCACGCACATGCACGAGCACCTCGGCCAGTCGATCGCCTACGCGCGCAGCAACGGCATCGTGCCGCCGTGGACGGCGCGCGCCGAGGAAGCCGCGAAACAGAAGAAGGCGTCGGGAATGTGATCGGGGAGCGCGCATGAAGCTTCCCAATCCGATCGGCAGCAAGCGTGGCCGCCTGGCCACGTTCTTCTTCCTCTACGTGACCGAGGGGATCCCGCTCGGCTTCACGGCCATCGCCATCGCCACGCAGATGCGGCGCCAGGGGCTGAGCCCGGCGGAGATCGGCGCCTTCGTTGGATCGCTCTACTTGCCGTGGGCCTTCAAGTGGGCGTACGGACCGTTCGTCGACGTGCTCTCCTCGGATCGCTGGGGCCGGCGGCGCATGTGGATCGTGGCCGCGCAGGTCATGATGGTGCTCACGCTCATGGCCGCCCTGCCGGTGCACTTCTCGACCGAGCTCAAGCTGTTCACCTATTTCATCCTCGTCCACAACGTGTTCGGCGCCACGCAGGACGTGGCCATCGACGCGCTCGCGGTCAACGTGCTCCAGGAAGAGGAGCGCGGGCTCGCCAACGGGCTCATGTTCGCGGGTGCCAATGTCGGCCAGGCGATCGGCGGATCGGGTGTTCTGTTCCTGGCGCCGCTCATCGGATTTCGCTCCACGTACTTCTTCGTCGCGGCCTGCATCCTGCTCGTGACCCTGCTCGTCGCGCTGCCGATTCGCGAGAAGCCGGATCCCACGCGCGTGCGCGGCGAGGGGCCGCGGCTTCGTGCCATCGGCTCGGAGATCGTCGCCTTCGGGCGCGACGCGCTGCGCGCCTTCTTCGGCACGCGCGCGGCGTTCGTCGGGCTCGTGGTCGCCATCCTGCCGGCCGGCGCCTACGCGCTGGGGCTGGCGCTGCAATCGAATCTCGCGGTCGAGCTGGGGATGAGCGATCCGCAGATCGCCGCCCTCAATCTGTGGTCGACCGTGGTGTCGGCCGCCGGCTGCGTGCTGGGCGGATGGCTCTCCGACCGCCTCGGCCGCCGCAAGATGCTCGCCATCTACATCGCCGCCATGTCGATTCCCACGCTCTATCTCGCGGCCGAGATGCAAAAGGTGGGATGGATCATGCCGGTGGATCCGAACATGGTGAACCGGCCGGTGGTGCCCGCGGGCCTGGTCAGCGTGTTCTGGATCGCCGTGATGGTGTACTCGGTGTTCAACGGCCTCATGTACGGCACCCGCACCGCGCTCTTCATGGACGTCACCACGCCGCGCGTGGCGGCGACGCAGTTCACGGCCTACATGGCTCTGCTCAACCTGGTGATCGCCTACAGCGCAAACTGGCAGGGCGTGTGCGTGACCAAGTACGGCTACCCGATCACGCTCACCATCGATTCGACCGTCGGCCTCGTCTGTTTGCTTTTCCTGCCGCTCATGGCGCCGCGCAAGCAGAAAGAAGCCGTGGTGGTGCCGCCCGGCGCTGCGATTCCGGAAGGCATGGAGCCCTAGGCTTCGCGTGGACCTCGAGCCCGTCACTTTCAACGACATCGTGGCGCTCCGGCGCGCCAAGGTCGACGAGCTGCGCGTGCGCGCCTTCTCATGGGGCCATGAGAGGGAGGCCGCGGCCGCGCGTGCCTTCCGCCTGCGCGAGGGCAGCGCCGAGACCGGCTATGCGCTCGCCTCGGACACGGCCCTCCTCGAATTCTCGGTCATGCCCACGTGGCGCGGACGCGCCAACGACACGCTTGCCGCCACGGTGAAATCGCTCGGCCTGCGCGAGATCCGCGTGCGCACCGACGATGGCCTAGCTTGCGAATCGGCGTTGGCCTACGCGTCTCGCGAGCGCTGGGACGCGCGCCCGGCGGGACCCATCTACGCGCTCGAAACCGGCGTGCTGCGCCGCCCGCCACGGCCCGAGGGCTCGGAGGTGCGCGCTTTGCGCGCGGGAGAGGTCGAAGCCGCGTCCACGATTCTCGCGCAGGACTCTTCGATCGAGTCCGAACTCGTTGGGGCCGAGGCGATCGCGCTCGCCGCACGTGAAGAACGGCTATGGGGATTGCTCCGCGCAGGTGAGCTGGTGGGCGTGGCTCTCGGCGTGCCGCTCGCAACGCATCGTTACACCGCGATTCGACCCGCCGTGGTTCCCGCCCATCGGCGCTCGGGGCTGGCGACGTATCTCGTGGGCGAGGTTTCGCAGGCGCTGCTCCTGGCCAATCGACGGCTGATCGCGGAGGCCGAAGTGCTCGATCGCGGCCCGCGGCGCATCGCCGAGCACCTGGGCCTCACGCTCGCCGCGCACCACTTGCGGATTCGCGCGCTCTAACGCTTCGCCTGCGCCAGCCTTTCTTCCACCATGCGATCCGAGAGCGCGCCGGGGGGCGTCTTCTCGGCGCGTGAGCGGCGCGCCATGTCGGCGATGGTGTCGTAGATGGCGTCGATCTTCTTCACCGCCTCATCGCGCGACAGGCCGCAGGCCGATTGCGCCACCCAGATGAGTCCCGCGGCGTTGACCGCGTAATCGGGCGCCCAGAAGATGCCGCGCTTGAAGAGGGCTTCGTCGATGCTCGGATCGGCGAGCTGGTTGTTGGCGGCGCCGGCCACGGCCTGGCAGCGCAGCCGGCCCACCGTGTCGCCGCGAATCACGCCGCCCAGAGCGCAGGGCGCCAGGATGTCGCAATCGGTCTCGAGGATGCCGTCGATGTCCGCGATGCCCACGTCGGCGCCGACTTCCTGCTGCGCCTGGCGGATGCGCGAGAACATGATGTCGGCCACGGTGATCTTGCAGCCGGCCGCGGCCAGCTCGCGCGCCAGCGAAAGGCCGACGTGGCCGATGCCCTGAATGGCGACGTGCACGCCGGCGAGCGAGTCACGCCCGAGCACCTCGCGCGCCACCGCTTCGATGCCGCGCCGCACGCCACGTGCCGTGTAAGGCGAAGGATCACCCACGCCGCCCATCGACTCGGGCAAGCCCACCACGTGTTTCGTCGACTGCGCGATCTCGACCATGTCCGCGGGACTCGTGCCCGAATCCTCGGCCGTGATGTAGCGCCCGTTCAGCCCCTCGACCACGCGCCCGAAGGCGCGGAACAGGTCGCGACGCGCCGGCGAGCCCGGCGCCAGCCGCGTCTCGGTGCCGTCTTCACGCCAGATCACCGCCTTGCCGCCGCCGAGTGCCAGGCCCGCGAGCGCGGCCTTGGACGTCATGCCGCGTCCCAGGCGCAGCGCGTCGATCGCCGCCTGCTCCTCGCTGCCGTACGTGATGAAGCGGCAGCCGCCGAGCGCCGGCCCCAGGCGCGTGTCGTGCACGGCCACGTAGCCGCGCAGCCCGGTGGCGCGATCGTGCGCGAGATGCAGCTCTCCGTATCCGTGCGACGCCATTTGATCGAGCAGGGCCACGGCTTCCTCCGCGAGATGCCGACTCCGAACCTACGATGAGCGTTTGCCGTCGGTGGATCCCGCCACCACGGCGAGGCCGCCGAGGATGGCGATGTTCTTCAGGAACTCGATGGTCTGGCCCGGATCGTTCATGGGGTGAAACAGGATGGTCGTGGGCACGAGGAAGATGATCAGGAACAGGGCACCGGTTTGCGGATGGAAGCCGGTGGCGAGCATCAAGCCGCCGAGCGCGCGCAAGCCGATCTCACCGACGGCCATCATCTCGGTGAATGGGATGCCTTTCTTTTTCAGCGTGGCGACGTGCGCGGAGAACGCGGTCGCGTCGTGAAAGGCGGTCCACAGGAAGATGGCCGCGAGGAGAAAGCGGCCGAAGCTCACCAGGGCACGGCTCAGCATGCGTCCTCCCGACGCGGGGGCGGGAAAAGCACGGCACGGCACGGCGAATCGCCGCGTACCCTATCACACCAATGACTTAGCGGCGCCGGCGGCCTGCATTCCGGCGACAGGACGGCGGCCTTTCCTAAGGAGGAACAGAGGCCGGCCGATAACCTCCACGCCATGAGCGAACCCACGGCCGAAGATCGTCCGGAGCACGAGGACACCGCCGAAGCGCTTGCGCCGAGCGAGGAAACGGCGCCAAGCGCGCCGGCCACGCCGGCACCACGGCGCGCCGGCTCGAGCGCCGCCGTGCTCGCGCCCGAGGAGTCGCCCGAGCTTCTCGAGCAGCGCATGGTGCAGCGGCTGAAAGAGCTCATGCGCATGCTGGTGCGCGGCCTCAAGGCCAAGAAGATGTACCCGGCCAACAATCCCGTGCTCTCGCGCATCCTGAACGAAATGCAGGACGGCGTCCTGGGCACCATCGAGGACATCGGCGATCTGCGCCTCACCGTGCAGCAGGCCGACCTCCTCTATAACGGCTCGTCGATCTACAACAATCCATCCAAGCGCGACAGCCTCGCCTACCGCTTCCATCGCGACGGCATCACCGAGATCGAGTTCACCGAGGGCGTCACGCCGCCCGAGATCAACGCGTTCCTCGACGTGCTGGCGCGCGCCACCGAGCCGCGCGGCGCCGACGAGGATCTCGTGACCCTGCTCTGGGAGCAGGAGTTCTCGCACATCCGTTACGCCTATCTCGCCATCGATGACCTGCAGGAAAATCTGCTCGAGGGCGTCGAGACCGGCCAGGGCGAGGAAGACTCGAACGTGCCGTGGCCCGGCCAGGGCGACGAGGCGAGCCAGGGGCTCACGATCGTCGTCGAGGACGTGGACCCGACCGGCGAAGGCTCGGGCGAGCGCTCCGACGACTGGAACGAGCTGATTCCCGCGGTCGACATCACCGAGCGCTGCCCCGCGCACCTGCTCGAGCTCCGGCCCGAGGAATTGCAGGAGCTGGCGGAGGAGATCCACCTCGAGCACTCGCGCCCGCTCACCGAGGTGGCCCTCGAGATCCTCACCGAGGTGGCGGAGAACGAGCGCAACGCCGACCGCTTCGCCGACCTGGCCCGCGCCCTCGGCGATCTCATCGTCATCGCGCTCTCCGAAGCCGATCTCGGCCACGCCACGCAGGTGCTGGTCACCATGCACGGTCTGTGCGCGGAGCGCGGCGTCGAGCCGGTGGGCTTTCTGCCTGATCCCACCGATCTGCTCAAGCAGGCGCTGGCTTCGATCCATCACTTCACCGAGGCCGACACCGCGTCGTTGCCCGAGTTCGCCGCCCATCTCGGCTCGGCTGCCATCGAGCCGGTGTGCGACTTCCTGTGCGATCCCAATGAGGAGACGCTGCATCCGCAGCTCGCGGCCGGCCTCTCCTTACTGGCGCCGCTCAGCGTGGGGCGCGTGCGCGAGCGCTTGATGCGCGCCACCGGGACGCCCGCCATCCACATGATGGCGGCACTCGGCGCTTGTCCGGCCAAGGAAGTGGAGCCGGCGCTGGTCCAGGCCTGCGAGCATTCCGAAGCGCGCGTGCGCCGCGATGCGCTGTCGGCGCTCGTGGCTCGCGGCGCAGCCGCGCGTCCCGAAGTGCGCGACCGCGTGGTCAAAGCCCTCGAGGACCCTGACGCGCAGGTGCGCGGCGCCGCCCTCAACGCGGCGCGCGATTTCGCCCACGGAGAAATGGGCGAGTCGCTGCTCGGCATTGCCGAGGAAGCGAGCTTCCGCGAGCGCGCCTGGCCCGAGAAGCGCGCCTATTTCGAGACGATGGCGCGCATTCCCAACCCGCGCGTAAGGAAGATCCTGCGCGACTGGGCCTCGCACCAGAGCTGGTGGCCGGACCCGGGCGCCGCCGAGCGCCGCCTGCTCGCCGCCTGGGCCATCGCCAAGACCGCGGAAGGCGACGACCGCTCGTTCCTCGAGCGCCACGCGCGCAGCATTTTCCCCGGGCCGCGTAACGCCTGCCGGCGCGCGCTGGCCGAGGTCTTCGGCGGCGACAAGGCTGTCACCGATTCCCCACAGCGGAAGGCCGCATGAGCTCGCTCGGAGCCCACTCGCAAAGGACCGCGCCGCGCGAGCGCGACGAGGCGCACGCCTCGCGCGTCACCGTGGCCGGGCGCCAGCTGGCCACCAACCTCGCCGTCTTCTGGAAGACGTCGCGCCTCTACGACTCGCGCAACGTTGCCTACACGCAGGCCCTGTCGAACCTGTCCGACGCGCTCGCGACCATGCTCGAGCTCGAGCGCGCGGGCTTCGGCCTGCAGGTGCTGAGCGACAGCTTGTACGTGAACGACTTGCGCCTGCGCGTCGACGTGGTCGGCCAGGCGAGCCATCAATTCCTGGTCGACGAGTTCTCGCGCCGCGCCCTCGCCGGCATCCGTTTCAGCCCCGGCCTCGAGTCCAAGGAGATCGTCGATTTCTCGCGCGCCTTCTTCGAGTGGCCGGCGCCAGACGAGACGACGGCGGCGACGTCGGCGCCCGTGGAGGCGTTCGAGCACAAGCTGCGCTCGCAGAACGTGGTCCACCTGTGGCCCATCCGCGAATTGGCGGCGCCGATCGAGGAGTCGGAGAACGAGTCGCAGTCGCAGCGCGCGGTGGCGCGCAAGTCGTTCCTGCGCGCCATGCACTCGACCAAGTCGGTGATGCTGTGCGCGCGCCAGGGACGCCGCGTCGATCTGCGCCACGCCAAGCGCGCCGTGCAGTCGATCGTCGACCTCATCCTCTCCGAGGAGCTGTCGCTGCTCGGCATGACGACGCTCAAGGATTACGACGAGTACACGTACCAGCATTGCGTGAACGTCGCCATCCTCGCGATCACGATGGGCAACCGCATCGGCCTCTCCAAGCAGCAGCTGTCGCAGCTCGGCGTGGCCGGTCTGTTCCACGACATCGGCAAGGTGCGCATCCCCAACGCCATCTTGCAGAAGCCCGGCAAGCTCTCGCCCGAGGAATGGGCGGTGATGAAGACCCACCCCATCGAAGGCGTGAAGATCATCACCAAGCTGCACGGCCTGTCGTCGCTCGCCATGCGCGCCATGGTGACCGCATACGAGCACCACCTGAACATCGACCTCTCGGGTTATCCGCGGCTGCACCGTCCGCGCGCGCAGAACCTGTTCTCGCGCATCATCGCCATCTGCGACTGCTTCGACGCCATGACCGCGCACCGCTCGTACCAGAAGGATCCCTTCACGCCGTACGAGGCGCTGCACTACATGACGACCAACCTCGCCGACCGCTTCGACACCACGCTGCTCAAGGTGTTCATCCGCACGGTGGGCATCTACCCGCCGGGCTCGGTGGTCAGGCTCAACACGGGCGAGATCGGGGTCGTGCTCTTCCCGAGCCAGGAAGACGTGACCGCCCCCACGCTCAAGCTCCTGCGCGATGCGGAGGGGCAGGTGTGCCCCCCGGAGCGAATCGATCTCCACGCCCCGTCATCCAAGGGTCGGAAGCGTGTGATCGTGGACGCCCTGCGCGCTGCCGAGCAGGGCATCGCGGCCTCGGAGCTGACGGACTAGATCCTTCTTTCCGAGCCCCGCGCTCCGGCCCCGTCGCCGGATCGTCCTCTAGTGCTACGCTTCCTCTATCGCCGCTCGCACTTCCCCCCGGGCGATCCTCTCGCGCGCGCACCGGCCCCGCGCTGCGAGCCGTTCCACTTCTAGCGGAGGATCCATGAACACCCATGCTGCGTTTTCCACCCTGCGCCGGTCCGGTCTCGCGCTCGCCATCGCGGCCCTCGCTCTCGCGGGATGCAACAAGTCGAAGTCGAACAATCCGGTCGTCAGCGGGCCCACGGCCAACGTGTCGATCGTCATGAACGCATTCAACATGGGCGCCAACGCCTATGCACCCGATCCGGTGACCGTGGCGGCGGGCACCACCGTGATCTGGAAGAACAACGACAGCCAGACGCACACGGTGACGAGCACGACCGCGGGCGAGAGCTACAACATGGCCATCGCGCCCGGCAGCACCGGAAGCCATCTGTTCTCGAATGCGGGAACCTTCACCTATCACTGCACCGTGTCGGGGCACACGATGAACGGATCCGTGGTCGTGAATCCGTAGGGATGCAGAAGCCAGGCTCCTCGTCGCGCGAGGGGAGACGCGCGGCGAGGAGATGCGCTAAGAGGAAATCGAGAATTCCCGACGGATGGCCGCCTCGCGCTCCTTGGCCTCGAAGATCTCGATGGTGACGCTGTAGCGTCCCGGCGTGAGCCCGCTGGCATCGAGCGGCACGAGATAGGCGCTCGACGTCGCCGGTTCCGGCACCGGGCGAAGCTCCTGCAGCACGATCCCGCCCGCGGCGTCGTTCACCGTGATCACCACGCGGCAGGTGTTGGCCCCGCAGCGCGGCACGGACTCGAAGGAGCGCACGACTTCGAAGGCGAGCTGCCCCGTCTTGCCATGGGTCGAGAGCGTGCGCGAGGGATTGGGGTGCACGGTCCAGTCGTACCAGGTGCGATCGTCCGACGACCCCGGCTCCCATTTCTTCGCCGATTCGAGGAAGAGCGGGTCGCCGATGCTCCACCCGACGCGCCGGTGCGACAGCTCGGGAATGATGGCGGTGGCGTCGGCGACGCCACGCGGAACCGAATCGAGGCCGGCCGCCGACGCCGAGATAAGCGGATAGGCCTCGAGATGCACGCGATAGACTCCGGCCTTGAGCGGGATGCGAATCGGCGCCGGGAATCCACCATGCTCCCCTTCGAGACCGGTCTGCAATGGATCGACCAACCTCTCTTCTTTCTCCACCTGCTTGCCCGTCGTGTCGTAGACCGACGCGCGAACCCGAAAGCTGACGCGCGACCAGTCGACGCGGGAGTTGTGCGCAGTGACGCGCTCCTTCTCGAGATTCCACCACAGGACGAGGCCGGTCTTCTTGGCGTAGCCCAGCTCGGCGATGCCGTCGACCCACAGGCCCATCTCGGGAATGATCGCGACCGGATGCTCGAAGCCCTGCGTGTCGCTCGCTGAATCGGGGGAGGTTCCGGGCGCGGACGACTCGATGTCCGGAGCCGCGGAAGCCCGGACGACCGCCGTCACGATGGCGAGGGCGAAGACGATCAGGATGGAAAAGGCGCGGTCCCAAACTCTCGAGGGCACGCCGAAAGCCTTCCACACCGGTTCGGAAGGCGCAAGACGTGGTTGGGCTCGGCCGCCCGGGTCCTTGACCCTGGCGCCCACGGTACGTAAGGTGCGGTCCGACCCGCGATTCGAGACGGTTCCGGATCGTACCCACCGCTGCTATCGATTGCGTTTCGGAGGAATTGTGGCAAAAGGCAAGCGTACCTATCAGCCGCACAAGCGGCGGCGCCGGAAGGTGCACGGTTTCCGCGCCCGCATGAAGACGAAGAACGGCCGCAAGATCCTCAGCCGCCGGCGCGCCCAAGGCCGCAAGCGCCTCACCGTCTCGAGCTCTCGCGCGTAGCCCCGCGCCGCACGGATCCTCACCGACTCGGCATCGATCTCCAGCCCTTCGGTGCCACTCGCCGGCTCCTCGATCCTCATGTTGCCGCGCCACCGCCGACTGACCCGGGAGCGCGACTACCGGGCCGTCTACGACGGAGGTCGCGCATCACGCTCGCCGGCAGTCGTTTGCCTCGCGCTCGCGCTGGCCGAAGCACCGACCCGCGTGGGCATCGTGGCGAGCCGCAAAGTGGGCGACGCCGTGCGCCGCAATCGCGCCAAGCGCCGCTTGCGCGAAGCTGTGCGCCTGGTGTGGCCGGAGCTGGGCGACTTGGGCTGGCACGTGGTCGTCATTGCGACTCCGACGACCGGAACACTAGACTTCGGCGATCTCGTCGAAGCGCTGCGCCGCTGTCTGTCCCAAGTCGGCGTTCTCGCCGAACCGTCCCGCACTCTCCCTTCGTGACGAGGCACGCATGAGTCGAGGCGTCACCTACGTGTCCCTGGCCGGCCGCTGGCTCTTCGCCTGCCTGGGCGCCTATCGACGCTGCGTTTCGCCTTTGCTGGGAGCCAACTGCCGCTACGTGCCGAGCTGCTCGGCGTATGCCGAGCAGGCGCTGGCGCGCCATGGCGTGGCGCGCGGCGTGTGGCTCGCCGCATGGCGCCTCCTGCGCTGTCATCCGCTGGGAGGCCGCGGTCTCGACCCGGTTCCGGATTCGCTTTCTTTCCCCTTCCTTCGAGGACATTGAGTGGACCGCAGGACTCTTCTCGCCATCGTTCTCTCGGCCCTCGTTCTCCTTCTCGTCCCGCGGTTGCTGCAGTGGACGGGTCTGGCGCCGCATCCCAGTCGTGTCGTCTCCACGCCGGCGCAGTCGGCTGCTGAATCCACGGCCGCCGGAAAGGCGCGCACCGTGCTTCCCACGGACAGCACGAGCATCGGCCGGCCCTCGGCGTTCGCCTCCGCGCTGGGCGCCAAGTCCGAGCAGTTCACCGTGGGCAACTCGCTCTACGACGTGACCTTCGACACGCGCGGTGCGCGCGTGGTTGGCGTGGCCCTGC
>DASYSL010000112.1:0-4415 GCA_036003365.1 Candidatus Eiseniibacteriota bacterium
GGAGCCGCATGTCCAATCAAAAGCTGGCTCGCGTGGACCTCGGCCGCCCTGGGGGCGCCGCTACGGTCCGCTACGTTCCGCTCGAAATCCTCGGTCTGTGGGAGCACCTCATGACCGAGCGCCATGGCTTCGAGGTGCGCGGCATCTCCGCCTCCGTGTGGGCCGAGCTGGAAGGCTCGGCGGGCGCGGCCGGGGTCAAGGTGCCGACCGAGCGCGTGACCGAGATCTCCCTCTATTACTTCGACTCGCGGATCGGGATGTTGAACCGCGTCGTGCGCTACGCACCGGCCGAGGATGCGGGCGTAGTGCGCGATGTGCTCCTGCGCCACTACGGCGTGCTCGAGGACTTCGGCAATCCCAAACCGTGGATGCGCGAGCGCGAAGGCGTGTGGTTCCGGCCGCGCGAGGGCCAGGCGGGCGGCGGCGCCTTCGCCCCTGAGACGAGCGCCAAGGCCGGCTAGACCTTTCCCTCTTCGACAAGGAATCACCCTCTGGCGGCGCCGTGCAGGCTGCACGGCAGCGCTCCTTTGCCTTTGCCAATTGCGGTTTTGCACGCGGTCGCGGCGCGGGCGCGAGTCCTGCATTGCGTGTCATGCGCTTGCCGCGCTCGCGCATGGTTTTCTGCAGGGGGGTGGCACGCATCGTGCTTGAAATTCGGCGGATGCCGGGGGATGGGACCCATGATGGGACCCCGGCCGGACCTCTTGCAGGAGGATTCCCACCGTGGTCGTCGTCAGCTATTCGGGTAAGGAGATCAACGCCAAGCTCGTCTATTACGGCATGGGTCTCTCGGGGAAGACGACCAACCTCGAGGCGATCTACGAGACCGTGCCGGAGACGAGCCGCGGCAAGATGGTCTCCATGAAGACCCAGTCGGACCGCACGCTGTTCTTCGACCTCCTGCCGCTCGACCTGGGTGAGGTCCTCGGGTTCAAGACTCGCTTCCTGCTCTATACCGTCCCGGGCCAGGTGTTCTACAACGCCACCCGCAAGCTGGTGCTCAAGGGCGCCGACGCGATCGTGTTCGTGGCCGACTCCGAGCGCGGCAAGATGGACGAGAACAAGGAGTCGCTCTCGAACCTGCGCGCCAACCTGGCCGAATACAAAGTGAACTTGGATGACCTGCCTTGGGTCATTCAGTACAACAAGCGCGATTTGCCCGACGTGTATACGTTGGAGGAGCTGGAGCGCGAGCTGAACCCGCAGAAGGTGCCGTGCATGGAAGCCGTAGCCACGCAGGGCAAGGGCGTCATGGAGACGTTCCAGATCGTCTCCAAGATGCTGCTCGAGCGCGTGACGCGCGACCTCAAGCGCCAGACGGGCGGCAACCGCTCGGCGAGCTCTGCGCCTGCGCCGGCTCCGAGCCCGACGACCCCTTCGGTTTCGACCGTCACGCCGTTGTCGACCCCGTCGCCGGTTTCGGCGTCGGCGGCGACGGCCGGTGCGCGTCCGAGCCGTTTTCCCGATGCTGCGGCGCCTGCTCCTTCGCGTGGTTCTTCGCCGGCGCCTGCGCCGACTCCGGTGGGAGCTTCGGGGTGGAACGGTGGCGCTTCGACTTCAAGCGAACCGGCGTACGGCAGGGAAGTGACGCTGCCCGCACCGGCGCCGCGTCCGTCGATGCCAGGGCCTGCACCGTCGCCCATGGGCGAGCGCTTCGAGGGTCCGGCGAGCATGGCGGGGCCTTCTTCCGCTCCCGCTTCCGCGCCCCAGGAGATGGTGGTGCCGATTCGCCTGCCGCGCGGTCAGAAGCTGCGCGAGATCTCGATTCGGCTGGTAATCGAGGACGAAGCGGCTTAGTAGGGATTGAGCTTGGCGCCCCGGGGTGGAAACGCCCCGGGGCGCTTGCTATTCAAGGATTTGCCAAGCCGTTGACAGGGCTTGTCCGGTGCCCGAAACTGAGTTTGCCGGACGCCGCCGGCAAGCCCTCGCGCGAACTCGGCTTTCGAGCCAAGGAGCCCAAGGCATGCGCCGTACGAGCCCCATCGTCACCGCGGTCGCCGTCGTTGTGCTGTGTATGGCGCTGTCCATCGCGACGGCGCGCGCCGACGATTCTGCTGCCGCGCCTGCCTCGCCGCCTGCCGTGACGGCGGCGCCGATTCCGAGCGCGGCTTCCTCGTCGTCTTCGAGCGCGCTGCCCATGGGCGCCTTCTTCAATCCCTCGCGCATGAGCTTCCACCAGTCGGTTGAAGTCGGCGCGTCGACCGGCGGCTATTACCGCGGCACCGCGGGTCTCTACACCGCGAGCTTTGGCTACAAGCTCGCCAATCCGCTGACCATGAAACTCGATCTCGGCGCGGCCTACACGCCGGGCAGCTCGAGCTCGAGGCTTGGTTATGGCAGCGCGGCCTACAATCCGGGCTTCAGCGGCCTGTTCGTGAAGAACTTCTCGTTGGACTGGAGGCCGGGCGCCAACAGTCTCGTGCGCTTCAGCTATCACGACGTGCGCTCGCCTTTGCAGTATCAGGGCTTCGGCTCGCCCTACTCGCCGTATTACGGCTTCGAGCCGTATGACCCTTCGGGTCTCGAGCAGCCCTCGCGTAACTAAGAACTCTTTGTCTCCGCTGGAGGCCCGTCTGCGCGCGCTCCGTGAGCGCGACCAGGCGGGCCTCGTGCCTTTTGTGACCGCGGGGCATCTTGGGTTGGAGGCGACGGTGCCGTTGCTGCGTGCTCTGGCGCGCGGGGGCGCGGCGGCGATCGAGCTGGGTATTCCTTTTAGCGATCCACTGGCGGACGGCCCGGCGATTCAGCGGACTTCGGAAGTGGCGTTGGCGCATGGCGCGGGGGTCGCGCATGCTTTGGCGGCGGCAGCGGCGTTTCGCGATGTGCCGCTGGTATTCATGACCTACGCCAATCCGGTTTTGGCATATGGGGCCTCGCGATTCGCGGCCGAGGCGCGGGCCGCGGGCGTGGCGGGCGTGATCATCTCCGACTTGCCGCCCGAGGAGCGCCCGGATGTATGGGAGGCGCTGCGAGCTTGTGACCTCGATACGATCTTGCTGATTGCGCCGACCACAAGCCCGGCACGGCGCGCCGAGCTGGCGCGGCGCTCGCGCGGCTTCGTCTACTGCTTGTCGCGGACGGGGATCACGGGCGACGCCGCGCGCGCGTTCTCCGAAGAGCTCGAGCCGACGGTGGCCGCGGTGCGCGCGGTGACCGATGTTCCGGTGGGCGTGGGATTCGGCGTGTCGAATGCTTCGCGGGCGGCGCAGGTGGCGAAAATCGCCGATGCAGTGATCGTGGGGGCAGCGCTGTGCGAGCGCATCGAGAAGGCGCGGGCGAGCGGCACTGATGCCGCGCTCGCCGAGGCGGAGAGCTTTGTGCGCGAGTTGGTGGAAGCCGTCGGCTGAAAACAAGAACGGCCGCGCATGTGCACGGCCGCCCCGCATTCAAGCTAGTGGCGAATCCACCAGAAGATGTCCGACCACTCGCTCCAACTCACATGGAGCCAGTCTTTCATCGGATCCTCCCCGGTTCGAGTCGCCGGCGAACGCGTCGGCGCGGGCGGGGCTGGGCGAGAGAACCATCCTCCCGACCCACCACGGTTATCGTCTCTGGCTCGGAAATCTTGAGTGGGTGAGCTAAGTCCTTATTCGACCGTGCGGGTCCGAAGGCAGGCGAGCATGCAAGTGGGGCTCAGGGCCCAAAAGCGACGAAGTGGTCACAAGGGGAAGGTGGACCACTCACTCGCCCCAGGGCGAGTGAGTAGTCCACTCGGGGCGGATGGACCGTTCAGCTGCCGCAAGGTCTCGGTTCACCAGGGGAGCTGGACCACTCGCATGTTCCAGAACATGTGACTCACTGACCGCGTCCGGAAGCGAGGCGTAGGGCTCAGCCCCGGGGTCTGTTTTCGCGCCGCGGTTTGAAATGCGAGCCAAGATTTCAAACGCTTTGAAATTGGGTCCCACTTTTCAAACGATTTCGCGGAGCGAGTGCCTGCCCGACGGGTCGGTCATAGAAAACTCTTAAACCGCCTGCAACACCACCGCGGTCATGTCGTCGGCCACGCCGGTGCGGTGAAAGGCGCGGGCTTCGGCCAAGAGGCGATCGCGTAGGCGTGGCGCGCGCAGGTGGGCCCAGCGCGTCAGGCACTCGGGCATGAGAGCGGCGCCGAAGTCTTCGTTGCCGGAGCGGGCGTCGAGAATGCCGTCGGTCAGGAGCACCACCGACTCGCCGGGCACCAGGTGCACCTCGTGCTCGCGGTAGCGCGTCTCCGACTGCACGCCCAGGATCAAATCGCCCACCGGCAGGGGATGCACGCCGTCGCCGGGCCGCACCCAGAGCGGCGGGTGCAGGCCGCCGTTGGCCCAGGTCACGGTGCGTGATGGGGCGTCGACCACGGCGTAGGCCAGGCACACGAACTTTTCGGGCTGGTGATAGCGCGCCAGCTCCTGGTTGAGGGCGGCGAGCACTTCGCC
>DASYSL010000113.1:0-1904 GCA_036003365.1 Candidatus Eiseniibacteriota bacterium
CGAGGGCGCGGCGGCGAAGGACGAGAATGCGCGAGATCGGATCGCTCACGAGCCCACGGCAACCCGTCGGACCTCCTCGCGGGCCCAGCGATCCGCCTCCACGATGGCCGCGAGCGAGTCGGCTTGGCCCTCGGGACACGCGTCGACCACGCGCTCCAGCGTGTCGACCAGCTCGCCCAGGCCGATCTTCTCCTCGTGGAAGAGGGTCACCGCCTCTTCGTCGGCGGCATTGAGCACGGCCGGGGCGAGACCGCCGGCGAGCGCGGCCTCGCGCGCCACCCGGAAGAGAGGGAAGCGCGCCGGATCGACCGGCTCGAACTCGAGCGAGCCCAAGGCCGCGAGATCGAGGCGCGGAATCGGCGCCGGCAGCCGCTCGGGCCACGACAGCGCCACCTGGATGGGCAGCCGCATGTCGGGCAGCGAGAGCTGCGCCACCTGCGAGCCGTCCTTCCACTCCACGAGCGCGTGCATGATGGCCTGCGGGTGCACGAGGACGTCGATGCGTTCGAGGCCGACGCCGAAGAGCCAGCGCGCCTCGATCACCTCGAAGCCCTTGTTGAGAAGCGTCGCCGAGTCGGTCGTGATGCGCCGGCCCATGCGCCACACGGGATGGGCGAGCACTTCGTCGGGGCGCGCGCGGCGCCAGTCGGGATGGCGGCGCAGGGGACCGCCGGAAGCGGTGAGGACGAGGCGCTCGACGGCGTCCAGGTCGCCGCCTGCCAGACACTGGAAGAGTCCCGAGTGCTCGCTGTCCACCGGCAAAATCTCGGCACGGCACTCGCGTGCCCGGCGCGTCACCCACTCGCCGGCCACGACCAGGCTCTCCTTGTTGGCGAGGGCGAGGCGCGCGCCGCGCTCGATGGCGGCGAGCGTGGGGGCGAGCCCCGCAGCACCGACCAGCGCGTTGACCACGATGTCGCCCGTGAGCGCGGCCTCGATCACGCCCTCGGCCCCGCCCACGACTCGCGCACGAGCGGCCCCGCCACCCAGGGCCGCGATGCGGGCGCCGAGCTCGGGGAGGAGCTTGACGTCGCCGATGGCCACGAGGGCCGGGCCGAGCTCGGCCGCCTGCGCCACCAATCCATCGACGTCGCGGCCGGCGGCGATCGCCACCACTTGCCAGGTGTGCGCCTGGCCGCGCACGACGTCGAGCGTGGCCTTGCCGATCGAGCCCGTCGAGCCGAGGAGCGAGACGGTGCGCACTAGCGCGCCCCGTAGAGCACGAGCTTCAGGTAGTAGTAGACGAGCGGCGCGGTGAAATAGAGCGAGTCGAAGCGGTCGAGGACGCCGCCGTGACCGGGAATGATCATGGCCGAATCCTTGACCCGGCTCGTGCGCTTGAGGAGCGACTCGGCGAGATCGCCGACCTGGGCGAAAACCCCGATCGCAAGACCGAGCGGCACGACGTGCCACGCCGGCAAGAAGGGCGCGAACCACACGCGCGCGAGCCAGGTGGCGAGCACGGCGGCAATCAACCCGCCGATCGAGCCCTCGACCGATTTCTTGGGACTCACGGTGGGCAAGAGCCGGCGCCGTCCGATGGTCGAGCCCACCGCATAGGCCGCGGTGTCGCACGCCCACGTCGTCAGGAATACCAGGAACACGAATGCGGCACCGGACGCGTACGGCATGCCCATGGCTCGTGGCAGCTCGCGCAGAAGAAGGAGATGCGCCGAGAGCCAGCCGACGTAGAGCACGCCGAAGAGGGTGACGCTCATGGGCGCCACACCCTGGTCGCGCGGGCGCAAGAGCTCGAGCGACATGACGCCGAGCAGGAAGGCGCTCAGGAAGAGATTGGCGTGGGTGGGCAGGCCGGCATACACGAACCAGGCGACGGCGAAGCCGGCGGCGAGGCCAAGCCAGCGATAAGGCCGCAAGCCCTGCCCCGACATGAGCCCGAAGAA
>DASYSL010000114.1:0-24897 GCA_036003365.1 Candidatus Eiseniibacteriota bacterium
TGTAAGAAAGAGCAGACAAGAAGAGCACGCCGCAAGAAGGGCACGCCGCAAGAAGGGCACGCCATAAGAAGGGCGGGCTGGGCTGGGCTGGAGCGCTCGCGCCGGGGCATCGCGGCGCGGGAGCTCTCTTTTTTCTTCGCACCGTGGCTGGATGTGTGATTCGATTCGGGGGAGCCGTCCCCCACTGAGAGTCGCTCCCCCTAAGACTGCCAGTCAGCTGCCCCTGATCGATTGCCTCTGCGCCCCCGAAGAAGGGCCCTTTGGTGAGCGCCGATTGGATTGTTGTCGATCACATGACTACACCTGAGCTTTCCCGCGATTTGGACGATGCCGCAAACACCGAACGCCACTCGACGGCATACATTCTTCCGAGAATCGCCGAGGCGGACCGGCGCAAGATGTACCAGTCGGCCGGTTATGCCTCCATGCACGCCTACTGCACCCGGCGTCTCCATTATTCCGACGACGCGGCATCGAAGCGGATCCAGGCCGCGCGAAAGGCCCGGGAAATCCCGGCTCTCTTCGTCGCGCTCGACGACGGGCGCTTGCATTTGACCGCCATCTGCTTGCTGGCACCGCACATCAACGCGGACAACGCCGACGAGCTCATTGCCGCCGCGACCCATCGCTGCAAATGGGAAATCAAAGAATGGCTTCGCCGCCGATTTGCCCAGCCGGACTTGCTCACAGCTCTGGTGGCCCAGGCCAAGGCGGGCGCACATGCGCCAGCGCATACGCAGCCGGCCTCGGCCGAGCCTGAGACCGGACCTGAAATTGGATCACGTGCTGGATCGGATGGCGTATCGGGTGCCAAAGAGGATGGCGGCCTGGCAAATCCCACTGTTGCCGAGGAGCAACATGCGCCAGCGCATGTTCTGGGGAGTGCGACCCCTGGCGGAGATCCGACTCCCCCTGCCCCGAATCCACCGGTGCCGGATCTCGTGCTCGCCGGGCAATCGACCTTCCTGGAACCTGGAGAGCATGCGCCAGCGCATGCTCAGGCGGCTCCAAGTTGGGCCCCTTCGAGCGAATGGGAGAACATCTCCCTTCGGATCAAGGGATGGAAGCTACGCTATGCCCGTGAGCTGATGAGCCACGTCATTCCGTCCCGAAGCGCTGCCCTGATCTACGATCGGTCCATCGATCTGTTGATTCGCCATCAAGAGAAACAGAAGTTCGGCCTCACAACGACTCGGCGGGCAGCCGGGCAATCCGCCGGCGGGCATGGGCTTAGCCTCAACCCTCGATACGTTCCGCCTCACGTGCGTCGAGCGGTGTGGGAGCGCGACCAAGGCCGATGCACGTTCGTCGCCGAGGACGGAACCCGCTGCGAATCACGCGACTATCTGGAGTACGACCACATCGATCCCGTGGCGAGGGGCGGAAAGGCCACGGTGGATCGGATCCGGCTGCGCTGTCGCGCGCACAATCAATACGAAGCGGATCGAGTGTTCGGCGCAACGTTCATGGAGAAAAAGCGCGAGCAGGCGCGCGCCTCGCGTGCGGAGAAGAAAAAGGATCGCAGCGCCTAGGTTGCCCTAGCGGCGCTTCTTTCTAGCGGGTCTGTCCCGCGAGGTTCGGGCCTTGCCCCACCCACCTCCACCCGGCGTTTCCACGCGCACGCGGTCGCCGGGCTCGAGGCTTGCCTGGAATTTGCCGGGCTGAGGCTCGATGCGGCCACCGCGTCGAACGACGGAGTTGCGCCCGCGCGCGCCGGGGGCGCCGCCGGCCCGGCCCCAGGGCGCGAGCACGCGCCGCTCCGACACGACGGTGATCTCAGCCGCGGCACGCATCTCGATCTCGCGCACCAGGCCTTCACCGCCGCTCCAGCGTCCGCGGCCCCCGCTCCCCCGGCGGAGCGAGTAGCGCCGCACGCGCACGGGCAGCGCGTGCTCTAGAGCTTCCGAAGGCGTGTTCAGCGTGTTGGTCATGTGCGACTGCAACCCGCTCGCGCCGTCGGCGCCGCGCGAGGCGCCGTGGCCGCCGCCCATTGTTTCGTAATAGGTGAAGCGTCCATCGGCCGAGCCCAGGAGAAGGTTGTTCATCGTCCCGGCGCTCGCCGCTGGGATCAGCTCGGGCAAGGCATGCGCCAGCGCACCCAGCAGAACATCGACAATGCGCTGGGACGTTTCGACATTTCCGCTCGAGACGGGCGCCGGCGGGTCGGCGTGCACGATCGAGTGCGGCGGCAGCACCAGCTCGATGGGCCGGAGCGCACCCGCGTTGGCCGGCACGTCGTCGCCGATCATCGCTCCCGCCACGCAGCGGAACACGTAGAGCACACACGAGAGCGTGATGGCCTCGACCGCGTTCACTGGCCCCGGCGTTTGCGGCGCCGTGCCCGTGAAGTCGACGACGGCGCTGCCGCGTCCGGAACGACCGGGCACCGTGATTGTCGCGGCGATCCGGATCGGCCCCGAGCCGATTCCATCGTCGTCGAGGAAGTCGGCGAAGCGGTAGCGGCCCGGCCGCACGCGCGCCAGTGCGGTACGCACCGCGCGCTCGCCGTAATCGAGCAGATGACCGGCGTAGGCCAGCACTTCGGCGCGCCCGGCGCGCTCGGCCAGCTCGAGCAGCCGGCGTTCGCCGAGCGCGTTGGCGCCGCGCTGTGCTTCCAGGTCGGCTTCGCGCTCTTCCGGCGTGCGCACGTTGGCGAGCACGAGCCGCCACACGTCGCTCTGGAACTGGCCGCGCCGCACCAGGAACACAGGTGGGATGCGCACGCCCTCCTGCACGATGTGCGTGGCCAGAGGCAGGCTGCCAGGGCTCATGCCGCCGACGTCGGAGTGGTGGGCGCGGTTGGCGACGAAGAAGGTTGGCGCGCGCTCCCGGCCTAGGAACACGGGCTGGACCAGCGTGATGTCGGGAAGGTGCGTACCGCCGGCATAGGGATCGTTGACCATGACCACGTCGCCGGGCGCGAGCGGGCCGAGGCGAAGCGCCGCACGCACGGAGAGCGGCATCGACCCGAGATGAACCGGAATGTGCGCGGCCTGGGCCACGAGGTCGCCGCGCGCGTCAAAGAGCGCGCACGAGTAGTCACGCCGCTCCTTGATGTTGACCGAGTAGGCGCTTCGGCCCAGCGCGACGCCCATCTCTTCCGCCACCGCGGCGAAGAGATGGCGATACAACGAAAGCCGGATGGGGTCCGGTGCCCGGCGCTGCAAGGGCGCGCGCTTCGTCGGCCCGCGCTTCGGTGTCCCGCGCTTCGTTATCCGGCGCTTCATTGTCCGGCGCTTCACCGTCCGCTCCGGTGCATGCGCAGGTTGTCGCGCGCATCGATCGACGCCGTGAAGCGTGGCGGCACATAAGTGGTCGCGCCATACTCCACCACCAGGCACGGGCCGGTGACGCGAGCGCCCAGTCCCAGGCGCTCGCGCCGCCACACCGGGGCCTGGACCACACGCGCACCCGTATCGAGCGCCACCCTTCCCCACGGCTCGGGGCGCGGTCGGCGGCGGGCGCGCGCCATGGGGAGCCGGGGCCCCGGCCGGTGCGCTTCCAGGTTCAGATTCACGATCTCGATGGCGCGCCCGGGGCGCGCGTAGCCATAGCGCTGCCGGTGCGCGGCGTGGAAGTCGCGCGCCAGATTCGCCGACATCGGGATCTCGATCTCGAACGACTGACCGTGATAGCGCACGTCCAAGCTCCTGCGAAAGCCGAGTCCGCGGCCAAAGCGACGCGCCGCATCGCGCTCCAGCGCGGCGAAGGCGCTGCGCAGCCGGGCCGGCGCGCCCGCATCGAGCGGCCAGAGCACGGTGCGCGACAGAGGGTGCGTCTCCTCGGCGCCGAGCAGCCCCCAAGCCGACAAGAGTCCGGCGCGCGGCGGCACGAGGATCTCGCTCACGCCCAGGCCCAGCGCCAGCTCGGCCGCGTGCAGCGGCCCGGCGCCACCGAACGCCACCAGGGCGTAACCGCGCGGGTCATGCCCGCGCGCCACCGAGATCACGCGCAGCGCTCGCTCGATCGAGGTGTTGGCCACGGCCACCACTCCACGCGCCGCGCGGCGCGGGGCGTCGACGCCGCGAAAGCCCAGCCCGCGAGCGAGGCGTTCCAGCGCACGCCACGAGGCGTCGACATCGAGCGCCAGCGCGCCGTCCAGGAACAGCTCGGGCACGATGCGGCCGAGGACGACATGCGCGTCGGTCACCGTGGGGCCGCCGCCCTTGCCATAGCAGGCAGGACCGGGATCGGCGCCTGCGCTCTCCGGTCCGACCGCGAGCGCTCCGCCCGCGTCCACCCGCGCGAGGGAGCCGCCCCCCGCACCCACGGTCTCGACCTCGAGCATGGGCACGCGGATCGGCACGCCGTCGAGGATTGCTTCCTTGGTAACGCGCGGGCGACCGGGATGGACGGCGACGTCGGTCGAGGTTCCACCGACGTCGAGCGTGAGCACGTTCGAAAGCCCCACCGCACGGGCGACGCGAGTCGCGCCGAGAACGCCGCCCGCGGGACCCGAGAGCACACTCAGCACCGGCCGCTCGGCAAGGGCCGCGGCCGACACCGTGCCGCCATTGGACTGGAGCACGCGCAGGCGGCGCCCGGCGGCGCTCTCGAGCCGCCCGAGATAGGCGCTCACGCGCGGCGCGAGGTAGGCGTTCAACACCGTGGTCGAAGCGCGCTCGAACTCGCGATATTCCCCTGCCACCGCGTGCGAAAGCGAGATGGGCACTTCGTGCGGCAGGGCGGCGCGCAAAGCCCGGGCCAGCGCACGCTCATGGTCGGCGCGCGCGTAGGCATGGAGAAAGCAGACGGCCACCGCCTGTGGGCGCAGGCGCGCCACGGCGCGGGCCACTCGCCGGGCTTCGGCGGCGGTCAGCCGCGTTTCGACAGCGCCGTCCGGCCCCAGCCGCTCGCGCGTGCCCACGGTGAGGCCACGGGGCACCAGTGGCTCCGGCGCGCGTGGGGCCAGCGCATACAGAGAAGGTCGCGTCTGGCGGCCGATGAGCAGCAGATCCTCGAAGCCCTCGGTGGTCACGAACGCCGTGCGCGCTCCGCTGCGCGTGAGCAGCGTATTGGTGGCCACGGTGAAGCCGTGGGCCACGCGGTCGGGCTCGCCGCCCAGGCGGCGGCGCGCCTCCTCGAGGCCGATGGCGAAAGCGCGGGAAGGATCGCGGGGAGTCGAGGGCACCTTGAAGGCCTCGACTCCCGCGGGAGAAACGACGAGGAAATCGGTGAACGTGCCGCCGGTGTCGACCCCGACGAGTGTCCGGATCAAAGCGTCCGGATCAAGCCGTGTAGGGCGGCGGAGACGAGGGCTCCACGGCCGGCGCGCTCGGCGGCGCGGGCGACATGGGTGGCATGGGTGCGACCGGTGCCACGGGCGCGACCGGCACCGCGGGCGCGGCGGGCGGCATCGGCGGCACGGCCCCCGGGGCCACCGGCACCAAGCGCGGCGGCATGCCGGCGCGGGTCGCGATCAGCGCCCCGATGCCCACCATCCAGAACGCGAGGCCGAGCAGGCAGCCCAGCACCCAGATCGCGATGCCGAGGCCCGAAGCGACGGGCACCATGGTGCCGAGCGAGCGCAGCAGATGACCCGCGATATTGGGCACGGCGAGCGTCGCGATGCCGACCAGCATGGCCTTGAGCAGGTTGGGCTCAGGCTCGAGCGGACGCAGCCGGTGCCAGACCCAGCGGCCCACGATCGCCGAGCCGATGAGCGATCCCCACAGGATGAGCAGAATGAGCGCCACGACGTAGGCGGCAAGCAGCAGGATGGCCACCGGGATCCCGATCAGGGTGATGCACAGGAGAGCGCTGAACAGCGCCACCGCCACCGCCGAGGGCGCGATGCCGATGAACGTGCCGAGCCCCCACACGAACGCCAGGCCCGGCCGCGCCCGGATGTAGGCCACCGCGCGCTCGGAGCGCTCGGGAGCCAGAGCGTTCGCCGCCCACGCCCCCGCGGCGAGCAAGAGGAGAGTGAAGAGAATCTTGACCACGGCGATCCCCTGTCCAATGAGATTCATGACGTCGAAATTGAACAGCCAGGGTGGAACCGAAGGTACCGAAACCGACGGTCCATGCAAGGCCCGGCCCGTGTCGTTGATCACGCGGCCGCCGATGCTCACCGCATCGCCGCGCACTCCGCCGCCCGGCTGGACGTGCACGTTGCCGCCCAGGGCCACGGCGTCGCCAGTGACGTTGCCGAACACGTTGATGTCGCCGCCCATGGCCACCACGTCGCCCAGGACGGTTCGTCCCACCGGCACCGTGACGTCCTCACCGAAGCGCACGAGGTCGCCGTTCCCGCCATGGCTCTTGGTCCAGTACACCGAGTTCGAGGTGCTGGCGTCATCGTCGTCCGAGGCCAGCGAGTCGGCCGTGCCCTGTTGGAAGTCGAGCGTCGTGTGCGACGGCTCCGCCGGCTGAGCCGCAGGAGCAGGCGGGGCCGGAGTGGCAGGGGCCGGCGCACGCGCCGCCCGCCCCTTGGCATGCGCCGGAGCGGCGGTAGCACCGATGGCCGCAACCACGAGCAAGAGAATCGCGAAGGCCACGACCGACCACAGCAGGCGATGCCGCTTCACCACCGGCTCGGTCGCCGGCTCCGCCGTTGCAAAAACTCGCCGGGCGCTCATTGCTTCTCGCCTCCCTGAGAGATCGAAATGTCCCCCGAGGACGTCTGGACGGTGGTCATCGCGTCGCCCGGGCCGAGAGAGGCCACGAGCTGGCGGCGCGTGGGGCTGGCCTCGAGCTGCATGCGGACTTTGGCTTCGACCTCACCGCTCGACGTGTGCACGTCGAGCTTGCCCATGAGCGGATCGGGCAGGGTCAAATTTACGCCCCCGCTCGTGGTCACGATGGCGATGTGCTTCATGGCCGAGATCACCGCCGTGGTCACGTCACCGCTTGCCGTACGGATCGTGACGTCGCCGGGCACATTCTTCACCGAGACGTCTCCCGATGTGGTCGTCACCAGCACGGCGCCCCCCGCCCGCCGGGTCACCACGTCGCCCGACACGGTGCGCACGGTGACCGAGCCGTCCACGTCGGTGGCTTCGAGGTCGCCGCTCGTCGAGTCGAAGCGCAAGGTACCGCCCACGTGCTCGACTTCCATGTCGCCGCTCGTGGTGCTCATGTCGAGGTCGCCCTCCACCTGCTTGCCAGACAGGTCTCCGCTCGTACTGCGGACAGAGATGGTGCCAGCGTGCTTCTCGATGTCGACATCACCGCTTGTGGTGCCGAACTCGAGGGGTCCCGAGGTTCCGTCCACAGTGAGATCGGCGCTGCGCGTCTCGACCCGGGTCGGCGTTCCCGTCGGGACGTACACCACCAGGTCGACCTCGGCGCGCCGCCGGGTCACGTCCTCGCCGAAGACTTCGACGTGGGTGTGTCTCGAGACCGAGCGGGGCGGGTATTCGACGTGCACCTCCATGCGGCCGCCGACGCGATCGACGCTGACACTGACCTCGGCCGCGAGCTTCTTCGCCTCGCGCTCCGAGAAGGCGTAGGCGCGCTTGTTCGCCTCGATGCGGACCGTGCCCGAGTCGCCCGGCTCGAGCCGCACCGAGCCGCGTGAATTCTCGACCAGCAAGGTCGTTTGCGGCGCCAAGGGCATCGAGGTCTGGCTCTGCTCCTCGTAACGCATCTTGGCGTGGCTGCGGCAGCCCGTGGTCGCCAGGGCGAGCGACGCGAGGATCGCGAGGCCCGCCACCGCGGTGGTCGGCAGCCTGGGCTGGCGCTGCTTTCCGCTCCAGCGCTGCTGTCCGCCCTCGCTCGGCAATGCCGGCTGGCGCTGCTGTCCAGGGCTGCTCGGCAGCCCGGACGAGGAAGAGGAAGGGATCGGTTGGCTCGTGGTCATGGTCTCGGTTTCTCCGTGTCCTGGTCCGGCCAGCATGCTCCGGAGCGGCATCCGCCACCGACTACGGGAATCACCCGCCCCCGGTTGCTCCTCCGCTCACGAAAAATCGGCGGGTTGGCCCGGGTGGCGCGGGTTGGCCCAGGGTTGGCTCAGGGCTGAGCCCAGGGTTGGCTCAGGGCTGAGCCCAGGTTGGCCCAGGGTTGGCCCAGGCTGAGCC
The DNA here is from genome assembly GCA_036003365.1 of Candidatus Eiseniibacteriota bacterium. Classification (GTDB taxonomy): domain Bacteria; phylum Eisenbacteria; class RBG-16-71-46; order RBG-16-71-46; family DASYSL01; genus DASYSL01. The sequence continues at coordinate 8,022 of DASYSL010000114.1, forward strand.
CGGGTTAGCCGGGTTAGCCAGGTTGCCCAGAACGATGCGCCGCAGCGCGCCGGATCGGAAAGGCGATCAAGCGAAAAGGGGAGTGACGCGAATGCGCCCCTCCCCCTCGCAGAATGCATTCCGGCAAACGACTGGACTACATGGAGTCGTGCCTGGTGGTGTCCATGCCTCCGGTCGTGTCACTCATGGTGCCGCCCGGCGTCGTCTGCTCCACCGTCGTCGAGGACTCCGTGGACTCCTTCTTCGAGCAACCCGTGAGAGCAAACGCCGAACTCAGGGCCAGACCGGCCACGAGTACGAGCGCCAAGTACTTGCGCATCTCTTGACTCACCTCCTCGGTATCCGCGGACAACCCCGGCGAGTCGCCGCGGCGCCCTGTAGTCCAATGTCCCTGACCGGCCGATCCCGGCCGCCGGACAAACTAGCCGGCAGGTTAGGGAACCTATCCTTAGGGCGTCAAGGCATTTTCCGACGCTGGACAGTAGGGTCAAGTGCTTAATGCAGGGCAGCAGAGAGCTCTCGGACGTCCCGAAACGCGGACCGCAAAATAACCCGTAAACCACTGTAATAAAATTAGTTGAATCAGACTGCCTCGAGCGCCCCTTCGACGTCGGCGAGGAGGTCTTGGGGGTCCTCGCAGCCCACCGAGAGGCGGATGAGTCCCTCGGTAAGACCCCGCGCCTCGCGGTCGGCTTTGGGCATGGAGGCGTGCGTCATCGTGGCCGGGTGGCAGCACAGGCTCTCCACCCCGCCCAAGCTCTCGGCGAGCGTGAACACGCGAAGCGAGCGAGCAAAGCGGTTCGCCGCTTCGAGGCTACCCAGGTCGAACGAGACCATGCCGCCGAAGCCTTGCATCTGCCGCTTGGCCAGCTCGTGCTGCGGATGGCTGGGCAGACCGGGGTAGTAGAGCTTTTTCACCTTGGGATGCCGCGACAGCCACTCGGCAATCACCCGGCCGTTGGCGTCGTGGCGCTCCATGCGCAGGGCGAGCGTGCGGATGCCGCGCAGCGCGAGCCAGCAGTCCCACGGACCGGGTACCGCCCCCACCGCGTTCTGGAGGAAGCGCAGACGCTCGGCCAGATCGTCGCGCGAGGTGGCGACCGCCCCCCCCACCACGTCCGAATGGCCATTCAGGTACTTGGTGGTCGAGTGGACGACGACGTCGATTCCCATCTCGAGTGGCCGCTGCAGGGCCGGCGAGCAAAAGGTGTTGTCGACCACGCTGATCGCCCCAGCTGCCTTGGCCAGGCGAGCGGCATGCGCCAGATCGGTGATGCGCATCAAGGGATTGGACGGCGTCTCCAGAAAGAGCAGCCGGGTCTCCGGCGTCACCGCGCGCTCGAGAGCCGCCGCACTGGACGAGTCGACATGCGTGAAGGTGAGCCCGTAGCCGCGCAGAAGCCGCTCGAAGAGCCGGTAGGTGCCGCCGTACAGGTCGTCCGACGCCACCACGTGATCACCGCCTTTGAGCAGCTGGAGCACGGTCGAGGTGGCCGCCATGCCGGAGGCAAACGCCAGCCCGTGGGTCGCGCCCTCCAAGGCCGCCACGCTGCGCTCCAACCGCTCGCGCGTCGGGTTCTGGGTGCGGGCGTACTCGTAGCCTTTGTGCTTGCCGATCTCTTCCTGAGCGTAGGTCGAGGTCTGATAGACGGGCGGAGAGACGGCGCCGGTGGCGGGGTCGGGTTCGAGCCCGGCATGGATGGCCCGGGTGGCGAAACCGGCTTCGGTGCGCTTCTTGGCGGGCGGCGCGCTCATCGCGGACTCCTCACTCGGCGACTCCTCATCGGCTGCTCCTCCTCACTCGGCGATGAATCCGATGACGTCGAAGCGGGTGAGGATTCCAATCACATGGCCGTCTTCCCGGACCAGCACGGCCGGGTTGCGATCGGCCAGGAGGCGGGTGACCTTGGCGATGGGCTCCTCGCTCGTCACCTGCGGCAAGGGCTTGTTCATGATCTTCTTGACCGGGGCATCCATGGCCGAGGTGTCCTCGAGGACGGTCTTGAGCAGCTCGGCGTCGAACACGGTGCCCACCACCTCGGTGCCCCGGAGCACGGGGAGCTGCGACACGTCGTAGGTCCGCACCAGGCTCACCGCCTTGCGCACGGACTCGCTCTCGTCGACCGACAAGATGTTCGGGATCCCGCGCGGCGTCGACTTGGCTTCCAGGATGTCGCGCACGCTCGCCCGCGCCGGGTCGAGCAGGTGGTTGTCGCGCATCCACTCGTCGGAGTGGACCTTGGACAGGTAGCGCTCACCGCTGTCGGGCAGGATGACGACCATGACCTGGTCGTGGCGCATGTCCTTGGCTACCTGGAGGGCGGCCCAGACCGCCGTCCCGGCGGACCCCCCGCACAACAAACCCTCTTCGCGCGCCAAGCGCCGCGCGGTATTGAGCGAGTCGCGGTCGTTGACCGCGATGACCTCGTCGAAGACCGAGAAGTCGTAGACGCCCGGGATGAAGTCCTCGCCGATGCCCTCGACCTTGTAGGTGTGGGCTTCACCCATGGTGCGCGTGTCGAAGTACTGCTTGAGGATGGAGCCGATGGGGTCGGCGCCGACCACGCGCACGCCCGGATTCTTCTCCTTCAGATACTTGGCCACGCCCGTGATGGTGCCGCCCGTGCCCATGGAAGCCACGAAGACGTCGATCTTGCCATCCGTCTGCTCCCAGATCTCGGGGCCGGTCGTCTTGTAATGCGCTTCGGGATTGGCCGGATTGTCGTACTGGTTGGTGAGGAACGCGCCCGGGCGCTCGCGCGCGATGCGGCGCGCCACCTGGTAGTACGACTCGGGCGAGTCCGGCGCCACCGCCGTGGGCGAGAGCACGACCTCGGCCCCGTAGGCCTTGAGCAGGTTCACCTTCTCCTTCGACACCTTGTCGGGCATGCAGAAGACGGCGCGATAGCCCTTGAGGCAGGCGACCAAGGCGAGCCCCACGCCGGTGTTCCCCGACGTGCACTCGACGATGGTCCCGCCCGGCTTCAGGTGCCCGGCGCGCTCGGCGGCCTCGACCATGGAAAGGCCGATCCGGTCCTTCACCGAACCGCCCGGATTCATGGACTCGAGCTTGCCGAGGACGAGCGGCGGCACGCGCTTGGCAAGCGAGCGCAGCCGGATGAGCGGCGTTCCGCCGATGACGTCGAGGATGGTCTCGTGATAGCGGACGGCCGCGAGGCGGGAAGGAACGGAGCTCACCGGCGGCACCTCATGAACCGGCTCCGCGGCGCCAGGCCGCGGAGCCGGAAGGATGAGCTTAGTGGACGACTTTCGCCAATTTGGCGCTGTAATTCCAAGAAGGATCGTTCGTGGGATTGTGGCAGCTCACGCACAAGCTTTCCGGCGGCGCGGCCGGCTTGGCCGAGAACATGTCGTGCGCGGTGCCCATGCCGTGACACACCTCGCACTGCACGTTGCTCATCCCACCCGAAGACGCGCTGCTCACGAAGCCGCCCGGCTTGGTCCAGCCGGTGACGTGGCACTGCACGCACTCGGGGGTCGCGTCCTTCGACTGCTTTACCAGCGTGTCGAAGGCGTGCGCGTGCGCCGTCGTCCGCCACTGCTCGTACTGCGGCTGGTGGCAAGAGACGCAGGCGTCCTGGCCCAGGTAGTGGGGCGCGCCCGGGTGCGGGGTGGTTGCCGTCGCGAGGTTGGTCTGGTTCATATGGCGATTCTTGTCGTTGACCGCATCCTCGAGCTTCTTGGAGAGCTGGGCGATGTCCGCCCGCTCGCCCACCTCGGGCATGAGGATCGTGACCTTGCCCTCGCGCGCCGTGCACTTGCCGCCGTCGCAGTCGATGAAGGTCTCACCGATGTTCTGCCCCTGCTCGCCTGAGGCCACGGAAACCGTGCTGGCCAGCTTGCGGCTGGTGAGGACCAAGCCGGGGTGGTGACCCACGACCAGGACGTCGATGCCCGGCACCTGCGACGCCAGATCTTCGGCGTCGACCCGGCCCATGTGGGCGAGCAGCACGACCACCTGCGCCTTCTTGCGCATCTCCGGCACCAGCTTCTGCGCCGTGGCCAGCGGATCGTCGACGATGGTCGAGTCCTGGGCCACGCCGAGCGGAATGGTGCGCGAGATGAGGCCGGCGATGGCCACGGTCACGCCCTGCTTCTTCTTGAGGATGTATGGCTTGAACAGGAGCTTGCCCGAAGCCTTGTCGCGCAGGTTGGCCTGCACGATCACGAGCTTCCGCTTGGCCGCCTGGTCGAGGAACAGCTTGTAGCCGTAGTTGAACTCCCGTTCTCCGACGGTGGCCGCGTCGTAGTTGAGCATGGCCATCGCGTCCATGAAGAACGGACCCTTGGCGTCCTCGTAGGGCTGCGCGCCGGACCAATCGCCGGCATCGACCACGACGGCGTCGCCGTATCGGATTCTGGTGCTATCGATGTAGCTGGCCCGCCGGGCCAGGCCCCCTTTGGGCGTGTGTCAGCCGCAGGGAGTCGTGTAACCGATGACGTCGGACGTGCTGAGGACGACCAGTGGCTTCTTGGCGTCCGCGGTGCGCGCCTGATGCGCCCACACCGCCAGCACCGCCGCCGTCGCGGTGGCGAGCAGAGCAAAAGTCTTCACTCGGGTCATTCAGGTCTCCGGTCCGCCTGTGGCGGGTAGCGGCGGACTAGGGTCGAAAAACAAAGAGAAAGCGCGGGCTCGCCCGACCATCGGATCGGCGGGGGCGGCCCTCGCCTCGGCGAATTGTAGGGGCGGGCCGGGGGTGAATCAAGCCCTGCCAAACCCGTTCTCGCCCGTTATCGCCCGTTTTCACTTCGTACTTACACGGCTTGGGGTCGGTTCCGTCCCGCGCTCCGCCCGGGGCCGTCCTCCGGCTCCCCGTCCGCTTCCGCCGGCTCTGCTCCCGGCTGCCTGGCGTACGCCCCAACATGCCGAGCGCATGCCCCGAGCATGCTCCGGCGCACGTTCCTAGTACCCCGAATAGGAACCCAGGCCGCGCGAGCCCCGCTCCACGTAGAGCTCGGGCTGCTGGACGATGGAAACGCGGAAGTAGTACTCGGCCGCCTCGGTGGCCGAGAAGCGCCGCACGAACTGGGCGCGCCAGCAGTGCAAATCGCGGGTGATCGAGTACTCCTGGGCCACCAGGCCGCCATGGGTGAGGTCGGCCGAGCCGGAGTACTGGATGCGCCAGCCCCGGGCGATGTTCCCATTGGCGAACAAATTGAGCGTCTGGGTCGGCGTCCAACGGTTGAGGATGTCGCGTCCGGCGGCATACGAGTATGCGAGGTTCAGGTTCCAGGGACCCGAGGACTGGATCTGCGGCGTCTGGGAGATCTGGCTGCCGCCCAGCGGCAGGTCGGCCACCGGCTCGGGCGTCACGCCCCCGCCCACCAAGCGAAAGTCGGTGAAGAACGAAATGGACTTCAGGTACGGCTTGTTGTCGAACGAGTGCGTGAGGTTGCCGGTGAAGCTCACATAGCCCGGCGGCTGCAGGCGCGCCGTCGTGGTCAGCGGCCGCCACGGATTGGGTACCCCGTGCTCGCGCCACAAGAAGTCGTAAATGCCGTTCGTCTGCAAGCTCAGGAGGTTGGGCACGCTCACCAGGTGGTCGCCCTTCTTGTACTTCACCTGGATGCGCTGCTGGAGCCCGTAGTTGATCAGGCGCGATTTGAAGCCCGAGATGGCGATGCCGGCCACCGGCTGGAAGCGGTTCCGGCGCACACCCAAGGAGTCGACGTACGTCAGGCTCTCGAACTCCGGCTGATAGAGGAACGAGAGCTGCGGAAAGATCGTGTGCCGGAACCCAACCAACGGTCCGATCGGCGTGTGGAACGTGCCGTAGAAGTTGGTCGACATCGAGAGGCCGACGTTGTACACCGCCGCCGGCTGCCAGACCTGGCCCAGCGCATCCTTCTGGTACAGCACCTCGGTCGTGCCGAAGCTCGGCGACACGCTCAAGAAGTGAAGGATGCGCCGGCTGTCGGCGAGGCCGCCGGTGCCGAGGAACGCCAGGATGGAGCTGGTCGAATCGCGCGTCAGCGGCACGGGCACCGGAAAGCCGGCGACCAGCGTCGTGTCGAACAACCCGTTGAACACGCTCTGCGTCTCTTTGTGGTTCACGCCGCGCAAGTTGTAGTTGTAGTAGAGGCTCGCGAGCGAGGGCAGAAAGCCGGGTACCTTGTTGGTGGCCGGGCGCCCCAGCGCCCGCTGGTACAAGGTGAGCGAGAAGCTCGGTAGATCCTGGATCAACTTGGGCAGAGGCGAGTTCAAGGGGTTCGCGTCCAGGTCCTGGCGGCGCTGGAACGAGAAGTTGCCCGAGCCCCACGAGAAGCGCCGGTTCAAAGACAAAGACGAGGTCAGGAAGCGGTCGAGGCGGTTGGCGAGCGGCTCGCCGGTGCGCGGATCGCGCGTGAAGTCGCGGCTCGAGGTGAAGTGGCCCTCGGCCGAGAGATTGGTCCTGAGCCCCAACGTCTGGTTGTGATAGAAGTTCAAATCGTACTGGCGTGACCCCAAAAACGCTTGGCTGTTCGTGTAGCGCCCATCGATTTGTCCCTGCACGCGATCGAGATACTTGTAGCGGAACTCGCCGCGCCCGATCCACGACGGATCGGCTTCGTAGTAGTCGCCGCTCACCGTCGCGTCCAGGAAATCGTTCGGCGCCCAGTAGTACCCGGCGTTGCGCACGAAGCGCCCCGATTGTCCGCTGAAGCCGAACTGCAGCTGCGGAAACAAGAAGCCCGAGTGCCGGTCGGGCTTGATCGGGAAGATGTAAAAGGGCAGCGCGAACACCGGAATCTGCTTGATGTAGAAGACGATCGGCCGCGCGATGATCTTGTCCTTGAGCATGATCTTCATGCGGCTCGCCTGCACGTGGTAGTGCGGTGGATCCACGTCGCAGGTCGAATAGCTCGCGTCGCGCACCTGCAGCACTTCGTCCGGCATGCGGTGGATGGCCTCGCCGCGATAGAAGCCCTGATTGAATTCCGTCACCGCGTGGTAGACGGTGCCCGACTCCGACTTCAAGTCGTAGGTCATGGTGCGCCCGGCCAGCTCTTCGTCCTTCTCCTTGAGCGAGGGCTTGTCGCGCGCGATCAGCGTCTGCTTGTCGGAATCGAAGTCCACGCGTCCCGCCTCGAGCACGAGATCGCGATAACCGAGCTCCGCCTTGCCTTCGACACGAATCTGCCGCTGGGCCAGCCGGTACTCGATGCGGTTGCCGCGATAGGTGACCTGCTCGTCCTTCGCCGCGGTGTCGGTGGCGGCGCGCTCGAAGCGGTACTGGCCGCTCGGATTGCCGAGCAGGACCGCGCGGTCCACCTTGTCGTCGGCGAAATAGACGTTGATGGTCGAGCCGCGCGCCACGTTGTCCTCGGGCAGCTTTCCCGCCTTGGGCGCGCCCCGGTAGCGGTTCTCGGCGTCGCCCGTCGCGTGCAGGCTGTCGGCGGTCTCGTGGGAGAAGAACATCTCGATGCGCCGCGCCGTGAGCCCGTTGGTCTCGCCGCGCGACACCGTGTCGGCACTGGTGAAGTCGATGGAGGCCTGGCCCACCGCGATCGCGCGCTCGATCTCGTTGTCGCGCGTGAACACGTGCAGCGTGTCGCCGCGCGCCGTGACCTCGTTGGTGTGCGCCACGGGATTGCCGACCAGGACGCCCCGGTTCTCGCGATCCCAATAGATGGCGTGCTCGCCCTCGGCGGTGAGCGTGTCGCGCACGATGTGCACGTGCCCGTCGGCCCAGGCGATGCGCCGGTCGGTGTCGAGGCGCAGCGTGTCGCCGGTGAGCACCGTCTGGCGGCCGCTCTCGGTGCGCGTGAGCTTGGGCGCGCCGAGCGCCCGCGCGATCTGCGCCACGCGGTCGTATTCCATGTGCTGCGCGGTGAGCACGAGCGTGCCGGTGGAGTCGGTCGCCCATACGTTGCCGTCGGCGACGGCGATCTTGTGATCCTTGTCGTAGGTGACGTGATCGGCTTTGAGCTTGCGGCCGCGCTCGATGCCGTTCACGCTGCCCATCATCTCGGCCATGTGCGACTGCGTATCGTAGGCGCCGCTCGTGGCGTGGGCGTCGAGCTTGTCGTCGGTGACGTGCACGTTGCCGGCCACGGTGAGCCGGTCGGTCGACTCCTCGTAGTTCGCCTGATCGGACGTGAGCTGCAGCGTGCCATCGGTGGCATGGACCTGACCGGTGAGCGTGACCAGTCGCAGCGTCTTGTTCCAGCTCCCTTCCTGGCTGCGCACCGTGGTCGTGCCGCGGCGCAGGACCACGTTGCCCTGGAGAAGAACGATTTCCCCTTCGGGACCGCGGCTTCCCACCAGGCGATCGGCTTCGATGTCGATGGTTTGATCGGAGACGGCGCGCGCCGAGCCGTGGACGAAGAGCGCGATCAAAAGAGAAAAGATGAGAACCCGTCGTTTCAAGGCAACGCCTCGGGTGGCGGGTCGCCGAGGGCGCGCATCGCGTCGCCCACGGTGAAGAGCGATCCGGTGACCAAAACGCAGCCGCGCGAGCCGACCCATTCGAGCGCTTCGCTGAGCGCTTCGGCGACCGAGGCGCGCGCGCGGGTCGGCACGCCCCACGCCGCCCCGGCTTCGCGCGCCAGCATCTCGGGATCGGCGGCGCGCGCCGTGTCGGGCGCGGCCGTGAACACCTTGCGCCACGGTCCGCGCATGGTGCGCAGGAAGCCGCGCGCGTCCTTGTCGGCGCTCATGCCGAGGACGAGGGCGGCGGGCGCGTCGCTCATGGCCTCGCGCCAGGCGCGGCGCAGCACGCGCGCGCCATGCGGATTGTGCGCGCCGTCCCAGTACACGCGTGGCTCGCGCGCCGAGCGCTCGAGCCGTCCCGGCCAGCGGGCCTGCGCCAGCGCCCGTTCGAGCGCCGCCGGTGCAGGCTTGTCCGGGCGCAGCCGCCCGCCCGACGGCAGGCGCAGCCCACGCTCGAGGCCCACCGCGAAGGCCGCCACCGCCAGCGCGGCGTTCCCCGCCTGATGACGCCCCAGCGAGCGCAGTCGAAACGCCAGCGGACCGAAATCGCGCGTCGCCAGGCGCACGTCGGTGCCTTCGGGCCCCGGCTTGGCGCTCGCCACTCGGGCGCGCCCCGAGACACGCACCACTTCCGTCTTCTGCTCCGCCGCCGCCTGCTCGATGACCTTGATGACCGACGCGTGCTGCGGCGCGATCACCGCCGGCACGCCGGGCTTCAAGATGCCGGCCTTCTCCCCCGCGACGTGCGCCAGCGTCGGCCCCAGGAGATCGGTGTGATCGAGGCCGATGGGCGTGATCACGCACACCGAGGGCTCGATGACGTTGGTCGAGTCGAGCCGGCCGCCCAGTCCCACCTCGATCACGCCCGCCTGCACGTGCCGGTCGGCGAGCAAGCGGAAGGCGATCCCGGTCGCCGCCTCGAAGAACGTGCGCCCCACGGACTCGGGCAGGCGCGTCAGGCCATCGCAAGCCTCCAGCACTTCCTCGGCGCTCACCGCCACGCCCCCGATCCGGATGCGCTCACGGAAGTCGACCAGATGCGGCGAGGTGTACAAGCCCGTGACGAGCGTAGTCTCACGCCACAGCCGCTCGAGATAGCACGAGGTCGAGCCCTTGCCGTTGGTGCCGGCCACGTGCGTCGCCGCGAAGTGCCGCTCGGGACGGCCGAGCGCTTCGAGCAGCACGCGGATGCCGGTGAGGCCGAGCTTGCCCCCTCCGCGCTCGAGGCCGAACAAGCGCTCGAGGGCGGCCTGGTAGGCAGGAAGTGTGGTGGTCACCGCTCCGCGGGGCGGGCGATGGAGACGCGGGGATTGTCCTGCACGGATGGGTCGCCGTCGGTGGCGGGTGGCTTGGAGCCCAGAGTGAACCCTCTGGTGCCGTGATGGAAGACCTCGAGCAAGGAAGCGATGGCATCGCGCATCTCCCTGCGCGAGACGACGCGGTCGACGAAGCCATGCTCGAGCACGAAGTCGGAGCGCTGGAAGCCCTCCGGCAGCTCCTCGCGGATCGTGTCCTGGATGACGCGCGGGCCGGCGAAGCCGATCAGTGCCGCGGGCTCGGCCAGGATGACATCGCCCAAAGAAGCGAAGGAAGCCATGACGCCGGCCGTGCTGGGATCGGTCAAAATCGAAATGAAGGGCAAGCGCGCTTCACGCAGCTCGGCCGCCGCGACCGACGTCTTGGCGAGCTGCATGAGCGAGAGGATGCCCTCCTGCATGCGCGCGCCGCCCGACGCCGTCACCGTGATCACCGCGCGGCGCTCCTGGCGCGCGAGATCGAACGTGCGCGCCACCTTCTCGCCCACCACGGAGCCCATCGAGCCGCCCATGAAGAAGAAGTCCATGGCCGCGATCGCCACCGGTTTTCCCGCGAGCAGCCCGCGACCGGTGAGCACGGCATCCTTCATGCCCGTCGCCTTCTGCGCCTGCGCGATGCGATCCGGATAGCGCATGCGCGCGTCGCGGAACTCGAGCGGATCTTGCGACGAGAGATCGTTGAAGGTTTCCTCGAACGTGCCCTCGTCGATCAGATAGCTCACGTAGACGTCGGAGCGGACGCGGAAGTGGTACCCGCACTTGGGGCAGGTCCACTGGTTCCGCTCGAGCTCCTTGTGGATGAGGATCTCGCGGCAGCCCTCGCACTTCGTGAACACGCCGGCGGCAACATCGCTCTTGGCTTGTCTTTTGATGCCGGAGTGCTTGCGCTTGAGCCAGGACATCGATTCCTCCTCGCGGCTAGGTGCGGCTCTTGCCCTTGTCGGCCGAAAGATCGCACAACATGACCAGCGCGTCCTCGGCCGTGTCGCGATAGTACCCTCGCCGCACCATGACCTCGCGGAAGCCGTGCGCGCGATACAGGTCCTGGGCGGCGAAATTCGACGTGCGCACCTCGAGCGAGACGCGGAGCGCGCGCCGGCGCCGCGCTTCGTCGAGCAGCCAGCGCAGCAGGAACGCCCCCACGCCGCGCCTCTGGTACTCGGGCGCGACCGCGAGGTTGCCGAGGTGCAGCTCTTCCGGCAAGGCCCAGGCCATGAGGTAGCCGGCCAGCTTGCCGCCGTGGCGCACCACGCAGGCCACCGACTCGGGCGCGCGTATCTCCTCTTCGAAGAAGCGGCGCGGCCACGGATCGCCGAACACCGTGCGCTCGATCTCGAGCACGCGCTCCAGCTCGGCCGGCTCGAGCGGCGAGATGGAAAGCTCCTGCCACAGCGTGCGGTCGACCGGGCGCGTGTCCACTGCCTGCGGACGTCGCACATACAAAGGACGCAATCCCGTGGTCCCGGTGTAGGGCGCGATCTCCTCGCCTTTGCCGAGGCGGTCGGGCGCGAGCGCCTGCGCCACGCGGCCCACTTCGCAGGCGCGCGGCCCCTCGGTCCGCCACTTCTCGTCCACCGATCCCGGGAAGGCCTCTTCCCACACCGCGCGGTCGCGCTGGGCGGCGGGACCGACGGCGACCACGCGCGTGCGGCGGGGACAGAGCCCGAGCGCTTCGCGCGCGCGCTCCGTCAAAGCCCGCGGATCGCCGACGGCAGGCCCGCGCAACAAGGAGAGCCGCCCGCGCGGATCGCTGCGATAGAATCCGGCGTAGCCTTGCGCGCCGCCCGCCGGAAGCAGCGGGACGACGAGCGCCTGAGTCACGTCGTAGCCGTCGAGCAAAGCCGCGAACGAGGACACGCCAATGACCGGCAGCCCGCGCGGACGCGCGAGCCCGCGCGCGGTGGCCAGGCCCACGCGAATCCCGGTGAACGAGCCCGGCCCGACATCGACGGCGATGCGCGAGAGCTGCGGAGAATCCGTGCCCGCGCCCTCCAGCGCCTCGCGCACGACCTCGGTGAGATGACGCACGTGCCCGCGCTCCGACAGCCGCTCGGCTTCGAACAGGCAGCGGCCCTGATCGGTGTACACGGCGGCGGAGATGCGCTCACCCGTGCACTCGAGCGCCAGGCCAAGACTCATGATTGAAGCTTCTCCCTCGCCACCGCCACTTCCCTGGCTTTGTCGAGATCGGCGAGCCACTCGCGGCCGCGCGGACCCAGCGGGCTCGGCTTCAAGACGCGCGCGTCCCCCTCTCCCACATCGATGGTCACGACCAAACCATCGCTGAGCCGGGTCGCCAGCTTCTCTCCCCACTCGACCAGGAGAACGGTGCCTTCGCCGCGCTCCTCGAGGCCCAGCTCATCGAGCGAGTGCGCGCCCTCGACGCGATAGAGATCGACGTGGGTGAGCGGCACGCGCCCGTGATGCTGCGTGACCAAGACGAAGGTCGGACTCTTGACCACGGTTCTCACGCCGAGCCCGCGCGCGAAACCCTGCGCGAAGCAGGTCTTGCCGGCGCCGAGCGGGCCTTGAAGCAAGATCACGTCTCCGGCGCGTGCCGCTCGGCCCAGAGCTTCGGCCAGCTCCTGCGTTGCTTCGGGCGAAGCGGTGGCCCAGGACATCGCGCTCAACCTAGGACCGGCCGCGCGGCGACAGCGTGGCCACCGGAAGCACCAGCTCTTCCAAAGAAACACCGCCGTGCTGGAACGAGCCACGGAACTGGCGCTCGAACTCGTGGAAGCGCGTGGGATAGACGAAGTAGTAATCCTCCTTGGCGAGAATGTAGTTCTTGTTCACCCCTTCGTTGGGCAGGCGGTAGGCGCTCGGATCCTTGATCGTGATGCCCTGGCGCGGGTCGACCTTGAGATTGGTGCCGAACTTGTAGCGCAGGTTGGTCGAGGTTTCGCGGCTCCCGTGCACGAGTGCGGAGCGCTTGCCGAGGATCGAGCCGTGATCGGTCGTGAGCACCACGGTGGCGTCTTGCCGCGACAGCTCGCGCAGCACTTCGTAGAGCGGCGAGTGCGTGAACCAGGCGCGCATCACGGCGCGAAACGAGGTTTCGTCCGGCGCCAGCTCCTGCAGGATGTCCGACTCGCTGCGCCCGTGGGTCAGGATGTCGAGGAAGTTGAACACCACGGCCACGATGCCGAGCGACTCGAACGAGTGCACCTGCCGGCGCACGTTCAGGCTTTCCTCCGCCGTGTACACCTTGATGTACTTGAGCGGGCGCCTGGGGGTCGCCTTGAGGCGCGCCAGCTGGGCTTCCAGGAACGGCCGCTCGAAGCGGTTCTTCGATCGTTCGTCGTGCGCGTCCTCCGACCACAGGTCGGGGTGCTTCTTGCGCATGTCGTCGATGAACAGGCCGGCGAAGATGGCATTGCGCGCGTACGGCGTGGCGCTCGGCAAGAGCCCGAAGTAGTAGTCGGTCTTGGTCTCGAAGTGCGGCGACAGCAAGGGCTCGATGGCAAGCCACTGATCGAGCCGCATGCAGTCGATGATCACCAGGATCACGCGCTTGTCGGCGCGCGTCAGCGGCGCCACGTAGCGCTCCACGACGTCGGTCGAAAGCATGGGGCGCGCGTCCGGCTTGGAGTGCACCCAGCCCGGATACTCGCGCTCGACGAAGCGCCCGAACTCGGCGTTGAGGTCGCGGCGCTGGTCCTGGTGCGCCTGGCGCAAGCCCGAATCGCCGACCCGATCCATGTCGAGATCCCAGCGCGCGAGATCGACCGCGAGGTCGATCCATTCGGGCGCGCTCAACCGCCCCGGATCGACCATGGCGAGCCTCTGCACGTGGCTCACGTAGTCGCGCGCCGCCTGCTGGCGCACCAGATCCTGCGCCTCGAACACCTTCTTCACCGCGAGGAAGATCTGGCTCGGGTTCACCGGCTTGATGAGGTAATCGGTGATGCGCTTGCCGAGTGCCTCGTCCATCAGCTCTTCCTGCTCGCTCTTGGTGATGAGAATGACGGGCAGGTAGGGCTTCTGGTCCTTGATCTCCGAGAGTGTGGCGAGACCGCCCATGCCCGGCATCATCTCGTCCAAGAGAACGACGTCGAACACCTTGTCCTTGACGAGCGCGAGAGCGTCCTCGCCGTTGGGCACGGGTGTGACGTCGAATCCCTTGCCCTCCAGGAACAAGATGTGAGGCTTGAGGAGATCGATCTCGTCGTCGGCCCAGAGAATGCGTTTCTTTTCGGCTTCAGCGATGGGCATGCGGGCTCCAAGAGAGTGACCAAGGCCCCGAGGGGGCCGGAAAGGTCATCTTAACGGTAGGGCGTGTCTAGTCCTACCCCGCTGCTGGGCGCAGGGTTGCGACGACTTGGAGCCTGGAGGCGGCTACTGGAGGACGACGATCGAGCGGCTTTCGCGCTCGCGGCCGGCGCGCAGCACGACGAAGTAGATTCCGCTCGTGACCGTTTGGCCGGAGGCGTCTTGCAGGTCCCAGGTCGCGGCATGGGGGCCCGCCTCCTGCCAACCGCTGGCCAGCGAGCGCACGCGACGCCCCCGAAGATCGAAGACGGCGAGATCGACGAGGCTGCCAGCTGGCAGGGTGAAATCGAGGCTCGCCCGCCCGCGCGCCGGATTGGGCCGCGGGGCGGCGAGCGCGAGACGACTCGGCGCCGCGGACGGCGGTCCGGCGTCCACGGTGGTATTCGGATTGCGCTCGAAGGCGCCGATGTCGCTGCCGTCCCCCACGTTCACGACGCCCGGATCGTCGTAGCGCGTGGCGCCGCGCTCGTCGGTGGCGAGAGCACTCGAGCCGCGATCGATGGCCGGGCTCCCGACCAGGAGCGCCTGCGTGTCCGTCCACCCACCATTGTTGGCCAGCGGCAAGAGCATGGGATTCACGGGCGCGCCCGTCGTCCCCACCTGATCGTGATTCACACCATTGGTGAAGCCCGTGCTGCCGTCACTCTTGCCAATGAGGTTGTAGCCCGAGGACGTGAACGGACCGTTCAAGTCCGGAATCGTTCCGACGTTGTTGGCGACGATCGTGCTGCCGAGATCGGCTTGGGCATTGTTCTCCAGACTGATGCCGCCGCCCAAGCTGGGGAACTGGGAAGAGTTCCCCGTCACGGTGCAGTTGCGAAGCGTCAAGGTCGCCCCGGTCACGCTGATCCCGATCCCGATGTTTCCCGACACCGTGCAGTTGCGAAGCGTCGTCGGAGCATTCGGGAAGACATAGACACCGGAGCCTTCCAGAGCGCTGTCCCCCGCGACCGTGCAGCCATCCATGATCAAGGGCGTGTAGGTCATCACGCCGCCTCCCACCGGGGCGACGAAGTCGTTCGGCGGCGCGACGTTCGCGAGCACGGCGCAATCTCTCATCGTGAGCTTTCCGTAATTCTCCAGAGCAGCTCCCCAGGGAAATCTGCCGTGCGTGAGCGTGATTCCCGAAAGACTGGCTTCGCTTGCGCCCATTGAAAAGATCCGGCTGGCATTGTTCCCGCTGACCGAAAGGAGACGAGCCCCCGGCCCGACGATCGAGCACGGCCTGGCAACCGAGATCTGGCCCGTGGTCAGGGCGATCGTTCCCGCCAGCCCGGGCGCGAAGACGATGCGGTCGACGTCGTACTTGCTCACGCTGGCCACCGCCGCACGCAGTGACCCGGCGCCCGAATCGTTCAAATTGGTCACCGTGATCGTCGCCGGACTCAGCTCGTAGGCACCGATCTCGCTGCCGTCGCCGCCCACCGCGTTGGTGATCCACGGATCATCGACGGGCCGCGCGCGCCCACGCTGGTCCAGGATCGTGCCGTCAGACGATCCCTGATCGATGACCAGGCTTCCAATCAGTGGAGCTCTCGTCCAGGTGAATCCGCCGTAGTCGGCCATCGGCCCGAGCCCGGGATCGATGGGAGCTGGAATCGTCCCGACCTGGTCATGGGAGCCTGCCAGGCCGAATCCGGTGCTGCCGTTGTTCTTTCCAATGAAGTCGTAGCCTAGCGAGGTGAAGTCCCCGTATACATCGGGACCGATGGTCCCCGAGTTCCCGGCGACGATCGAGTTCCGCACTTGGACGACGGTGCCCGAGGCGTAGATTCCTCCTCCGTTGCCACTGGCCGAATTGCGCGTGATCGTCGAGTTGCGAATCACGGCGCCACCGCCAGCCGACACCGTCTGGATTCCGCCACCATTTCCGGTGGTGACATTGCTGTCCACCGTGCAGGACTCGAGGAGCAAACTCCCCCCACTGACGATGGCCGAGTTGTTATTCCCATAGAAGGCGCAGCGGGTGAGATCGGTCTGCGAGTTGCTCAGGATCCCGCCACCGGCTTGAATGCTCGAGAATCCGACGTTGTAGGAGAAGGAGCAATCGACTGCGTCGAGCGGGCCCTGGCTCCAGATCGCCCCTCCCACTTGAGCATGGTTGCTCTCGAACCGGCACCGTTCGAGTCGCAGATTGCCGGAGTTGGACAACGCTCCTCCTTGTCCGGCATTGCCATGAGCGATCCTGACATCCGTCATTTCGACGGCCCCATTGATCCCGAAAATACCGGACGCGTTGTTACCGTCGATCGTGAGTAGCGACGACCCCGGCCCAATGATCGTGAGGTCATGGGTGATCTGCATGAAGGTGCCGGCGAGCGTGATCGTGCCCGTGAGACCCGCGTTGAACCGGATGGTGTCCCCGGGCGCGGAATCCTGGATGGCTTGGCGCAGGGAGCCGGCCGCGTTGTCGTTGAGATTGATGACCGTGAGCGTGGCCGCCCAGGAGGGCGTGGCCAGAAACAGGACGAGGGCAGCGAGAGCGAACCGGGACCGGAACATGGGAGGCCTCCACAGGGTGACACTCTGGAGAACGGATCCGGGCGCCCAAACCGAACACGGCCGCTGAATTCCCGGGACGAGCTCCCTGCTATGCTCGGGGCCATGAGCGACTTGCTGGCGGCTCGCAGCCAGATGGCCGTCTCGCTCGCATTCCACATCGTGTTCGCCGTCGCCGGCATCGCCATGCCCGTGCTCATGGCCATCGCCGAATGGCGCTGGCTCGCGCGGGGAGACGTGGTGGCCTTCGAGCTCGCCAAGCGCTGGGCCCGGGGAACCGCCATCCTGTTCGCCGTGGGCGCCGTGTCGGGCACGGTGCTTTCCTTCGAGCTGGGCCTCTTGTGGCCACGCTTCA
>DASYSL010000115.1:0-10328 GCA_036003365.1 Candidatus Eiseniibacteriota bacterium
TCCAGGGACTCGCGGGCGGTGGCCAGGCCGCCTTCCCAATCGCCGGCCAGTCCGGCGACGCGCAGCGCCGCCGCTGCATTCAACAACACGAGATCGCGCGCCACGCCGTGCTCACCGCCGCCGAGCAACGCCCGCAGGCGCTCGGCATTCTCCGCCGCTTCCCCGCCACGCGCCTTTTCACGGTCGGTGTGCGCCAAGCCCAACGCATGGGGATCCACCGTCTCCTCGCGCACGCGTCCGTCCTCGAGCCATGCCACCCGCGAGGGGGCGAACACCGAGAGCTCGTCCCAGCCGTCCTCGGAATGCACGACGCACGCCGCCTTCGATCCGAGCAGCCCGAGCACGCGCGCCA
The DNA here is from genome assembly GCA_036003365.1 of Candidatus Eiseniibacteriota bacterium. GTDB lineage: Bacteria > Eisenbacteria > RBG-16-71-46 > RBG-16-71-46 > DASYSL01 > DASYSL01. Next base: position 353 of record DASYSL010000115.1, read on the forward strand.
ATCGTGGCACCCAGTCGGAAGCGAACACGCCGACTAACTGCCGGCCCGCGCCCGCCGGATTGGCCAAGGGGCCCAAAGCGTTGAACACCGTGCGCACGCCAATTTGCCGGCGGGGTGAAGCGGCATGCCGATAGCTCGGGTGATAGTGCTGCGCGAACAGGAACACCACGCCCGCCTGCTCCAGGCAGGCCGCCGCCTCCTCGGGGGCGAGCTCCAATGAAACGCCGAGCGACTCCAAGCAATCCGCGCTTCCGGCACGGCTCGAGGCGGCGCGATTGCCATGCTTGGCCACGCGCGCGCCCGCCCCCGCCGCGACGAAAGCCACGGCGGTCGACACGTTGAACGTGCCCGAGCCGTCGCCGCCGGTGCCGCAGGTGTCCAGAAGAGACTCGCGGTACATGCCGGCCGGCAGAGGGAAGGGCAGCGCCCGGTCGCGCAACACGCTCGCCAGGGCGGCGATCTCTTCGTCCGTCTCGCCCTTCATGCGCAAGGCGACGGCGAACGCCGCGATCTGCGCCGGCGTGGCCGCGCCTGCCAGAATCTCCTCCATCACGACCGTGGCATCGGCCGCCGGCAAATCCTGCCGGTCGGTGAGCCGTGCGATCGCGTCTCGAATCACCGGGTGGTTGCCGCGGCTCGCGAGCGGCAAAGGGTGAGGAAGTTTTGGAGCAGGCGAGGTCCTTGCTCCGTCAAGATGCTCTCGGGATGGAATTGCACGCCCCAGGTCTCATGCTGGCGGTGCTTCAAGCCCATGATCTCGCCCTCGGCCGTCCATGCGACGACTTCGAGCTCCTGAGGCAAGGTGTCGCGGCGAACCAGCAGGGAGTGATAGCGCGTGGCCGGAAACGGATTCTCGAGCCCGGCGAACAACCCGCGCCCTTGATGGATGATCTGGCTCGTCTTGCCATGGAGAATGCGCTCGGCCCGCACGATCTCGCCGCCGTACACATGGCCCAGACACTGATGGCCGAGACACACGCCCAGCACCGGCACGCGCCCGGCAAAGCGCTTGATCATGTCGTTCGACACGCCGGCCTCGAGCGGCGTTCTGGGCCCGGGGGAGATCACCAAGCCGTCGATCGTCTCGCCTTCCAGGGCATCCACGCTCACCTGATCGTTGCGATACACGCGCGGATCGCCGCCCAAGGCTCCGATGGCCTGTACCAGGTTGTAGGTGAACGAGTCGTAATTGTCGATGATCGCGATCACACCTGCCTCCCATCCACCGTCTCGAGACCGAGCTCGGCTCGTTCCAAAGCCTGCAGCAAGGCCTTGCCCTTGCTCATCGTCTCGGCGTATTCGCGCTCCGGCACCGAGTCGTACACGATGCCCGCGCCCACGCCCAAGTGCGCGCGTCCGTCCTTCAAGAGCAAGGTCCGAATCGCGATCGCCAGATCCAAGTTGCCGTGCAAGTCGAAATAGCCTACCGCGCCCGCGTACACGCCGCGCCGCGTCGGCTCCAATTCGTCGATGATCTCCATGGCCCGCACCTTGGGCGCGCCGCTCACGGTGCCCGCCGGGAAGCACGCGCGCACCACCTGCATGGGCGTGAGATCGGGCGCCAGCCGCCCGCGCACGTTGGAGACCAAGTGCATGACCTGAGAATAACGCTCGATGATGAACGATTCGGTGACGCGCACCGAGCCGAAGCGGCTCACGCGCCCGACGTCGTTGCGCCCCAGATCCAAGAGCATGACGTGCTCGGCGCGCTCCTTCTCGTCGGACGAGAGCTCGCGCTCGAGCGCGGCATCCTCGTCGGGCGTGGCACCGCGCGGGCGCGTGCCGGCGATGGGACGCACTTCCACATTGCCATCCTCGTGCCGGACGAGCACCTCCGGGGACGACCCCGCCAGCGCCATGTCGCCGAGCCGCAGAAAGTACATATAAGGAGAAGGATTCACCACGCGCAGCGCGCGATAAGCGTCGAACGGCGCCGAGCGCATGGGCGCGCTCAGCCGGTGCGCCAGCACCACCTGGAAGATATCTCCGGCGCGGATGTATTCCTTGGCACGCTCGACCGCGGCTTCGAAGCCGGCTTCCGGCCACACCGCCACGACTTCGGGCGCCGGCCCGCCGACCACCACCGGCCGGGCCGCCAGCGGCGCGAGCAACCGCTCCACCTCGGCATCCAGGCGATCGCGCGCCGCCGCGTATTCCTTTTCGGGATCGCCCCAGCCGCGCGCGTGCGTGACCACCTTCAGCGTGTGCGTGTGGTTGTCGAAGATGGTGACGACGTCGCTGAACAGGAACACGGCGTCAGGCACGCCCAGCTCGTCGGGATGCGACGACGGCACGCGCTCGATGTGGCGCACGACGTCGTAACCCAAGTAGCCCACCGCGCCGCCGGTGAAGCGCGGCAGCCCCGACATGGGCACGGCGCGCCGGCGCAAGAGCTCGTGCTCCAGCACCGCCAGCGGATCGACGTTGTCCTGCACTTCGGTGCGCCCGTCGCGCTCGATCTCGACCCGCCGATCGCGTGCGCGGAACACCGCCGCCGGCCGGCTGCCCAGAAAGGAGTAGCGCCCCCACTTCTCCCCGCCCTCGACGCTTTCCAGGAGAAAGCCGTAGCGCCCGTCGTCCACTTTCATGAACGCGGATACGGGCGTATCGAGGTCGGAGAAGATCTCGCGCGTCACGGGAACGAGGAGGTCCCCGCGCGCCAGGCGCCGGAATTCCTCGAGGCTGGGGCGGTACACAGGGTCTCCTCGGAGGAGAGGGAAGGCCAAAATCAAGACGCGCGCGAACTTCCGCGCGGCAGCCTCAGTTTACGGGTGGCAAGCGGGTGGGTCAAACGCACGGCCGGCAAGCTATCCGGCAGCTGACTGCCTGAAGTCGTCGAATCGATCCAATAGAGCGCGAAAGCCTGGCCGGCGGTCGCAATGGGCGCCGCCCGTGCCATCCGAGTTCAGCTACGAAAGCGAAACCGCCAGGTTGAACTTGGGTGAGTCGACGCGGTCGGGATCGCCGAGCGCCGCATGCACGTCAGACATTGGCTTCCCCTCCCGGGAAGGTGGCCGTCGCGCGCGCCGTGAGTCCCGTCACGTTGCGAGCCAAACGGCCACTCTGACCATGCTACGAATCGCTCCACGCCATGTCTGTGAGTCCGCGCCGCAATCTTGCGTAGGGCGTTGCCTTACTTGCTGCCGCTCGCCGGCTCGCTCCAGCGAATCGCCTCGCGCAAGAGCTCGAGAGCCGATTCGGCGCCCAGCTTGTCCTTGATGCGCGCGTAGTAGGCCTGCACCGTCTTCGAGCTCAGGTTCAGGGCGGCGGCGATCTGCTTGGTGCTCCGCCCCTCGCCCAGCAAGCGAAACACGTCCAGCTCGCGGTCACTCAGCGATTCGATGGGCGAGCCCGGCTGGGCCACGCCGCCGCCGCGGAAGAGCTTGGCGGTGAGCGAGTCGGTGACGCGCTCGCTGACCGCGATGGCGCCGTCGCGCACCCGGCGAATGGCGAGGATCACCTTGCCCGAGGCTTCGCGCTTCATGATGTAGCCGCGGGCTCCCGCCCGCAGCGCGCGCACGGCGAACAAGGCCTCGTCGTGCATCGAGAGCACGAGCACCGCCACGTGCGGATGCTCGAGATTGATCTGGCGGATGAGATCGAGCCCGCTCTGCTCGCCCAGCGACAGATCGACGATGGCGACGTCGGGATCGGTCTCGGCGATGCCGGCCAGGGCCGCGGCTGCGGTATCGGCCTCGCCGCACACGTTCAGGTCGGGCTGGCGCTCGATCAGGCTGGCGAGCGACTCGCGCACCAGCGGATGGTCGTCGACCAGGTACACGCGCGTGGACAGTAAAACGGTGTTCATAGGGGCTCCGGAAGGCGGCACTCGACCGTGGTCTGGCCCTTGGGTCCGCGCCACACGGAGAGCGAGCCGCCGATCATCGCCGCCCGCCGCGCCATGATGCGCATCCCGAGCCCGGCCCGCCGCTGCGGCAGGTCGGGAATGCCCACGCCATTGTCGAGAATGGTGAGACGAATGTGCCGCGGCTCACGATCGAGCCGCACGATGATGGTGGTCGGGTGTCCGTGCTTGAGCGCGTTGGTCATCGCCTCCTGGGCGATGCGATAGAGGTGCGTTGCCGTGGAGCGATCGAGCACCGAAAGCTCCCCCACCGTCTGGAACAGGCAACGCACCTCGGTGAGCCCGTTGGTGCGCTCGACCAGCTCCTCGATCGCCTCCGCAATCCCCCCGCCTTCGACATCGAGCGGATCGAGTCCGCGCGACAGGCTGCGCGTGAACTCGATGGCGTCCTCGACGTGCGCCACCAGACGGCGCGCATCCTCGGCCTCGCCGAGCCCGCGCGCGCCGAGCTTCTCCTGCAGCACCTGGCCGGCCAGCGCCGTGCCGGTGAGGATCTGCCCCAGGCTGTCGTGGAGGTCGCGCCCGATGCGCGAGCGCTCGCGCTCGCCGATTTCGAGGATCTCGACCTCGAGGCGCTGGCGCTCGGCGATCTCCTCGGTGAGGGCGGCGGTGCGCGCGCGCACCCGCGACTCGAGATCGTGCTGCATGGCGCGCAGCCGCCGCATCAGCATCACCACCACGAAGTAGAAGGCCAGCGTGATGGCGAAGTTCCACACCAGGACGAAGGGGTGCGAGTACGCCGCACCCGCCGCGCGGTCGCCGATCAGCCACACGCCCACGCTGGCCACGGCGAGGATCGAGGCGAAGGCGCTGCCCACGTACCAGGCCGCGACCGCGACCGGCACGAGGTAGAAGATGGAGAACAAGATCTCGTGCCCGGTGAGGTAGTCGGCGACGCCGACCATGACGAGCACGGCGAGCGCGAGCAGCACAGGGACCACGACCGAGGTGTGCTCGCCGGGGCGCGGGACGTCGCGGCCGGCGATCTTGCGAGCGCTGGGCTCGGACTTCAGGTGGACGATCGATTCGGGAGCGGGCTCGTCGAGGGTTTGCGGGAATTGCATGACCGGTCCTTTCGCGGCGCTTCGCCCGAAAGCGTAGAGCGCCACGGCGCGCGAAAACAACGAACCGATCGCCGGCCATCGTAGTTAATTTGTTCAGCGCGGCGCCGCATGGCGCGCTGTCGCGAAACCTTGTAGGGCGAGGTCCTACACCCGCGGCAAAGCGCCCTCAATGCAAGTGCACGATCCTGCGCACCTGGCTGCCCTCGGCCCCGCTCACCCGGCAGAAGTAGATGCCCGACGCCCGCCCCGCCAGATCCACGTGGATGCGGTAGGCGTTCTGGCCTTCGGGCGCCAGGGTCACCACGCCGTGCAGCTCCCTGCCGCTCACGTCGAACGCTTGCGCCGAGATCGCGGTGGGCGCCGAAGCCGTGGCCAGGATCTCGGCCGTGTCGCGGAAGGGATTGGGCTCGGCCTCGGAAAGGCTCACCAGGTGGCCCGTGCCGAGCGCGGCGGTTTCGGGATCCGGCTTCCACGGCAGCCGGTAGCCGCGATACGTGATCTGACTCGGCGGCAGCGAGAGCTCCATCACCTTCTCGCCTTCGGGCGTGACCTCGGTCAAGTTGGGCTTGCCGGTGCCCCAGCAGATGAGCGTGTTGCCGTTGTCGAGGCGCTGCACGTAACCCATGGCGCTGCCATACGAATCGGGGAAGTTGCGATACTTCCACACCAGGGTCGCCGTCTTGTTCCCCTGGTCGAGCACGTACTCGCAGGCGCGTGAGTACGGCGGCGTGCGCCCGTTGCCGTTGTCGAACAGCGTGTAATGGCCGTTGCCCAGCCAGCGGATGGCATGCTGGTGCGAGAACCACACGGTATCGCCCTGCAAGGTGAACTGGTTGTTCTTGCCGCCGAAGCGCCACAGGATGTCGCCGTTGTTGCGATCGATCTTGGTGATCTCGTCCAGGTGGCGGGACGAGAGCAGAAGGTTGCCATCGAAATCGAGATCGATGGCGTTGCCGTGCACGCAGTCGATGGTGGTGGCCGTGAAGCTCACCAGGGTGGCGTCGAGAATGTTGAAGTGATCCCAGCTCCGCCACTGGAAGACCACGTTCTTGTGCTCGTCGATCTCCTGCAGGATGAGCCCGGTCACGATCGCCGCCGTGTCCCCGCCCGCCACCAGGCCGCTCATGTCGACGATCTCCGGGTCGTAGCTCATGAGCAGCGCGTGCCCGTCGGGCAGGAGCTTCATGTCGTGGGCGTCGGTCCTGTAGCCGTTGCCGGCGGCGAAGCTGTCGACCACCGCGTAGGCGCTGTCGAGCCCGTAGAACTTGTCGCCGCTGTTGTCGAAATAGGTCAGGAGCCCGCTCGGCTGCTCCTTCCAGTCGTCACAGGTGGCGGTCATGGCGCGCGAGAAGAAGGGTTCGCCGTTGTCGTAGAGAATCATCAGGAAGGGCGTGGCCGAGCCGTTGAGCGTGAAGTTGCTGACGAAGAGCCGTCCTTTTGCGGGTGTGCGGAAGATGGTCGACGAGATCGCGGGCAAGGCGGCGCTGTCGTCTTGCACGACCGAGGTGAGGCCCGGATCCTGAGCCCGCACCTCCTCGATCTCGGCGTCGAGCCCGATGGCCCCGGCGGCCCCCGCCGGAGCCCGCGCGATGGTGAAGGCGAAGCGCTCCTCGGCGCCCAGGCGCACGTCCACCGTCTCGCCCCACGCGAACCGAGTCGCCGGCTGGAACAGGAGGGTCCGCCCGTCGGCCGCCAGGACGGCGCGGCCGGCGTGCAGCCCGCTCGCCGAACCCGTGACCACGATGTCTCCGATCACGCTGGCGTCGGGTGGGCTCGCGAAGCGCCAGATGAGATTCGTTTCTGGTCGCACGAGCGAGGCGCCGGGCACGGGCGAGCGATAGACGATGCGGGGAGTGGTGGCGAAGCTCGATGACGCGGAGAGCGCGATGACACTCCACGCCAGCATCGTGGCGCGGAGCCGCGAAACCAGACGCGATCCGTCCAAGTCGGCACCTTTGGCGGCCAAAGATCCGGACTTTCCGATTGGGGCAATCGGGACAAGTCAGAAACGCGCCGATCCTAGCGAGCGAAAACTCTTCCGTCTAGATCTTTGAGTTCAGGCAGATTGGCGAAAGGTCTCGCGCCGCCTGGGCGTATCGGCGAGGGTCGAATCTTCGGGGACGAACAGGCAGGCGTCGAACGGAATGCGCTCCTGGCCCATCGGCACGCCGTTGCTGTAGACGACGGCCCAGGGGCGCGTGCTCATGACGGCGGTGGCCGATTCGCGGTCGTCACCGGTGAAGGCGGTGAGCCAGGTTTCGGAGGCGCGCTCGAGTTCGGGACAGATGACGCCGAAGAGCAAGAGTGGCGTGGCCCGCAAGGCGTGGCGCACCGTGCTCGTATCCTGCGCCGAAGGCTCGAAGGCAACGACGGCGGGCTGGATGGCCAGCAAGACCTCGTGTGCGCGGCCCGGGTCGGTCTGCAGCACCAGGCCCTCGGTGGCGTCGTGCGCGTACACCGTGGCGCGCGTCACCAGGAGCGTCGTGCCGGCGCGGCGGCGCTCGACCAAAGCGACGAGGGCATGAAGAAGCCGCTCCACCGCCTCGGGCGTGGGGCCGGCCGCCATCACCAGGCCTTGCTGCAAGTCGACGATCGGATGCAGCCGCTCCCAGGGACCATCGAGCAGCGATGGATCGGGCGCGGGCAACGAAAGAAGCCGCACCCACAACGCCTCTTCGGCGCCTTCGCCGATCACCGTCACCGCGACTTGGCGTCCGTCTTCCATGGTGACGAGCCGCGTCACGCCGCGCAGCGTGTCGGCAGGGCCGTCACTCGCACCGATCAGCCGCGACCGCAAGTCTTCGTACGTCTGCTGTCCGCGCAACAACTCCCCCGCCGTGAGCCATGCCCCGTCGTGGAAGATGCGCGCCGCGCGCCCGCGCCGGCAGTACAAACGATCGTCCACCTCGCGCAGCTCTTCGAGGAGCAGATCGGCAGGCTCGGTGGCGGCCGCGCCCACGCGTTTGGCTTCGCGCGCCAGGCGATGGAAGACGTCGCGCAGCTCTTCCATGGCCCCGCGGCGGTTGAGCAGCCGCTCCTCGGCGCTGCCACCCTCGGCCTCCGCCGCATCGCCCGACTCGTCGATCCGGCGCGCCGCTTCGAGCATCAGGGCTTCGGTCGTGACCTCGATCTTGCGCGGCGAACCCGGACGCTCGGGACGGAACTCGAAGCGCCCGGCCGTCCAGGTGAAGATCTCGTAGGCCGCGGTCTCGCCTTCGCGCTTCTCGTCGTCGACGGCGTTGACGATGCGCCCGTCTTCGAAGATGAGAAAGGCGCGGCGCTGGCCCTGGTGGATGACCAAGCGGCCGGTGGCGCCGTTCAAGAGCAGGAGCTGCCCGAGATCGAAGAGACCGATGAGCCCGAGCTCGCCGGAGAGCGAGGCCAACGTGGAGGTGCTCACGCGGCGTCCCGCATCCTGCCGTTCCCCGGCCCGCCGAAGGCGTCGAGGCCTTCGCGATTGACCACGTGCACCGAGGCTTCGGCGAAATCGATCACGCCTTCGCGGAGCAGCGTGTACACGGAGTCGTCCATGGAGCGCATGCCTTCGCGCTTGCCGGTGGTCATGACGGTCGGAAGCTGGAACGTCTTGCGCTCGCGGATGAGCGCCGAGACGGCTGGATTGCCGAGCAAGAGCTCGAGCGCCAACGCGCGACCCATGCCGTCCACGCGGCGCAGCAGCCGCTGCGCCACCACGCCGCGCAACGACTCGGCGAGCATCAACCGCACTTGCGCCTGGCGCTCGCCGTCGAATGAATCGAGCACGCGGTCGACCGTCTGGATGGCGCTCATGGTGTGCAGCGTGCCGAAGACGAGCTGGCCGGTGGCGGCGGCCGTCAAGGCCAGCGCCATCGTCTCCTGATCACGCATCTCGCCCACCATGATCACGTCCGGATCCTCGCGCAGCACGGCCCGCAATGCCTGCGCGAACGACGGCGTGTTGCGTCCGACTTCCCGCTGCGTCACCAAAGACAGCTTGTTGGGGTGACGGAACTCGATCGGATCCTCGATGGTCACGATGTGCTTGCGCCGCGTGCAATTGAGGTGGTCGATGAGCGCCGCCAAGGTGCTCGACTTGCCGGTTCCGGGAGGGCCGGTCACCAGCACCAATCCGCGGGGCATCTCGATCAGGCGCAGGAGCGTGTCGGGAAGCTGCAGCTCATCCGCCGTGGGGATGCGGCCGGGCAGCAGCCGGAAGGCGCCGGCCACGCCCTTCGACTGCTCGTAGATGTTGCAGCGTACGCGGATCACGCCCGGCACTTCGTAGGAGAAATCGACGTCCTTGTTCTCGTCGAAGCGCGCGCGCGTGGCGGAATCCATGATCTCGAAGAGGAGCATCTCGTTGATCTCACGAGTCAGCTCCTCGTAGGGAATCGGCGTGATCTCGCCATTGATGCGGACCATGGGCGGAGCTCCGGTCGTCATGTGCAGATCGGAGGCGCCCTGCTCTTGGACGAGCCGCAAGATGGCGTCGAGACGGGCCATGGTGTCCGTGCGCGTTTGGGTGTCGTGTTCTGGGGGACTCCCCGGGCGGTCCCCGCCTATAGTCATCGGAACACTCGGCCCCGAACTGGAGTGGAATCGGGAATCCCGGGGCACCCCCCAACTCTCTGCTAAACCAGGGGCTTCGCCCGACCGATACCCGAGGAGACGAGGAGGTTGCCCACACCATGCCCAACTACGTCGAGAAAATTCGCGTTCCGGTGCGTGTGTCGGAGTCCGCGCGCCCGGCGGCCATGGGTTATTTCTGCTTGTCCCCCGTCGCCAACTGGCATGAGGGTCCCGAGAACCTGTACGACCTGCTCAATGCGGAAGTGCGAGTGCTGCCGTTCCATCGTCAAGAGGATGGCGCCATTCTTCTCTTCACGCGGATGAACATCTCGCACGTCACGGTCGGGCCCGAGGTCGAGCCTCAGTTCGTGCGCGCCCGCCTGATCGCGGTCACGCGCGAAGAGCACGTGCTCGTGGAGATGGACGATGGCATCAAGCTCGAGGGCAACCTGCTGGTGGAGCTGCCGGAGCACCTGAACCGCGCTTCCGATTATCTGAA
>DASYSL010000116.1:0-14724 GCA_036003365.1 Candidatus Eiseniibacteriota bacterium
CCTACCGCGGCGGGGCTTCCCTGGTGGCGCTTCTGCCCGAGGCGACCGCCCGCGCCCTCGGCCGGGCCGTGGCGCAGGCGTGCTGGCATCTCTCGCCGCGCCGCCGCACCAGGCTCATGCAGAACTTGAAGCGCCTCGTGCCCGACCTCGATGCCCGCGCCCTCGGCCGCACCTCGCGCGCCGCCTTCGCCGGCTTCGGCGAGTCGGTCGTGGACACCCTGCGCCTGTCGAGCGTGCGCGCGCTCGACGTCGAGCAACACGTGCGCTTCGAAGGCTGGGAGCGCCTCGAAGAAGGGCTCGCCGATGGCGGCGTGATCCTGCTCGGCGCGCACGCCGGGAACTGGGAATGGGCGGGGGCGGCGCTTGGGCGCCGCGGCGTTCCCTTGGCCGCGCCGGTGCGCCGGCACCGCGGCGCCGACCGTTTCTTCGGCGCCTTCCGCAAGCGCTTCGGCGTGCGCACGCACGGCCGCTTGGCTCCGTTGCTCACGCGTGACGAGGAGCCGCGCGCCCGCGCGCTCGCGCTCTTCCTCGACCGCGCCGCCTTTGGCCGCGCGACCGCCCGTCCCGCGCGCCTGGCTCTCGGGGCGGCAGCGCTCGCCGCGCGCCGCGGATGGTCGCTCTTGCCGGCGCTCTGCCTGCGCGAAGGCGCTCGCTATCGCATCGTGTTCGGCCCGCGCCTGCGTCCCAGCTCGAGCCGCGAGGCTCGCGTCCACGACGCGCGCGCCGCGCTGGCTTTCCTGGAGACCCAGCTGCGCGCGCATCGCGGGCAGTGGTTCGCCTTCGAGAGCCTCGAGTCTTGAGCGACACGGCCGCGTTCGACCACGCCACGGCCATCGTCATCCCGGCCTACAACGCGGGCCGCCACTTGGGAGGCGTCCTCGAACGCGTCCTCGCCGTGGTGCCTCGCGACCGCATCTGGGTGGTCGACGATGGCTCGACCGACGCCACCGCCGCCGTCGCCGCGCAACACCAAGTCAATCTGATCCGCCAGTCGCCCAATCAAGGCAAGGCCGCGGCGCTGCGCACCGGATTCGACGCCACCCGCGCCTACGAGCGCGTGATCACGCTCGACGCCGACGGCCAGCACGATCCCGCCGACCTGCCGCGCTTCCTCGAAGCCGCACGCGCTCACCGCCAGGATCTCGTCGTCGGCGCGCGCACGCTGGGGGAGGGGATGCCGGGCCTGCGCGCCTTCGGCAATCGCATCTCGTCGAAGATCATCGGCGCCCTCGCCGGCTGTCCCATCCCCGACAGCCAATCCGGCTATCGCCTGCACGCGCGCGCCCTCATCGACAGCGTGGCGCCCGCCATCTCGCCCGACGCTCGCGGATTCCTGTTCGAGACCGAGCTGCTCGTGCGCGCCGGCCGCCAGGGCTATCGCATCGGCTCGGTGCCGATCGCCACCGTGTACGCCGACCAAGGAAGCCATTTCCATCCCGGCACCGAGCTGCCGCGCTTCCTATCGTTGTTCGCGCGGCTCACGTACCTGGTCGCGAGCGGTCAGGCGGGACGCCGCGCCACGCCGGCCTCCGCGCCTTCGCGCGAAACCACGACCGGCACGGAGGCGCGATGGTGATCCTGGTCACCAACGACGACGGCATCCAGGCGCCGGCGCTGCGCCAGCTCAAGAGCGCGCTCGCCGATCTCGGGCGCGTCGTGATCGTGGCGCCCGATCGCGATCAGAGCGCCACCAGCCATGCCCTCACGCTCTACCGCCCGTTTCGCATCGAGCGCCCCGAGCCCGATGTCTACGCCGTCGACGGCACGCCGACCGATTGCGTGGTCGTGGCCACGCACGGTCTCATCGACGTCGCCCCGACGCTCGTCGTCTCCGGCGTCAATCATGGCCCCAACATGGGCGAGGACGTGTTCTATTCCGGCACCGTGGCGGCCGCCATCGAAGGCGCGCTCAACGGGTTGCCGTCCGTGGCCGTTTCGCTCGTGGCGCGGCGCTCGGACGAGGTCGATTGGACCGAGCCCGCGCGGGTGACGCGAAGCCTCGTGGACGCCGTGCTCCATCACGGGCTCGCGCCCAAGTCGCTGCTCAACGTCAATCTGCCGTGGCGCGGCGGAGCAGCCTACGAAGGCATGCGCGTCACCAAGCTCGGCCAGCGCGTCTATCAGGACTCGCTCATCACCAAGACCGATCCGCGCGGCCGTCCGTACTACTGGATTGGCGGCGACGAGCCGGTGTGGCTGGACGAAGAGGAAACGGATTTTCTCGCGGTGTCCGAAGGCTACGTGTCGGTGACGCCGCTCATGCTCGATCTCACGCATCACCAGGCGCGGGCCGAGATGCGGAAGTGGCGGCTTTCGATCTGAGCGCCCGGGCGCGGTTGGCAAGGTCGGCGCGCGTTTGATAAGCTGCGCGCGCCCGCCGGACGAAGCTGCGAGGCTCGAGAGCCTTGAGAGTCGGGGCGTAGCGCAGCCTGGTAGCGCACCTGGTTCGGGACCAGGGGGCCGGAGGTTCAAATCCTCTCGCCCCGACCACGGCTTCGTCCCTTTTTCCCTTCCTCTTTCATGAGCGACGCTTCCCTCCACGCCATCGTGCACGGCCGCGTGCAGGGCGTCGGCTTTCGCTACTTCGTGGTCACGCGGGCGCGCGCACTCGGGGTCGCCGCAACGGCGCGCAATCTGGCCGATGGCACGGTCGAGGTGTACGCTGAGGGCGAGCGCGCCGTGCTTGCGCAGCTGGAGCGTGAGTTGAGGCGCGGACCACCCGCGGCCGACGTGTCGCGCGTCGAGGCGCGCTATGGAGCGGCGCGCGGCGACACCACGGGATTCGACGTTTCGTAGGCAAGGATACGCCCGGCTCGGGAGACCATGCTCGAACTCCACGACACCTTCACGGCGGCGCTCGACCAGGCCGGCACCCGTGCCCGCTCGCGCGGCCAGCTGAGCGCGAGCGAGCAGGAGGCGCTCGTCGGTCTGCGCGGCTTCGATGGCGGCAAGTACCTCGCCTTCGTCGAGGGCTTGCGCGCCGCGGGAGTCCAGGTCGAGCCGCTCGACGAGGAAGCGGAGGAGGCGCTGCCGGAAGCGCCTCGCGAGCCCGCGCGCGGCAAGGAGCTCGATCTCCTCGACCACTACCTCGCCGACCTGCAGCGCCATCCGCCGCTCACGCCCGAAGACGAGCTCAAGTCGTCGCGGGCGGCCCGCGCCGGCGTGGCCGCGGCGCGGCGGCACCTCATTCTCGGCAACCTGCGCCTGGTCGTTTTCATCGCGCGCCGCTATCGCGGCCGCGGCCTCGACTTCATCGATCTCATCAGCGAAGGCAATCTCGGCCTCATCACGGCGGCTGACCGCTTCGATCCCGAGCGCGGTTTCCGTTTTTCCACGTACGCGGCGTGGTGGATCCGGCAGGCCATTCTGCGCGGCATCGCCGACCAGTCGAACGCCGTGCGACTGCCGGTCACCGTGCTGCAGCAGATGCGCCGCTATCTCATGGAGCAGCGCAAGCTGCGCCACCGCCTCGGCCGCGAGCCCGAAGTGCTCGAGGTGGGAAGCGCGCTCGGCCTGGCGCCCTTCCAATCGGAGCGCATCTCGGCGCTCATCCACAGCGCGCGCACGCTGGCCGACATCGGCGACGCCGACCAGTCGGGCGAGCTCCTGCTCGCCGCCACCGATCAGGACGTGCCGAGCGTCGAGGAGATGGTCGAGAGCAAGCTCGACAGCGAGAAGCTCGACCATTTCCTCGGCCGACTCAGTGGCCGCGAGGAGATGATCCTCCGCATGCGTTACGGATTCTTCGACGGCGTGGCCCACACGTTGCAGCAGACCGGCGAGCGCTTCAACATCACGCGCGAGCGCGTGCGTCAGATCGAGCAGCGCGCGCTCGGCAAGCTCCGTTTCTGGATGGAGCAACCGGCCGGCGCACCCGACGACTCGAGCCAGGAGGACGGCACGTGGAAAGCGGTGTGAGAGAGCGGGCGAACGTTCCCGACTGGACGCGCTGGGTGAGAGATGTTCAGGACTATCCGCAGCCCGGCATTCTGTTCCGCGATCTCACGCCGCTGTGGGCCGACGGCGCGGCCTGGGCGCGCGCCGCCGACACGCTGGCGGCACAGGTGATGGCCGACGGCGGTCCGCGGCCCGCATTCGTTCTCGGCATCGAGGCGCGCGGCTTCTTGATCGCGCAGGCGCTCGCCGATCGCTGGCAGGCGGGCGTGCTCCTGGCGCGCAAGCCCGGCAAGCTGCCGCGCGCGTCTTACCGCCAGAACTACGCGCTCGAATACGGCGAGGCGGGGCTCGAATTGCACGAGGATCCCATCCCCGAGGGCGCTCCGGTGCTCATCGCCGACGACGTGCTGGCGACCGGCGGGACGGCTCAGGCGGCTCTCGAGCTGGTGGAGAACCTGCGCGGGCACGTCGTGGGCTTCGCGTTCTTGCTGGAGATCGCCTCTCTGGGCGGACGCGAGCGTCTGGGGGAGCTCCCCGTGTTCACGCTCGTGCGCTACGGCGCGGATGGCAAAGCGGAGACTTTGGGCTAAGCAGTTTCCTCTACTGCGCGGCGCCGCGGTTGATCTGGGCGTCGAGATCCTGCGGCATGAAGCCGTCGACCGTGCCCACTTTCTCACCCTTCTTGCCGTACACGATGACGAAGGGGATGCCGGTCGTGTACTTGAGCACCTGGCGCGCCGCCGGCGTGTTCCAGTCGACGATGTTGATCTTGCGCACCGCGACGTCCTGGCGCTTCTGGAGCACATCGTTGACGTGCGCGTCGATCATGCGGCAGGGGCGGCACCAGTCGGCGTAGAAGTCGACCAGCGTCACCTTGCCGGGCACGGCGAGGCCCTCGAGGCTCGCCACCTCGTCGCCATTCTCCGAGACCACACCCACGTCCGAGCCCTCGGGAAAGCCCTTGGGCGGCATCCATTTTCCCTGACCCGGCCCTTCGATCGCGAGATAGCCGGCGTCCTCGACCGCGGCGATGAGGCGGGCGGTGGACACGCGCTGGCTCATCTGGATCGTGGCTTCGACGGTGCGCGTATCGAAGGTGACGCTCTTCACGCCTTTGATCTTCACCAGGCTCGCCTTCACCATGTCGAGCGCCTTGCCACCATCGATCCCCTGCAGGGAGAGAACGACGGGCTTGATCGCCGGTGCGGCCGCCGCGTGCAGATCGGCCAGGGGAGCGAGAGTCAGCGAGAGGAGAAGGAGGAAGGGTGCGGCGATTCGCATGCGTCGGCTCTCTCGGGGTCTGTCCATGGGGGGCGTGGGCCGCAATCAGAGTAACGGAAAGTCGCCGGGCCTGGCCAGAACCGGCGGTTCCGAACGTCTCAGGCCGCTTTCCGCGGCTTGGGCTTGGGCACGGGCGCGGTCGCCACCAATTCGTCGGCGGTCGGGCCCACGCGCACCGTCTTGGCCGCGTGGCTCAGCACGTAGACGCGGATGTTGTTGCCGCGATCGTCGGCCGGGGTCAGGAAGAAGCCCAGCTTGCCCGCCACGTACGAGTTCGTATAGCCCACCAAGAGCTCCTGATCCTTGAACAGCACCGCGATCTTCTTGGCGCTCGCCAGGCTTGGCGCCTGGACGCCGAACTTGCGCGACTTGATGTGCGCCGAATTGCCGTTCAAGTCGCGCACGAAGAACACGGCCTTGAGCTCGGCCATCTTGACCTGGATGGTCTCGGCCGCGCCGCCTCGCGCCTGCACATGGAAGGAGATGCGCTCGGGGAAGAAGTCCTGCGTGCTTCCCTTGACGCACTTGCCACTCAGGAAACGGACGACGACGAGGTTCGCCTCCGGCATGGCGCTAGAAGGAGAACCCAAAGGTGATGGGAATGAAGCGCGCGCTCTTGAGGCTCGACACGCTCGGGTTCCAGCCCGCCTCGGTGTACACGTTCTCGAGCCGCGCCTCGACGAAGCCGTGCGTCGGTCCCATGGCGAACTTGAGGCCCGCGCCGCCGTCGATGCCGAAGCGCGTCTCCGTGTTCGACACCGAGACGCCCGAGCTGTCCGCCTCACCCTTCACATGAAAGGCGCCCAGGCTCGCGGTGATGTACGGACGCACCGGACCGCTCGACATGAGGGGAAACGTCACGCCCGCCAGACCGGAGAGAATCTGGCTCTGCCCGTTGGTCATGGACGTGGCCGCCTGGAGCGCGTCCTGGACGTTCATCTTCTGGTAGCCGAGTGCCCCGCGCAGGCCGAAGGGCAGGGCGGGCACGTGGAACTCAGCCAGTCCGCGAAGATGGAAGCCGTTTTTGAGGACGTCGCCCGTGTCGTTGGTCGGCATCGTGATGCCGCCGCCCAGCCCGAGGGTCACGGGGCTACCGGCGCTCGCCCTCGGGGCGAGGCACGCCAGGGCCATCATGGGCACAGCCAAGAGAGCGAATGACCACCGCCGCATCGGATTCCTCCTTAGTACTGCGTCTACACCCGTGAACCAGGCTTCCATGCTCTCTAAGAAGATCGGCGTCTCCCAGGCTTCGCTTGAGGCGGCGGCGAAGCGGTCAACGTGCAACCCGGCTCGCCCCGGGGGCAGCAGAATCTGCCTCTGCTCGAGCAGCCCCCGGGGGCAGTTTCAGTGCATCGAGACGTCCGCTAGGCTGGCGCGGGCCGTTCCCCAACCCCCTGGAGGCCGTCATGCAATTTGCACGATCGCTCGCCGGGCCGCGATTCATCGTTCTGAGCGCGATGCTTGCGATCGCCTCGACGGCGCTCAGCGGAATCGCCTGCGCCCAGCAGAAGGGCGCGCTCGAGATGGGCTACGACGTCGGGCTCGCCATTCAGGTGAACGACTCGCACGCGAGCTCGTTCGACGACGCCAACGTCGATTTCTCGCTCCAAGTGCCGGCGAGCGATGTCGTCGCACTGACGACGCTTCGCCTCGGGTACCTGTTCTCCGAGCGCTCCGAGCTCGAATCCCGTTTTGGATTTGGGTCCTTCGGTGACAGCGGGGGCGGAGAAAGTGAATCCTGGACGACCTTCGGGCTCGATTACGCTCACCACTTCGACAACGGACAACACCACCCATTCCTTCGGGCCGGGGGGCGGTGGATCGCGATCGGACACGAGTTCGGACCGGACATCTCGCAACTGGGTCTCGACGCAGGGTTCGGCATGAAGTCCGACATCGGCCATCAGCTGGCGACTCGGGTCGACGTTGGAGCGGCGCGCTTCTTCGATACTGACAACCGCGTGGGCCATTGGGATGTGTCCCTCGCCTTCGGCATCTCGTTCTTCACGCGATAGGAAGGAGGACGGTCATCGTGGCTTCGCGCATCGGAACCAGCTGGGGATCCTGGGCGCCGCGCCTGCGGAGTGTCCTGCGCATCGTCGCCGCCTTCATGTTTTTCCAGAACGGCACCATGAAGCTTCTCGCCTGGCCCATCGGCATGCCGCCCGACAACAGCACGGCGATTTTCGGAACGCAAACTTGGGTGGGCGGCGTCCTCGAGCTCGTCGGCGGCATTCTGCTCATGCTCGGGCTCTTCACGCGGCCGGTGGCGTTCATTCTCGCGGGCGAGATGGCGGTCGCGTACTTCCAGTTTCATCAGCCTCGGGGGCTGTGGCCGATCGTCAACATGGGAACACCGGCGGTTCTCTACTGCTTTCTCTGGCTCTACTTCTCGGCGGCGGGCGCCGGGCCCTGGAGCGTCGATGCGCTTCGCACGAGAAACCAATCGGGCGCCCCGAGCTGAGCTCGAAGCGCCCGCAGGCTGGCTGCTTTCCGCGGACCGTCAGGGCAGTGTATTCGCCGGCCGTCCGCGGATCATGCGGTAGATGGCCAGGAGGATGATCGCGCCGATGATCGACGCGATGAATCCCGCCGACTGATTCGGCCCGTACCATCCGAGGGCGTGGCCGAGCCAGGTGGCGACGAAGGCGCCGGCAACGCCGAGCAGCATCGTGATGATGATGCCACCGGGATCGCGGCCAGGCATGATCAGCTTGGCCAGCGCGCCGATGACGAGTCCGATGAGCAAGGTCCATAGGATGTTCATGTCTTCCCTCCCTGTTCGCCCGGCGGATCGCGCGGTCCTCATGACCGCATCCGCCCGGCCTTGAACTCTCCGCCACAACCGCACTCCCGAGATCCTGCGCTTGCCTGACGCAAGTTCCCAGCGCGAGACGCTGTGCGTCATCCATTGTTGACGCGTTCGCGCCGTGACTCTTCGAGCCAATGCAATCGCCGATCCATCGCGCCAAACCCATGGGATGACGTCAGCAACGGCGGAGGAGGCGCGGCAATTGTAGGAAGGGACTTTCCGGTTTACCGGGCAGAACTTCGGAAGCAGAGAAAAAGCCGGGCTCTGATGACTGGAAAGTCTACATGCGCGGTGGGGAATTCAATGCGCGTTAGGCGCCGCGTGTCTCACATGAAATTCCTGCTGCCAGGTGTAAGGCTTTCTCAAACATCGGCTTCGTGACCCGTGGATTTGCCAGCAAAATCGTTTGTTTTTGCCTGGCATGCATCCTGCGAAATTCAAGCATCGAGAGCTTCTTCGATTTCGATTTCTCATTCCAGGAAAGACAAATATGACGCCCGCTCCCGTGTTGGTCTTTTCGCATCTGCGCTGGGACTTCGTCTTCCAGCGCCCGCAGCACGTCATGACTCGCTTGGGCCGCAGCCGGCCTGTCTTGTTCGTGGAGGAACCCATCTTCCGCGAAGGAGAGCCGTGGCTGGAGATCGTCGCCGTCGCACCCGGCGTGCGCGTGGCCAAGCCGTATCTGCCCATCGGCGGAACCGCTTTCGGCTCGCAACAGCAGACGGCGCTCGAGTTGCTGCTGCGCGCTCAGCTCGAACGGGACGGATGGAGAGATTTCGCGGCCTGGCTGTACACGCCGATGGCCGTTCGAATCGCCAAGGCTCTCCATCCGCGCACCATTCTTTACGACTGCATGGACGAGCTGACCGGCTTCAAGGATGCGCCGGCGGAGCTGATCGAGCGTGAGAAGGAGTTGCTGGCGGCTGCCGAGGCGGTGCTGACGGGCGGCCCCAGCCTCTATCGCGCCAAGAAAGACCGCCATTCCTTCGTGCGCTGCTTTCCGAGCAGTGTAGATGTCGACCATTTCCGGCGGGCGCGCGCGGGCGCGGGGGGAATGCCTTCGGATCAACCGGCGGCGAAGCCGGTTCTCGGTTATTGCGGCGTGATCGACGAGCGCATGGACACGGACATTCTGGAGCGCTTGGCGACCACGCATCCCGAATGGCAGATCGTTCTCCTCGGACCCGTGGTCAAGATCGACCCCGCCAGGCTGCCGCAGGCGGCGAACCTGCATTACCTGGGACGCAAGGAGTACGCCGAGCTACCCGCTTACCTGAGCGGATGGGACGTGGCGCTCATGCCGTTCGCCATCGGGCCGGCGACCAAGTTCATCAGTCCGACCAAGGTTCTCGAATACATGGCGGCGGGGCGGCCCATCGTGAGCACGCCGATCACCGACGTGGTCGAGCCCTACAGCGAGATCGTGTACATCGCCGACGGGCCCGACGCCTTCGTGCGCGCCTGCGAGCAGGCGGTGGCCGCGGGCGACGATGAGCGCGCCCAGCGCCGCGCGCTCGCCGAAGACGTGCTGCGCCGCACGTCATGGGAGGAGACCGCGAAGCAGATGGACGAGATCCTCCATTGCCTCGCCGATGCCATCCCGACGCAACACGGACTCATCGATGGCATGCCTGCGGAGCCGGCGCGGTCGACGCACGCGTCTGCCGTCATCCTGGGCGCGGGCCCGACCGGGTTGAGCGCCGCCTACCACCTGGGCAAGAAGGCGCTGCTCCTCGAAAGGGAGCACCAGGTCGGAGGCTGCTGCCGCTCGACCCAGGCCGATGGCTTCACCTTCGATCTCGCCGGCCACATCATGTTCTCGAACGACCCCTACGTGCACGAGCTGTACAAGATGCTGCTCGGCGACAACGTGCATTGGCAGGAGCGCGAGGCCTGGATCTATAGCAAGGGCGTGCACACGCGCTATCCGTTCCAAGGATCGCTCTACGGGCTGCCGCCGGAGACGATCCAGGAGTGCGTGATGGGCGCGATCGAGGCGCGCTATGGCGACTGGCGCCGCCCTCTCGAGGCGCTGCGCACCGAAGCGAGCGCGGTGCACGCGAACGGCAACGGGAACGCCAACGGAAACGGCAACGGCAAGGCGCACGCCCATGGCAACGCCAACGGCCATGGCAACGGCCTGGCCTACTCGGCCACGAATCTCACGGCCCTGGATCCCAAAGTGTGCGCGCGCGACACCGACTGCTGCGCCGACGGCCGCATGGAAACCGAGGTGCCGTGGGTTGAGGCCACGACGCACGAAGACGAGCCGCGCAACTTCGAAGAATTCATCTACCGCATCTGGGGGGCGGGGATCGCCAAGCACTTCGCCATTCCGTACAACCGCAAGCTGTGGACGGTGCCGTTGTCCGAGATGGAAACGTCGTGGCTCAACGGGCGCGTGCCGCTTCCCGATCTGGCCGAGATGATTCATGGCGCCCTCACGCCGGCGCCCAAGCCGATGGGGCCGAACGCGCGTTTCGGCTATCCGCTCCGGGGCGGATTCCAGGCGCTCATGAACGGCTTCTTACCGCACCTGGAGGGGGAGCTACGGCTGGGCGCCGACGTCACGGCGGTGTCTCCGAGCCGGCGCACCGTGCGTCTGCGCGACGGCTCGACCGTCGAGTACGACACCCTGATCAGCACCATTCCACTTCCCGAGCTGATCAAGAGCATGGGCATGGAAGCGCCGGCCGAGATTCGCGAGGCGGCACGCGGATTGCGCCGCGTCTCGGTGCGCTGCGTCAACCTGGGCATCGGACGCGCCAACCTCTCGGAAAAGCACTGGATCTATTATCCGGAGGACACGGTGTTCCACCGTATCTTCCTGCAGGGGAACACGAGCCCCGAGTGCAATCCGCCGGACGGCTTCGGGCTCACCTGCGAGATCACGTACTCGCCGGCCAAGCCGCTGCCCTGCGAGGGTGACGAGCTCATCCAGCGCTGTCTCGAGGATTGCCGGCGCGTCGGCATCGTGGCTGCGGACGATCCGCTGCTCACCGCGCATCAGGTCGACCTGCCGTATGCCTACGTGGTCTACGACCATGAGCGCCCGGAGCGCGTGCGCGCCATTCGCGAGTGGCTCGCCGAGCACGACATCGTGCTCGCCGGCCGCTACAGCGAATGGGAGTACTACAACTCCGATCACGCCTTCCTCGCCGGCAAGAAGGCCGCCGAGACGGTCGACCGCCTGCTCGCCGAGCGCGGCAACCTGCGCCGGTTGGGCGCGGTGCGCGCTCCGGAGCGCGAGACCGAAGGCGTGACGGCCGCCTAAATCTCTTTCCCAAAACCGGGATCGCCGTATCATGACGGCGTGAGCGAGAGCCAAGACGTCGCCATCCACCCGCGGCCGCAGTTGCGCCGGTCGTGGTGGCACGATTTGAACGGACCATGGGATTTCGCGATGGAAGAGCGAGCCCAATGGACCGATCCGTCCCAGGTCCACTGGGACGGACCGATCCGCGTTCCTTTCGCGCCCGAGACCCCGGCGAGCGGCATCGGGGACACCGGCTTCCACGAAGTCTGCTGGTACCGCCGCATCGTCGAGCCACCCGCCATGGAGCCGGGCGATCACCTGCTGCTCCACTTCAACGCCGTCGATTACCAAGCGTCGGTTTGGGTGAACGGGAATTACGCCGGCGGGCACGAAGGCGGCTACACGCCGTTCCGCATCGATCTCACACCCTATCTCCAAGGCGCAGCCCCGCTCAGTGTCGTGGTGCGCGCCGAGGACGATCCCTTCGATCTCACGAAACCCCGCGGCAAGCAGGATTGGCAGCTCGAATCCCACTCCATCTGGTATCCGCGCACCTCGGGCATCTGGCAGACGGTGTGGCTCGAGCGCGTGCCCGAGACCTGCATCGAATCCGTGTTCTGGTGCCCGAATCTCGAGCGCTGGGAAGTGAGCCTCGAGGTCCAGATCGGCGGGCGCATGCGTCACGACCTGCGCCTGCGCGCCTCGCTCACGGCGCGCGGCCAGCTCATCGCCGACGATCTCTACGCCGTCATCTCCGGCGAGGTCACGCGCCGCATCGTGCTCAGCGATCCCGGCATCGACGACTATCGCAACGAGCTTCTGTGGAGTCCGCATTCGCCCACCCTCATCGAAGCGCGCCTCGAGCTGATCGACGCGGAAGGGCGCCTGATCGACGAGGTGCGCAGCTACACGGCGCTGCGCTCCGTGGCCGTGCAGGGACAGACCATGGTGCTGAACGGGCGCCCGTATGCGCTGCGCATGGTGCTCGACCAGGGCTACTGGCCGGAGACGGGCATGACCGCGCCCGACGAGCGCGCGCTCCGGCGCGACGTCGAGCTGGCCAAGGAGATGGGCTTCAACGGCGTGCGCAAGCACCAGAAGATCGAGGACGCGCGCTGGCTCTACTGGGCGGATCGCCTCGGCCTCCTGGTTTGGGAGGAGATGCCGAGCGCCTATCGCTTCACCTCGGATTCGATCGAGCGCCTGACGCGCGAATGGATGGAAGTCATCCGGCGCGACCAGAGCCACCCTTGCATCGTGGTGTGGGTCCCGTTCAACGAGTCGTGGGGTGTGCCCAACCTGCCCGACATCCCGGCGCAGCGCCACTTCGTGCAGGCTCTGTATCACCTCACGCACACGCTCGATCCGTCACGTCTCGTGGTGGGCAACGACGGATGGGAGAGCGGCGCCACCGATCTGGTCGGCATCCACGACTACGACGACGATCCCGAGCGCCTCGCGGGGCGCTACGGCGGGTACGAGAACCTGCCCAATCTCTTCCGCCGCGAGCGGCCGGGCGGGCGCATGCTGACCCTCGAAGGGCAGCCGCACGCCGGCCAGCCCATCGTCATCTCGGAGTTCGGGGGCATCGCGTGCCGGCCCAGCGGCGACTCGCAATTCTGGGGCTACTCGACCGCCGCCTCGAGCGATGAGTTCGAAAAACGCTACTGCGCTCTGCTCGAGGTCGTGCGGCGGCTGCCGGCGCTCGCCGGCTACTGCTACACGCAATTCGCCGACACGTATCAGGAGGCCAACGGGCTCCTGTTCGCCGATCGCACGCCCAAATTTTCGATCGAGAAGATCGCCGAGGCGACGCGTGGCCCGCGCGTGACACGGCAGTCACAGCTCCCGGAAGCGCTGCATCCCGCCGTCGAGCGCGCGGGCGCGGCCGCGCCGCACGATCCGAGCGCGCCATGACCTACAAGCTCGAGATGAAGAAGCCCGACGGGCGTGCCCTCATCCTCTACGGCGACGAGCCCTTTCCGGAAGGGATGTCCGCACCGCAACCTCCGGGGCCGCCCGTGCGCGCCCACACGCAGCTGCGCTGGCATCCGTTTCGCGGCGAGTGGGTGGCGTACGCGAGCCATCGCCAGGAGCGCACGTTTCTGCCGCCGCCGGGCTGGGATCCGCTGGGTCCAACCGAGCCGGGAGGGGAGCCGACCGAGCTGCCTTCCGGTGCGTGGAAGATCGCGGTCTTCGAGAATCGCTTCCCTTCTTTGGCGCCGGAAGCGCCGGCGCCCGATCCCACGATCGTCGAAACGCGTCCCGGGACAGGCGTGTGCGAGGTCGTGGTCTACACGCCGAATGCCGTCGGCAGCCTGGGCGAGCTGCCACTTGCACGCCTGGAATTGCTTCTCGAAGTGTGGGCGGATCGCACGCAAGCGCTCGGCGCGCGCGAGCACATCGCTTACGTGATGCCGTTCGAGAACCGCGGAGCGGAAGTGGGAGCGACACTCGCGCACCCGCACGGTCAGATCTACGCCTATCCCTTCGTGCCACCGATTCCCGCGCGCGAGCTCGAGGAGCAGGCCGAGCACTTCGCCAAGCACGGGCGCGGGCTGCTCGAGGATCACCTGCAGGCGGAGCTTCGCGAGGGCAAGCGCGTCCTGTGGCAGGGCGAGGAAGCGCTCTCCTTCGTGCCCGCGTTCGCGCGCTATCCCTACGAGGCTTGGGTGGCGCCGCTGGCGCCGGCGCCGAGCCTGAGTGCTCTGACCGGACCGCAGCGCCACGATCTGGCGGTCGCTCTGCGCGACCTGGTGCTGCGCTACGACGCCGTGCGGCACGCCCCGTTTCCCTACGTCATGGTGGTGCACCAGGCGCCGACCGACGGCACGCCGCACCCGGAAGCGCACGTGCACTTCGAGTTCTATCCGCTCTACCGTTCGCCCGAGCGTTTGAAGTATCTCGCCGGCACCGAGATTGGCGCCGGCATGTTCACCAACGATTCCCTGCCCGAGGCCAAGGCCGCCGAGCTGCAGGCGCTCGCCTCCGAGCCGGCGCGACGCGGGTGAGCGGCTTCGCCGATCGTTTCGGGCGCGAGCCCGAAGTGCGCGCGCAGGCGCCCGGGCGCGTGAACCTGATCGGCGAGCACACCGATTACAACGGCGGCTTCGTCCTGCCGACGCCGATTCCGCGCCGCACCACGGTCGAGCTCGCAATACGCGGCGACCGTCGCGTGCGCCTGGCGAGCGCCAGCGTGCCGCCCCCCGACATGGTCGAGTACGAGCTGGGCCTCGAGATGCGCCGTGAGGACTGGGCCGATTACGCGCGCGGCGCGACGCGCATCCTGGAGCAGGAGGGGTGCGCGCTCGCGGGCTTCGACGCCTTCATTGCCTCGGAGCTGCCGATCGGTGGAGGACTATCCTCGAGTGCGGCGCTCTGCGTGGCGCTGCAGCGCGCCTTGCGTGAGCGCTTCGCCTTGGCGCTCGACGACGTGGCCCTGGCGCGCATCGCGCAGCGCGCAGAGAACGAGTTCGTG
>DASYSL010000117.1:0-7675 GCA_036003365.1 Candidatus Eiseniibacteriota bacterium
CATGGCGGAAGCCCATCTCCAGCTCGGCATCACTCAGGCGTTCTACGATCACGACTGGGCGGCTGGAGGAAGATCGCTCGAGCGCGCTCTGGTTCTCGCGCCGCTCAACGCGAACGTTCTTTACGGGATGGCTCAGTATGCTCTGCTCCGGCGCCGATTCGAAGAGGCGGAGCGGTACTCGCTTCGGGCGCTCGAACAGGATCCCCTGAGCTCACGGGCCTACAGCCAGATGGGCAATGTCTATCGCGTGACCGGCCGCCTGGCCGAGGCCGAGCGCTCGTATCGCAAAGCTCTCGAGCTTTCTCCTCAGCGCATCACCGCCCATCATCTCCTGGCGATCGTCCTCCTCAAGCGCGGCGAGATCGATGCGGCCATCGAGGAGGCGAAGCTCGAGCCCTCCCAATGGGGTCGCCTGACTGCCCTTGCGGACGCGTACTGGAAGGCCGGGCGGCGAGCGGAATCCGACGCGGCCCTGGCCGAGCTCGAAGCCAAGCATGCCAAGGACTCGGCGTTCCAGATTGCCGCCATCTATGCGATTCGCGGCGACGTGGACCTCGCCTTCTCCTGGATCAACCGGGGAATCGACCAAAACGACGCGGGCATGAACCTACTGGCATGTGAGGTAATCTTCGAGCCGCTCCACAACGACCCGCGCTGGCTGCCAGCGTTGCGTCGGATCGGGCTCGCGGACTAGGCTCTGCGCACTTTTCTCCTCACAGCGCTCGCCCTTCTCGCCTTCGCCGCCAATTCGATTCTGTGCCGTTTCGCGCTTGGCAGCGGCAGCATCGACGCCGCGAGCTTCACGTCGATCCGGCTGGCTTCCGGCGCCGTGGCTCTGCTTCTCATTCCCTCGGCGACGGGGCGCACGCACGCACGCTGGAATCCCATCTCGGCGGCCATGCTCTTCGCCTATGCCATCGGTTTCTCCTTCGCCTATCGACAGCTGACCGCCGGAACCGGCGCGCTGCTTCTTTTTGGCGCGGTGCAGATCACCATGCTCACGATCGCAATCGCCGGCGGCGAGCATCCGCCCGTCGTCGAGTGGCTGGGTCTGCTGTTGGCGATCGGCGGGCTCGTCTATCTCGTGTTGCCGGGTCTGCA
Organism: Candidatus Eiseniibacteriota bacterium; assembly: GCA_036003365.1. Classification (GTDB taxonomy): domain Bacteria; phylum Eisenbacteria; class RBG-16-71-46; order RBG-16-71-46; family DASYSL01; genus DASYSL01. The sequence continues at coordinate 1,102 of DASYSL010000117.1, forward strand.
TGCGCCGCCCTTTCTGGGATCGGCGCTCATGGTCGCGGCGGGCATCGCCTGGGGCATCTACACGCTGCGCGGCCGCGGCGCCACGAACCCGGTCGGCGAGACCGCGCACAATTTCACGCTCGCCGCCCTGCCGGCCCTCGCCGTGAGCGTGCTTGCGCATCTTGGTGCGAGCATCTCGACCAAGGGAGTGATCCTCGCCGCCTGTTCCGGCGTGATCACCTCGGGCATCGGCTACGTCATCTGGTACGCCGCGCTGCCTGGACTGACCGCGGCGCGTGCGGCGCTGGTGCAGCTCGCCGTGCCTCTGATCGCCGCTGCTGCCGGCATCGCTTTTCTCGGTGAGAGCCTGACCCCGCGGCTCGTCTGGGCCGGCGTCTTCATTCTGGGCGGCATCTGTTTGGCCGTCCTGGCAAGGCAGAAGAGCCGAAGTTAGAGTCACGAGCGGGATTTTGTCTTCGAACCGGGGAGGCTGGATGTCGACATGAGCGTGTCGTCGAGGAACGATCGATCCATCGGCCTTCCTCGGGAAGATCGCCTCGCCCTTTCCCCTGTCTGGGTCGTGCCAGCGGCCGCGCTGATCATCGCGCTTCTGTATGGAAGATGCGTTCGCTTCCCTTTCTTCTACGACGATCTGTTCCTGCTGCGACCCCTTTCCCAGTGGAGTTTCCTCGGCCTTTCTCCCATGGGTGACTACTGGCGTCCGCTCTGGACGCTTTGGATGTCGATCGAATACCAACTCTTCGGCTTGCATCCGGGGATCATGCATCTCTTGAGCCTAGGGTTGCATGCCGTCAACTGCTGGCTGGTCGTATCTCTCGTGGGCCGGCAGGCCGGTTGGCGGATCGCCTGGGCAACCGTCGTGGTCTGGACGCTGCTTTGTGGCAATGCCTACCCGATCGTCTGGATCAGCGCCTGCAACGATCTGTTCGCGATGCTCTTCTTGCTTCTCGCCACACGGGTTTGGATTGGCTCGGGTGGGGCCACACCCTCTCTCGGGCGCGCGGCAGCCGCTTCGCTTCTCTGGCTCACGTCCATGCTGTTCAAGGAAGTGAGTCTCGTCTGGCCGGTGGCGGCGCTCGCGTATTGGGCGTGGCGTAGGCGGGGAATCGGAGGGACGCACCCGCAAGCGAGCCGTCTCGCCTTGGTCCTTCCCCTTCTTGCCCTGTCAGCCTACGCGGTCGGGCGAAGACTCGCGCTCGGCCAGACGGCGGGGTTTTCCGCACTGAGCCGAAGCAACCTTCGAACCGTCTCGCTTCCCATCCTGTTGGCCAGCCGGGTGGTTCACTATTTCGAGGCGCTCCTCTATCACGTCTTGCCGCTCGATCAATTCCAGACCTGGGGCGGCCTGGTCGCGGGGACCGTGCTCACCGCGGCTTTCGTGGTCGTTCTCCTCGCGACCTGGCGCGTCGCGCCTGCACCGGCGCGGCCGTGGCTCGCATGGAGCGTTGTGTGGATCCTCGCGTTCTCGCTGCACGGCACGTTCAACCCCTTGCCGCGCGGTCTCTACATCCCTTCTCTGGGGACCGCCGCCGTGATCGGGATCCTCTTCTCCACGTCCGACCTCTTCTCACGATGGCTGCCGAGGGCGGCCTTGGGCGCGTATCTGCTGATGCATTCGTATCTGGGTCAGGAAGCCGCCGACTATCATTCCGAGGCGAGCCTTTCGACGCGCATGCACGCCGCGCAGCTCTTGGTCGGGAACGACGCGCTCATGAAGCCCGACACGATCACGCCTGACAAGGCGGCCTATCTTCGCGATTTCTTGCGTTACCAGGACGTCGCGGCGCTGTCCCGCTGGAAGGAGAAGGATCCGGTTTGGAGGTCGACTCTGCGTCGGCTCTTCGCGAGAGTCAGCGGGCGGGATCGAGGCTGAGCGCACCACGGTGATCACGGGGGAACGTCCCATCGCCCTATCTCATCGTGTTTTTCGTCCATTGGGTCGGCCTCGTCAATCTGGTCGGCGGGTTCATCGTCTTCAATCAAGCCGGCGTGCACTACCCCGGCGCGCGATCACGCGGGCACGCAGCTTCCTCACCATGGTGCAATTGGCTCCCGGCATGGCCATCGCGGGCGCGGTCCTGCTTGATCAGCGGCGCATGAGAGTCACTGTAAAAGGGCTCACTTCTTCAAAGTCTTCTCGACGTAGGAACGAATCGCGGCCTGGATGGCGGGGGAGGACCACGCGTCCACGAGATGCGCGTCGCTCACTGACTCCGTGCGATCCAGCAACTCCAAAGTGGGCCGGCGCAAGTCCAGCTTGGCCTTGCGGAACGAGCCGGCCGGCGCCGACGCCAGCTCCTCGGCGCGGTCGAGGGCGCGCGTGAGGACGTCCACACTCTCGACCACCTCCTGCACGTAGCCGGCGCGCTGGGCTTGATCGGCATCGAGCACGCGCCCGAAGAGCACGGCCTCGGCCGCACGCTCCGGCGACAAAGCCGAGCGCACGATCTCCAGGGCCACGAGCGGAAACGGCACACCGACCCTGAGCTCGGGAATACCGATGCGCGCGCCGCGCGCCATGATGCGGTAGTCGCACGCCGAAGACAGGATCATGCCGCCGGCGATGGCATGGCCGTTCACCGCGGCCACGGCGGGCTTGGGGAATTCGTACAAGGCGCGGAAGCCTTCGCACATGCGCGGCAGGAACTCGGCGATGTACTTGCGGCCACCGCTCAGGAGCTGCACCAGATCGACGCCGGCCGAGAAGACACTGCCTTGGCCGGTGAGGACGAGCGCGCCGGCATCGGAGCGCTCGACCTGACGAAGAGCGTCGGTCAGCTCGAGCATCAACCCCGTGTCCATGGCATTGGCCTTGCCGTGCGCCAGCTTCAAAACCGCCGCTTTTCCTTCGCGCGTGAGCTCGATCATGGAGCGCGATCCTAGCACGGCTCAGGTCCGGCGCTCTTGGGCCGATAGACAAGGGAAGCCCAATCCGGAGGGGGCTTCTCGTGTCACAACTTCTGTCGGCCGTGTTCATGCTGGTCGGTTTTGGCTGTTTGGCCGTCGCCGCGTGGCCACCGCTCTTGCACGGCTACGGCTCCGCTTTCCTCACCACCTCGGCCGGCCGCTGGTCCTTGTTGAGCGGCATGTTCGTCTCGTTTCTCGTCTCGAGCCAGGTTCAGGGTCATTCCAAGAGGCGCGCCCGGCGCGATGCCTGGGCCGACTTCGCCACGCGCCACGGCGGGACGGTGAAGAACGCACAGCCCACGTTTCAAACTCTGGGCGCTCGTTTCGGCACCGTCGCGCAAATGCCGGTTGGCGATCGCACGATGGAGCTCACGGTCACGCACGAAAACGACTCGGTGAGCACGCGCTTTGGCGGCACCGTGGACGCGCCACTCGACCTCCAGATCTTCCTCGTGCCGCAGAGCGCCGCCATGCGTCTCATCGCGTCGCCGACGGTCTCCAAATTCCTGCGCCGTCAGCTGCCGGCCGAGACCAACGACAAGCAATCAACGGCGCGGCGCGAAGCCGAGATGCTCCTGTTCGGCGATCCGACGCTGACCGGCGACGACGTCTTCGACCGCCACTTCCTGGTGCGGGCGAGCGACCCCGTGCGGGCGCACGCGTTCTTCGACGACGGCGCGTTCCGCTACGCGTTGCTGGAGCTGCGTGAGCGCGGCACCGCTTTCACCTGGGGACTGGCGCGCGATCCGCAGTCGGGCGACATGAGGATGGAGTACGGCGAGTGGGGCGCGGTCGTGACCGATGGCGACCGCCTGGATCGCATCCACGCCCTGATGGTGCGCGCGCTCGAGCGCCTCGAGCGCGTCAAGGAGAGCAGCGCGACGGCAAGCGCCTAGATTACGAGATCTTCTCCGCGATGCTCTTGGCCTGCAGGAAGAGCAGCAGGTAGTCGCGCCCACCGGCCTTCGAATCCGTCCCGCTCATGTTGAAGCCGCCGAAGGGGTGCGCGCCGACGATGGCGCCCGTGCACTTGCGGTTGATGTAGAGATTGCCGACGAAGAACTCGCGGCGCGCGCGCTCGATCTTCTCCGGATTCTTCGTGTAAACGGCGCCGGTGAGGCCGTAATCGGTACCGTTGGCCACGCGCAGCGCCTCGTCGAAATCCTTCACCGGAATGACCGCCAGCACCGGCCCGAAGATCTCCTCCTGCGCGATCGTGTGCGTGGGCTTCACGTCGGCGACCACGGTGGGCTGGATGAAGTAGCCCTCGGTGCCCGCGAGGCCGGCGCCGCCCACGAGCAGGCGTCCGCCGTCGTCCTTGCCCTTCTCGATGTACGAGAGAATCTTGTCGCGCGAGCTCTTGTTCACCACCGGACCCATGTAGGTGCCGTACTTGTCGGGCTCGCCCACGCTGAACTTCTCGACGCGCGCCTGCAGCTTCTCGAGGAACGCGTCGTACACCTTCTGCGTCACGATGGCGCGCGAGCACGCCGAGCACTTCTGTCCCTGGAAGCCGAACGCCGACACCGCCACGCCCTCGGCTGCCGCATCCAGGTCGGCCTCGTCGTCGACGATGATCGCGTCCTTGCCGCCCATCTCGGCGACCACGCGCTTGAGCCAGATCTGCCCGGGCTGCACCTCGGCCGCGAGCTTGTTGATGCCCACACCGACCTCGCGGGATCCGGTGAACGAGACGAAGCGCGTCTTGGCGTGGCGCACGAGCGTGTCGCCCACCGTGCCGCCGCTGCCGGTGACGAAGTTGAACACGCCCTCGGGCAGACCGACTTCCTCCATGAGCTGGAAGAATTGCCAGGCGATGGCCGGCGAGTCGCTCGACGGCTTCACCACCACGGTGTTGCCGGTGACGATGGCCGCGGTCGTCATGCCCACGAGGATCGCCAGAGGGAAGTTCCAGGGCGGGATGACCGCGCCCACGCCGAGCGGCACGTAGACCAGAGTGTCGCGCTCGCCGGGAAGCTGCGTCGGCGGCGGGGGAGCCGCATAGCGCAGCATCTCGCGCGCGTAGAACTCCATGAAGTCGATGGCCTCGGCCGTGTCCGCGTCGCCTTCGGCCCAGCTCTTGCCCACCTCGAGCACCATCCACGCCGAGAAGATGTGGCGCCGCTCGCGCATGAGCCGCGCCGCCTCGATCAGGTAGGCCGCGCGCTCGGCGGGGGCCACACGACTCCAGCGCTGAAACGCTTCCCACGCCACGTCCACCGCGCGCGACGCCTGCTCCTTGGTCCCGGACTGGAATTTGCCGATGACTTCTTCAGGACGCGCCGGGTTGTGACTCTCGAAGGTGCCGTTGCCCTTGAGCCGCTCGCCGCCGACGACCAGGGGCGCTTCCTTGCCCAGCTGGCCGCGCACGCTCTCCAGCGCCTTCTCGAAGGCCTGGCGGTTGTCGGGCTTCGAGAAGTCGATGTACGTCGTGGGGGAGTACTCGGGCAGGGAATGGAGATCCACGGGCTCGAGAGTCCTCGCGGCGGGGTTCATGGGTTCCTCCGGAGAGAGTGCGAAGTGGGGAAATGCACTCGCAGTCTAAACGGGTTGAGCGGGCGGGACAAGCCGGGGCCGGGAACGCCTGACGACGAGTTTGCTCGCCTTTTCATGGCATTTCCGGCAAAATGGCCGACGAACTGACGAAATCACCGGGAGGAAATCGCATGAAGTCGTGGGCTCGCGCGCGGTTCGTGTTCTCGATTCTCGCCATCCTGTTTCCCGTCACCGTTCTGGCCGCCGCCGAGCCGGCGACGACCGCTAAACCGTCGGCCACCAAGACCGCCGCTCCTGCGGACAGCAAGGCGACGGTCACCAAGACGAAGACCTCGGTCGAGGGCGTCCATCCCAGCCGCGCCACGGGACGCGACACGACCGTCGTGGGCGCGATGCGCGAGCAAGCGATCGCGCTCAAGGCGCTGTACAAGACGCCGGCGGTGTGGGCGTTCCTCGACTCGACGCGCGCCCTGCCCGACCCCGGAACGCGCACGATCTATTTCGATTCCACGCGCCAGCACTTCTACTCCGACGCGCAGGTGAAGGCGATGAGCGAAGGGGACCGCGCCAAGCTCATGTCGCGTCCGATGGACAGCAACTTCTACTACAACACGCGCTACGGCACGCCGCTCGCCTATGCGCGCGCGCTCGATCTCGTGGCGCAGCAAGGCGTGAAGAGCTTCTCGGGCATGAAGATCGTCGACTACGGCTATGGCGGCATCGGCCATCTGCGTCTGCTCGCCCTACAGGGCGCCAACGTGACCGGAGTCGACGTCGATCCGCTGCTGCCGCTCGTCTACAGCGACCCGCGCGACCAGGGCAAGATCGGGAAGAACGGCAAGCTCACGCTCGTGAATGGGCGTTTCCCGGCCGATCCTGGCATCGCCGACCAGGTGGGCACCGACTACGATCTCTTCATCTCCAAGAACACCCTGAAGCACGGCTACATCCATCCCACGCGTCCAGCCGACAAGCGCCAGCTCGTCGACTTGGGCGTGGATGACTCGACCTTCGTCGCCGCGGTGCGCGGCATCCTCAAGCCGGGCGGCTATGTGATGATCTACAACTTGTCGCCCCCGCTCAGCAGAGACGACGCGCCGTACCAGCCGTGGACCGACGGCCACGATCCTTTCCCGCGCTCCTTGTGGGAGAACTCCGGCTTCGAGGTCAT
>DASYSL010000118.1:0-28526 GCA_036003365.1 Candidatus Eiseniibacteriota bacterium
TTACGGGAGAAGCGCGCCATGACCCATCACACCGAGAACGACCGCCATCCGCCGACCGGCTCCATTCCTCTGTGGATGTCCGGACGGCGTCCGTCTGTCTTTCCCTCGTTGAGCGAAGACGAGGAGGCCGACGTCTGTATCGTGGGCGCCGGGATCACCGGCCTCACGCTCGCCTATCTGCTGAGCGCCACGCATCGCGTGATCGTGCTGGAGAAGGATTTCGTGGGCGCGGGCGACACCGGAAGGAGCTCGGCGCACATCACGCGCGTGCTCGATAGCGACTACGGCGCGCTCGCCAAGCGCTTCGGCGAGGAGGGGGCGCGCACCGCCGCCCTGGCCCATGGCGCGGCCATCGATCTCATCGAGCGCATCGTCTCCGAGGAGTCGATCGCCTGCGACTTCGCGCGTTTGGACGGCTACGTGGTCGGAGAGCCGGGCGAAGACGAGAAAAAGCTCGAAGGCATGCGCGCGGGCGCGGCACGGGCCGGCATCGATGACGCGACGCTCGAGAGCCCAGCACCGTTCGAGGCGCCGCGTGCCGGGCCGTGCCTGCGCTTCCCGCGTCAGGCCAGTTTCGATCCGTGGCGTTACGTGAACGGCCTCGCGGAAGCGGTGAAGCGCCGCGGCGGCGTGATCCGCACGCACACGCCGGTCGTCCAGTGGAGCAAGGGCCCGCAGGCCACGGTCGAGACGGCGCGCGGCCCCTTGGTGCGCGCCTCGGCGGTGGTGCTCGCGACGCACGCGCCGCTCGGCGGCCGCCCGGGCATCCACGCGCGGCTCGAGGCGTACCGCACGTACGTCATCGCCGGTGTGCTGCCGAAGGACGTCGCACCCTTGGCCCTGGCTTGGGACACAGGTTCTCCGTACCACTACGTGCGCACGGCGCCGCGCGGCGAAAGGGACGTCTTTCTCATCGTGGGCGGCGAGGATCACCGCACCGGGAGCGGGGACGAATCGGCGGAGCGTTACGCGCGGCTCGAGCGCTGGGCGCGCGAGCGCTTTCCCTCACTCGGGGCGATCGAGCATTGCTGGTCGGGACAGGTGTTCGAGCCGGCAGGCGGGCTGGGCTTCGCCGGGCCGGCGGGCGACAAGGTCAAGGAGCTATACGCCACCGGGCATTCGGGCAACGGCATCACGCACGGCACGTTGTCGGCGATCCTGCTTTCGTCTCTCCTGAGCGAGGGCGCTCACGACTGGACGTCGGTGTTCGATCCGAGCCGGGTCAAGCTCGACGACGCCATCGAAGTGGCCAAGCAGGGCGCGGCCACGGTGGCGGGATTGGGGGAGCGCCTCAAGGGCGAGGAGCTGGAGTCGAGCGATCAGGTGCGGCCCGGCGAGGCCGCCGTCGTGGGCAAGGGCTCGTCGCGTCTCGCCGTCTATCGCGAGCCCGACGGCAAGCTGTGGGAGTGCTCCGCCCTGTGCTCGCACATGGGCTGCGTCGTGCACTGGAACAGCGCCGAGCGCTCGTGGGACTGCCCATGTCACGGCTCGCGCTTCGACGTGACCGGCCACGTGCTCGAGGGGCCAGCGATGAAGGACCTCACCCCGGCGGATCGGGCTCACGCGCGATGATCCGCCTTGTAGCTCTCCGACTTCCGCTCGTGCCGAGCGCGCGCCTCGTCGAGCGAGTGCGAGCGCGTCAGGTCCATCTCCTTCGCCGCCATCTCCGAAAGCCGCCGGTAATGGCGCCGCAGCGTTTCCAGATCCGACTCGCTCAGCTCCTCGATGCCGATGAGCCGGTTGCTCGCGCCCTCCATCGCGGCCACCAGCTCGTTGAGCTTGAGCTCGATCGCCCGCGTGTCCTTGTTCTGACTGCGCTGGATCAGGAACACCATGAGGAACGTGATCACGGTCGTGCCCGTGTTGATCACCAGCTGCCAGGTATCCGAGTAGTGAAAGATCGGTCCGGTGGCGGCCCACAACACGACCACCGCCAAGGCCGTTGCGAACGCGGTCGAGCCGCCGGTCCAATCGGAAACGCGCGTCGACAGCGATTCGAGTACGGGCGCGCGGTGGTGCGGCTTCTTCTTCATGCCATCCTCCTTCAATCAAACGTCGTGCCTCCGCGCGGAGCCCTCGCGCAGGCGGTGTCCGCTCCGGGCTCGTGCCCGGGCCGGAGGTGCTCATGCAGGTCATGGTAGCGAATCGGGCCCTCGCGCGGCGCGTGGGCGCGTGCCTTTTGGTGGCGGCGGTGGCCGCCCTATCGCACGGCTGCGGCTCTTCGTCCTCGTCGCTCGAGGAGCAATTGCAGCGCGTCGCCTCCACCGCTTCGGGCACCACGCTGCTGGTCGAAGCGTGGTGCGACGGCAGCGTGCCGCGCGCCTACGCCATGAGCACGGTCGAACGGGCGGGCGAGAATCTGAGCCGCATCTCGGGCACGCTCGCGGCCTCGACCGCGCCGGCCGAGCGCGTGCAGCAGGCGCGCCAGGAGATCGCCGAGCTCGAGGCCGCGATCGCCACGGCCAAGGACGCGCTCGATCGGGAGGATCGCGATGCGGCGCGGGGCGCGCTCGAGATGTTGCGCCAGCTCGAGTCGGAAGCGCGCCGCCAGACGTTGGCCGAGGCGAGCTCGTGAAGACGTCCCATCCGAGAGAACACCCTATCCACGGGAGCTTTCCCATGAACCTCAGGTCGAAGTTGGGCTCGGCCGCACTCCTGCTTTTCTTCCTCGTCGCGCCGCGCGCCGACGCGGCTTCGCCTCACGGCGCGAAGGCCGCTCCGGCGCATGGCGCGTTCTGGGTGTGCGTGACCAACGAGGGCTCCGGTGACCTCAGCATCGTGGACGGAAGCACCCACCGGATGGTCGTGACGATTCCTCTGGGCAAGCGTCCGCGCGGGATCCACGCCAGCCCGGATGGGCGGCTCGTATACGTGGCCTTGAGCGGGTCGCCGATCGCCGGGACGCCCGGCGAGCGCGGGGCCACGACGGTGGCGGGATTCCCGGACGGCCGCGCCGTCGAACGCTATGCCGACGGCATCGCCGTCGTCGATCTGGCGCGACGCCAGGTCGTGCGCGTGATCCCGGCGGGCACCCATCCGGAGGAATTCGCTCTCGATCGTGACGGCACGCATCTCTTCGTTTCCAACGGGGACGCGGGGACGGTGAGCGTGATCAACGTTGCCGACGGACACGTCGAGCACACGGTCAAGGTGGACAACGAGCCCGGGGGCGTCACGCTGAGCCCCGACGGCCGCTCGGCCTATGTGGCCTGCGCAGCCGGCGGCAGCGTGTTCGTGATCGATGGCAAGACGGGCGAGCGCGTAGGAAGCATCTCGACCGGTGGCCGTCCGCGCTCGATCGCGTTCTCGCCCGACGGAGCCTGCGCCTACGTGGCGTCCGAGACCGACGGCCGCCTCGATGTGATCGACGCGGCCGCGCTCAAGATCAAGACCTCGCTCGCGCTGCCCGAGAATGCCCGTCCCGTGAAGGCGGTGATGAGCCCCGACGGCAAGAGCTTGTACGTGACCACGGGCGCTGGCGGCACGGTGTGCGTGATCGACCCCGGAAGCGATCGCCTGCGCAACACGATTCCCGTTGGCGAGGGGCCCGCAGGTGCCGCGCTCTCGCCCGACGGACACAGCTTGTTCGTCGCCGACGGACCCTCGAATGATCTCTCCCTCGTGGACACGCGATCGGGACGCGAGACCGGCCGTGTGCGCGTGGGCACGGGGCCGTGGGGCGTGGCCATCGTGTCGCAGCCCAAGGCCAAACACGTCCCTTCGGGCGCCAAGTGATCGCGTATCCCGTCCTGGCGCCGCACACTGCCTACCGCTGGGACTTGGTGCACGGCGAGCACCAGATCGTGCATCCCCAGGGGATGCTCGTGTTGAACGAAGCCGCCGCGGCCGTCATCCGCCTCTGCGACGGTCGCTCGCGTGAGGAAATCCTCGCGGCCTTGGGCCGTGCCTACGGAAGGGTGACCGAGGAGCATGTGGATGCCCTGCTCCAGGCCCTGGCTCGTCGTTCCTTGATTCGCGATGTCCAGGCCGAGCCGCTACTTCGTCACCCGTAGCTCCAGCTTGCCGGTGCGCCGCTCGACGTGGATGCCCACGTCGTTCGGGTGCTTCAAGAACACGAGATCCAGACAGTCGTCGCCCACGCGCAGGTTGCGCACGCGCAGGTCGTCGATGCGCTCGGGGAGCGACGGGCGATGGATGGTGACACGCCGGTGGGAGGTCGACACGGTGAGGCCGAGCGTGGCCTGCAAGAGCATGAAGGGCGCCGCCGCCGCCCACGATTGCGGCGAGCAGGCGACCGGATAGAGCGTCGGCCCCTCGCCGGGGCGGCGCGCGAAGCCGCAGAAGAGCTCCGGCAGACGGTGATCCTCGAAGAGAAGACTGGCGTCGAACAGGGCGTCGAGCACGCGCTTGGCGCCGTGGCGGAAACCGTAACGCGCGAAGCCGGCCGCGATCATGGCATTGTCGTGCGGCCACACCGAGCCGTTGTGGTAGGCCATGGGGTTGTAGCGTGCCGCCGTCGCCGCCACCGTGCGGATGCCCCAGCCGCTGAACGACTCGCGCGCGAACAGCGTGCGCATGACGCGCCGAGCTCGTCTCGGGCTCGCGATCCCCGAATACAGACAGTGGCCCGGGTTCGAGGTCACCACGCGGCACGGACGCTTCTCGCCGTCCAGGGCAAGCGCGTAGGTGCGCAGCTCGTCGTCCCAGAACGCCTTCTCGAAACGCTCGCGCAAGCTGTCGGCGAGCGTCACCAGCTCGTCCGCCCGGCGCTCGTCGCCCCGCGCCCGCGCCAGGCGGGCGGCCGCGCGCCGGGCGGCGTACACGTAGCCCTGCACCTCGCAAAGCGCGATCGGTCCCTGCGCCAGCTTGCCGTCGGCGTGGAACACGGAGTCCCATGAATCTTTCCAACCTTGCTGCGTCAGGCCCTTCGGCGTCTGCCGCCAGTACTCCACGAAGCCGTCGCCATCGCGGTCTCCGTAATGCTCCATCCAGGCGAGCGCGGCCTCGATGTTGGTCCAGATCTCCTCGATGAGATCGCGGTCGTCGGTGCGATCGAAGTACGCGCCGGCGAGGATGACGAAGAGCGGCGTGGCATCGGCGCTTCCGTAGTAGCGCGCGAACGGTACCTCGCCGAGCGCCGGGACTTCGCCCATGCGGCTCTCGTGCAGGATCTTGCCCGGCTGCGCGTCCTGCGCGTCGTTCACCGTGGTGGCTTGCATCGCCGCCAGGAATCGCAAGACGCCCTTGGCCACGGCCGGATTCACCCACAAGGTCTGCAGCGCGGTGATGATGCCGTCGCGCCCGAACGGGGTGTTGAACCACGGCACGCCGGCGTACGGATAGGGACCGTATGCCGTTTCCGTGATCATGAGGTGGAGATCGGCGTACGAGCGCCGGATCCACTCGTTGAACTGCTCGTTGCCGCTCTCGATCCCGCAATCGTTCACGCGCTCGGCCGCGAGCTCCTCGGTGCTGTCCTCGAGCGCCGATTCGAATTGACCGACCTCGATGCGCTCGCCCTCGGTCCGGCAGGTGTAGTCGATTTCGTAGATCACCTCGGAGCGTGCCGGGAGCTTGAGATCGAAGGTGATGCCCTCATGGTCGGTCGCCGTGGGCGCGGGCGTCACGCGTACCGCGAGGCGCCGGGTCACGCCGTCCAGGCCCTGGTAGCCGAGCGTCAGCCCGTGGCGATCGATCTCGGGTGGCAGCATGTCGCCGCGCCGCGCCCGGCGGAAGCCGCGCACCTCGAAGAGGTCCACGAAGTCGGCGTCGACATGCAGCACGAGCTGCACCTGCGCGCGCTCGAGGCCGTAGTTGCCGACGCGCATGCGCTCGTAGAGCACGCCCTCGCGCACGACGAGCTCGCGCGAAACGTGAATGGTGCTGCGCCGGATGGCGACGTCGTCGTCGGTGCTGAGGTCGGGGTTCGTGAGATCGACGGCGAGGATGGTGTTGTCCTCGTTGACGTTGGAGCTCAGGAGCAACGGACGGTCGCGGCCGAAGGTGAGCGCCAGGCGCGACAGGTAACGCGTGCCGCGGTGGTAAAGGCCGAGCTCGCCCAGACCGACGGGTGCCGCCTCGCCGAAGCGGTCGAGCACGGTGAAGGTCTCGCCCTGCTTGAGCACGCGCGTGCGGTCATCGACGCGTGAGGAACTGGCGAGGATGTAGAACTGCTGCTCGAAGCGGATGACGTCCTTGTAGGTGAGCGCCATCACGCGCTCTGCGCCGCGCGGGTCGGGGCGTCGGCGGAGCGCTTGCCCCGCTTGGACGCAAGCGGCGCGGTCGCGCGCCGCTCGATCAGCGTGCGATAGACGGCGACGTAGTCGAGCGCCATGCGCTCGGAGGTGAAGCGCCGCTCGAACTCGGCGCGGCACACGCGGCGATCGATCTCGTCGACACGCGCGAGCGCCTCCACGGCCTGCTCGACCGTATCCACGACGAATCCGGTCTTGCCGTTCTCGATGACCTCGGGCACCGAGCCGCGCCCAAAGGCGATCACCGGCGTCCCGCACGCCAGGGCCTCGATCATCACCAGGCCGAAAGGCTCGGGCCAGTCGATGGGGAAGAGCAGGGCGCGCGCGTGGCCCAGGAACTCCTGCTTGCCCTTCTCGTCGATCTCGCCGATGTAGTCGACGTGCGGCTGAGCCAGGAGCGGCTCGACGACCTGCTCGTAGTAGTGCTGGTCGGAGGGGTCGACCTTGGCCGCGATGCGCAGCGGCTGGCCGCCGCACCCGGCGATCTCGATCGCGCGGTCGACGCCCTTCTCGGGCGAAATGCGCCCCAGCACCGCGAGATAGTCGCCTCGCTCGGCCACCGGCCTCAGCAGGTCGGCGGGCAACCCGTGATAGACGTTCCCGGCCCAGCGCGCGCTCTTGATCGGCGTGCGCTGGAAGCGGGAGATCGAAACCAGCGGCTGGTCGTCGAACTCACGGTAGAGATCCACCAGATCGGCGATGTCGAGGCGGCCGTGCAGCGTGGTGACGTGCGGCACCGTCATGCCGCGGGTGGCCGGGAAATGGAAGTAATCGCAGTGAAAGTGGATCAGGTCGTACTGGCGGGCATCGCGCAGGACGCGATCCAGGAGAACGATCTGGCGCGCCAGCGGATCGACGCACGTGGGATCGAGACGCGAAGCCTGGGCCGAAGTCGCGATCAAGCGTGCCGCCGTCACCGAGTCGCCGCTCGCGTAGAGCGTCACGTCGTGGCCCTGGCGAACCAGCTCTTCGGTCAAATAGGACACGACCCGCTCGGTGCCGCCGTAGAGCTTGGGCGGCACGCTTTCGAAGACGGGAGCGACTTGGGCGATCCGCATCGAGAACTCCTCCCAGGTGGGGAACGCGTTGCGAACTCGGATCACCTGGGGCAGAGGGAATCCGTTGACGGCCCTTGCTTCATCATGCCACGCGCACGCCGAGTCGGGTGCAAGGAGGGGGCCACGAGGATGCCTTGTCTGGACGAGGGATACGAGGTGCAACTGACGGTTGGGCCCGCTCTTCCGGGAAAAGAGTTCCCTTTTACATCGCGCGCGGCGCCGTCGAGTGCGCCAAAGCTCCACGCACGCACACCGACGGGACTGGCACGATGACTGCAGTTTCGGAGCGTGTCGTCATGGACCTGAGGATCGGGCCGCCGAGGAAAGGAATCGTCATGAGCAACAACGTGGCTCTCGTCGTCGTCGCCGCCATCGTGGTGATCGGCGCCATCGTGGTCGTCAGCATGATGGCCCGGCGCCGCCAGAGCACTCATCTGCGCGACCAGTTCGGTCCCGAGTACGACCGCACGGTGCGCGACATGGGAGATCGCACCCGCGCCGAGCGCGAGCTGGCGGCCCGCGATCAACGCGTGAAGAAGCTCACGATCCGTCCGCTGGCTCCGGCCGAGCGCTCGCGCTACGTCGAGCTGTGGCATGCCCAGCAGGAGCGCTTCGTCGACAATCCAGAATCCGCCGTCCACGACGCCGACCACCTGGTCGAGGAAGTGATGCGGGTGCGCGGCTATCCGGTGGGCGAGTTCGAGCAGAACGCGGCCGACATCTCGGTCGATCACCCACTGGTGGTGGAGGAGTATCGGGCCGGGCACGACATTGCGGAGCGTCATCGCCAGGGCCGGGCCTCGACCGAAGATCTGCGCAACGCCATGCTGCACTACCGGAAGCTTTTCGAGGACCTGCTCCAGGACGGAGGCGCCACATTACAGGGCGCGCGCGGGTAGCAGGGAAAGACGAAGTTCGAAAGCGGGGCGCCGGTCCGTGTGGCCGGCGCCCCATTTCGCGTTTTCCTCGACGCGCAACGCGTTTCAGGCTAGGTTTTCCGCGACCCAGGGGAGGCCACGCGTGCGCGCGACGGACTTCGAGTTCCGTCATCGGTTCTGGATCATCTTCGCCCTGTTCTGGGCAGGCTTCGGCGCTTACGCCATCCAGCACGCCAATCTGGCAGTCGGGCTCCTGCGGGTGGCGTCGGGCGGCGCCGAGCCTTCCGCACCTGCCGTGCACGCCATCTTCGCTTTCGCTGCCCTCTTCGGTGTCGCCGCGGGGGCGCTGCGCAGCTGGGCTTCGGCCTATCTGCGCAGCGGCATCGTGCACGACACGGCGCTCCACGCCGAAGGTCTCGTCGCCGACGGACCTTTCCGCTTCGTGCGCAATCCTCTCTATCTGGGCAACATTCTCCTCGCCCTTGGCATGGCGCTCCTCATGAGCCCTCTGGGCGCATTGGTCGTCGTCGTCGGCCAGACGATCTTTCTTCTGCGCTTGATCCGGCGCGAAGAGTGGGAGCTGGCACAGGCGGAGGGCGATCGCTTCGCCGCCTACAAGGCCGCGGTGCCCATGCTCATACCCTCGCTCACGCCGCGTGTGCCCTCCGGCCGCACCGAGCCGCACATCGTCGAGGGGATCGTCGGCGAGTCGTTCACGTGGATCCTCGTGCTCGCCATGGCCGTGTTTGCCTTCACTTTGAATTCACGCCTCATCCCGTACTTCGTAGGTGTCGGATTCCTCGTGTATTGGCTGCTCTTCGTAGTCTGGAAAAAGCGCGGGCGCGCCGGATCCGGCGCCGCCAAGGCGGCCGGGTGATAGAATGGGCTCGTTCGCCCCGCCAAGATGAAAGCGAGGAGTGTGGTCGTGAATCGCTCCGCCCGCGTCACCTGGCTCGTGGCTGCCGGCCTGTGTGCCGCGCTCATCCTCGTGGTCGCCTCGCCGTCGCACTCGGCCAGGAACACCAAGCCCGTCGATCCCTTCGCGGCAGCCCTTGCCGAGACGGTGGGCAAAGTCGTGAAGTCCGAAGCCGAATGGAAGCGCACGCTTCCCCCCGAGACGTTCCACGTCTTGCGCGAGCAGGGCACCGAGATCTCCTTCACTGGCAATCTGTGGAACGTGCACGACAAGGGCATCTACCGCTGTGCGGGCTGCGGCCTCGCCCTTTTCAGCTCCAAGACCAAGTTCGAGTCGGGCACCGGCTGGCCCAGCTTCTACCAGCCGATCGCTGCCTCGCATGTCCGGGTGCGCCAGGATCGCGACGGTGAGCGCGACGAGGTGCTGTGTGCGCGCTGTGGGGGCCATCTCGGTCACGTGTTCGACGACGGCCCGCCACCGACCGGACTCCGCTACTGCATGAACTCGGCCGCTCTTCGGCTCGACCGCATAAAATAGGGTGATGCGCGCGCGGATCGCGCCCGTCGTCTTCGGCCTTGCGATCGCGCTCGGCGCGGGCTGTGCGCACCAATCACACGAGACCGCGGCTCTGCAAGGGACGATCAAGGCCGCGCCGGGGCGGCATCATCGGACGTCGATCGAGGATACGGTCATCTATCTGGTGAGCCAGAGCGGCGCGGCCGCGCTCGCTCCCGCTCCCGCGCATCAAGCGCCCATGATCGTGACGGAAGATGCGAATGGCCTTCGCCCGAAGGTGGTCGCGCTACCCGTCGGCTCGCGGGTCGAATTTCGCAACCACGACCAGGTCTTTCACAAGCCCTTCAGCATCTCGCCCGCGCAACCGTTCCACACGGGCGCCCTGGCGCCCGGGGAGAGCCACACGGTTCTCTTCGATCACACCGGATCCATCCACGTGTTCTGCGAGCTGCACCCGGGCGAGAGTGCCTTCATCTATGTCGTGCCCACACGGAACTTTACCCGCGCCGATCCGCACGGCCGTTTCCACTTCTGGGGGGTGGCGCCCGGGGCCTATACCCTGCGCACCTGGCACCCGGAGCGCGGCGAGACCAGCCAGGCTGTCGTGGTGCCCAGCCACGGAGAGCTCCGGGTCACCATTACCGACTGATCGAGTGGGGATTCCCTTCCGGGCGGGAGCGTCTTATGATAGGACCAGCTCACCTGAAGCCCCCGGGAGCGCGGAAAGGCCTCCACTCCATGGAGCCAATTTCTTCCAGACGGGGCGCCTCCGACCTTTCGAAAACTCTCCGCGTCCTGGTCGTCGACGACCATCTCGACTCCGCAACCAGCATGCAGCTCCTGATCGGTCGCAAGCACCATCAAGTGGAAGTCGCTTGCGACGGCGCGGAGGCACTGCGCGTGGGCGACGCTCTCAAACCACGTCTCGTGCTTCTCGATTTGAGCCTTTCTGGCAAAGATGGCCTCGAGGTTGCGCGCGAGATGCGGGCGACCGAGTGGGGCAAGAGCGCCATCCTGGTCGCCACCACGGGCTGGGGACCGGAAGCCGACCACCAGCGCGCGCTGGATGCCGGCTTCGACCGGCACCTGACCAAGCCCATCGAGCCCGACACTCTCTACCGGCTCCTGGAATCGATCGCCAGGGAAGCCGCCTGACGGCCCTCCCGGCTTCCGTCCAGTTGCTGTAAATTGCTCTCGCCTGGGCTCTTGGCGCGGAACCCGGCGAACCGTCCGCCACTCCAAGATGGAGGAAAGAGAGGTTCGCCATGCCCCTTCATGAGAGGAGCGCCCGCGTGCTTCGGCTTCGCCATCCTTCGATCCGTTTCGCTGCCGCGCTGATCGCGCTCGCCCTCGTCGCGTCGGAAGCGGCTCCCGCGTGGGCCGCTCCCCAGGGATCCAGGCCCGGAAAGGGACCGATGTCGCATCGCACGGAGACGGCCGTCCTGGCCGGCGGATGCTTTTGGTGTCTCGAGGCCATTTTCGAGGACTTGAAGGGGGTCGAGCACGTGACCTCGGGGTTCTCCGGCGGCACCGTCGCCAACCCGACCTACGACCAGGTGTGCACCGGCTCGACCGGGCACGCCGAGAGCGTGCAGATCACCTTCGATCCGTCGGTAATCTCGTATCACGATCTCGTGCAGATCTTCTTCGCCTTCCACGATCCGACGACGCTCAACCGGCAGGGCGGCGACGAGGGCACGCAGTACCGCTCGGCCATCTTCTACAACAGTCCCGAGCAGGAGAAAACGGCGCGCGCGGTGATCGCCGATCTCACCAAGGAGAAGATCTACGATCGGCCGATCGTCACCCAGGTCGTGCCCTTCAAGTCGTTCTACTCGGCCGAGAAGTATCACCAGGAGTACTACAAGAAGAACGGCGGCCAGCCCTATTGTCAGTTCGTGATCTCGCCCAAGGTGGCCAAGCTCAAGAAGCTGTACGCGGCGCGCTTGAAATCGTGAGTCGCGATTCCCGGAGAAGCGAAGCAACGAAGGAGGGTTACGAAGAGTGACCCTCCTTCTCTTGCTCGTCCACACGATCACTTCGGCTCTCTTGTGGGGGGCGGTGACGCATCAGGCGCTGGCCGTGTCGTGGCCGGCGCGCGGCGCGCGTGACGGCTGGTGGACGACGGTGCGCTCGGTGCGCGCCGAGCGCTACGTGCTCGCGGTCGTCGTTCTCTTCTGCACCACACTGTCGTTGGGCGCCTTCTTGTATCCGCCGTTTCGTGTCGACGTGCGCGCCGCCTACCTCGACGCGCACGTGCCGTGGGGGACCGGGCTCTTCGAGCTCAAGGAGCACGCCGCCGCCATGGGGCTGGCTCTCTTACCTCTCTACTGGGCGTCGTGGCGTGATCCCGAGGGCGTGCGTGTGCGCCGCGCCACCACGCTCACTCTCGCCTTCATCGTGTGGTTCAACTTCCTGATTGGCCACGTGGTCAACAACCTGCACGGCCTATGAGACCTGCGCGCGGCCCTTGGGCGACGATCGGCATGGCGCTGAGCTATGTCCTGGCGGTGGTGCACGTCTTGCCGCGCTTGCTGTTCTATCCGCGACTGGGGACCTGGAGCCTGCAAGCCGTGCAGGGTGAGCCCTCGATCAGCTGGTACGGCTATGTGGCCTGGGCGTTGGTGGGCGGAGCGGTAGGTGCTGCGATCGGTGCGCGGGTTCGCGCGCCGTGGCGGCTCGCTCTCGCCGTGCCGCTCTTGATCTTGCTCGGTTTGTTCATCGGTCAGAAGAAGTGGTTCGGCCTTTAGACCCTCAACGCTGACCGTAGTCTCTGAAGCGCTCCAAGGCTTCCGCCATGTCCTCGCGTGACAGGATGGCGACGTTCCCGATGGCGAGCGCCGAAACATATTGCGCCGCCAATTCTTCCAATTCAGTCATGAGATCGAGGGCGGCAGGCAGGGCCTTGCCGACGGCCACCGCGCCGTGGTTCGCGAGCAGGCAGGCGCGCCGGTCGGCCAGGGCCAGGGCCGCGACCTGGGCCAGCTCTTCCGTGCCGAAGGGCGCGTAGGGGGCGCAGCGGATCGAGTCGCCACCGGCGATCGCCACCATATAGTGGAACGCGGGAATCGGACGCTCCGTGCAGGCCAGGGCGGTGGCGTGGCGCGGATGCGCGTGCACGATGGCGCCGACCTCGGCGCGCGCGGCGTACACGCCGAGATGGAGCCGCCACTCGCTCGAGGGCGTGAGGTGTCCTTCCACGACCCGGCCCGAGCCGTCCACGTGCACGATGTCGCTTGCCGTCATCGCGCCATAGGCCACGCCCGAGGGCGTGATCCACATGCCGGCTCCGTCGCGCACGCTGACGTTGCCCGAGGTTCCCGCCGTGAGCCCGCGCGCGGGCAGCTCGCGCGCCGCCACCACCAGGTCGTTGCGCAGCTTCCACGTGCTCACGAGCGCGCCCGTGCCAGTGCGGCGAGGCCTTCCGCGTTGACCGGGAAGATGCCGCGCTCGGTGATGAGGGCGGTGACATAGCGCGCCGGCGTCACGTCGAAGGCGAAGTTCATGGCCTGCGTGGCGGGAGGAGAAATGGCGACCGTGTGCTCGGCGCCGTCGGCGGCCCGGCCGAGCACGTGCGTGACTTCGCTGCCGTCGCGGCGTTCGATGGGAATCTCGGCCAGCGCGTCTTGGATCTCCCAGTCGATGCTCGAATAGGGCAAAGCCACGTAGAACGGCACCCGGTTGTCGGCCGCGGCCAAGGCCAGCGGATAGGTGCCGATCTTGTTGCACACGTCGCCCGCGGCCGTGGTGCGGTCGGATCCCACGAGACAGAGATCGACGAGGCCGCGCTGCAGGAGATGGCCGGCGGAGCTGTCGGAGACGAGCGTGTGCGGCACGTCATGCTGTCCCAGCTCCCACGCCGTGAGGCGTGCGCCCTGGCTCCGTGGCCGCGTCTCGTCCACCCACACGTGCACGGGAATGCCGGCGTCGTGCGTCTGGTACACGCACGAGAGCGCGGTTCCCCAATCCACCGTCGCAAGCCAGCCTGCATTGCAGTGGGTCAAGATCTCGAGCTGCTTCTTGCCGGGCGCGCGCCGCTGCCAGATCTCGCGGGTCACGGTCAGACCATGGGCGCCGATGGCGCGGGACACCTCGACATCGTCGTCCGCGAGACGGTGCGCGCAGACGAGCGCACGAGCGGCGCGCTCGCTCGCCGGCGCGTCGGCGATCGCGGCCCGGACGCGATCGAGCGCCCAGCGCAGATTCACCGCCGTGGGGCGGGTGGCCAGGAGATCGGCGACCGCACGCTCCTCGGCACCGGGGTCCTGACGCAGGGCGAGAGCCAGACCGTAGGCCGCGACCACGCCGATGAGCGGCGCGCCACGCACGCGCATGGTGCGAATGGCATCGCAAACCTCGGCCACGCTCCGCAAGCTCACGACCCGGAAGTCGTGCGGGAGAGCGGTCTGGTCGACGATGCGAAGCGCGGCTTCGGACTCGTCCCACCAAGCGCTTCGGTAATGTTTGCCTTGGACATTCATGAGAGTGAGAGACGCATTCTCCGGAAGTTCACGCGCGGAATCAAGCTGCCGGCTGATCGCGGGTCCGGTTGTCTCTCGAGGTGAGCCTGCCCCTGGCCGGACTGGAGCCGGCTTCAGAAGCTTGGATGAAAGCGCCCCAGAGCGCGGCCGAGATGGTCAGCCGCGAGCTCTGCGACGTGCGCTAGCGGCTACGCGAACGGCTCGAGCCGCGCTCCCGCGCGCGCGTGCGTGCGGCTTTGCGCGCCGAAGCGCTGCGTGAGCTGGCCGAGCGCCGCTTGGACGAGCTTCGCGCCTGGCGCGCCAGCGACGTACGCGACGCCGCCGAATGGCCCTCGCGCTCGAGCGCGTGCAAGGTGGCGCGTGAGCGTGTCGCCGACTTCCGGCGCGAGCGCCCGCTCCGTCCTTTCGTCGTATCCTGCGATGCCTTGCGGCGCGTCGCGCTGGAGCCTTTGCTCGGCGGCTTGAGCGCGACCCCGGCGCGGCGGGCCTTCGAGAGCCCGATGGCGATGGCCTGCTTGGTGGAGCGGGCGCCGTGCTTGCCCTCGCGAATGTGATCCATCTCCTCGCGCACGAATTCGCCGGCCTGCGTGCTGGGCGACTTTCCCTCGCGCTTGTCCTCTTGGGCACGCTCGAGTGTCTTCTTGTCTGGCATGGCTGCCTCCCTGAAAACACCCCAAAAACAGTCCCGACCGGTTGGTGTCTTCGAACAATGTTCGAAGGTCCAGTTCCGGTCGGGTTACCACGAGGCTCGTTTTTGGCTTTGAAGAACAAGTCTTCGTTTCCAAAGGAGCCTTCGTGGTCACCTCGGACAGAGAGCAAGCACGGGGCCAAACCATCGACATTGTCGCGGCGATACTTGCGCGCGCGTTCGCGTGCACGTGAGATGCTCGAATGTACAAAAGGGGACGAAAGAAGTGTCGCAGTTGATCTGGCAGGCCTGAAGCGTCCATGCTCCGTACGTGAAGCGACTCCTCTTCGTCCTGCTTTTCTCGTCGTTCGCTCCCCCAGTTGTCCACGCCCAGGAAGCCGTCGTGCTGTCCGCGGGCTCGGCGCGCGGGCTCGCCCATGCCGGTGTGCTGGTCGGACTGGAGCGTCGCGGCTACCAGCCGACCATCGTGGTGGGAGCGAGCATGGGCGCGGTGATCGGCGGTCTCTACGCTTCCGGGGTCAGTGCCGATTCGGTGTGGCAGACCGTGGCGGGAGGGAAGTGGCGCGACCTCTTCGCTCCCCTGCCCATCGTCGTGGGAAGCGAGCGAGGCCCGCGAAGCCCGATCGTTCGCCTCCACCAGGGGGCGACGAGCGGCATTGGGCTTCAGGGCCTGGTCTCCGACTGGCGCTCCAATCGCGAGCTGGTGCACAAGCTCTTCGATGCCTCGGCTCGCGCGCGTGGCGATTTCGACCGGCTGCCGCGCCGCTTCCGCATCGTGGCCACCGACATCGCGACCGGGAAACTCGTCGTGCTCGATCACGGCGATCTCGCGCGCGCCGTGCGCGCGAGCCTCTCCGAACCCGGGTTGTTCGCACCCGTCGAATGGAACGGCGCGCTCCTCGTCGATGGCGGCATGCGCGACTATCTGCCGGTGGCGCCGGCACGCGCCATGGGAGCGAGAATCGTGGTCGCGTCCGACGTCGTTCTTCCGGATTCGGACGGCTTTCATACCGACGCGGGGACGCTCATCGACCGCAGTCTCAATCTCCTGACCGTTCATGCGCGCGCGAGCACCGCCCATCCCGACGTGCTCGTCCGTCCGCGGATCGATCGCGTGCCCTCGCCGTTCGTCTACCCGAGCGATCCCAAGCCGCTCATGAACGCGGGCCTCGAAGCGGCGCTGGCGGTGGATCTCCCGGGACAGGAGGAGCCGGAAAGAGTGCCCAGGACCGCCGTTGACACCACGGCGTTCCGAGACACGCTCTCGACGCAGGGCGCGAAGCCGGCGCTCGCTCCGAGAGACACCGCCGGCACGGAGGCGCCGCCCGATCCTTCGGCTGCGCCGCGCGATACTTCGGCTGCGCCGCCCGACACCGTGCCGCCGCCGCCAACCGCCAACTGGGCGGTAGCTCCCGCGGCGCGCCAGCGCTACGAACCGCCGATGCGCATCACCGACATCCGGGTCGAAGACGCGAGCCCGCCGCTCGCGCACTTGCTGCTCAGCACATTCGAGTCGAGCGTCGGAGACTACAACGACCAGCGCGTGCTCTCCGCCGTCGATCGCCTCTACGCCACCGGGCTCTTCAGCGGCGTCTGGCCTTCGATCCAAGACTCGGTGATCGCCGATACCGCAGTGCTCATCGTGCGGGCCGACGCCTACGGCTCGCCGGCGCTGCTCGGCGCGCTGGCCTACGACAACGACCGCGGCGGCCGCGGGTGGGGGTCGTTGCGCACCTTGCACACGCTGCGCGGCGCGCCGCTCGAGTGGGTGCTCGACGGAACGGCCAACGGCATCGAGAAGGAAGGGGCGTTGAGCGGCCGTCTCCCAACCACGACGCGCGGCTCGCGCGCCTGGACGTTCGGCGCGCACCTCGCGGCGACGGACGTGCGCTTCCCGTCCACGCCCGGGAGAACGCCCGACGTGGGACGCGCCGGCGGGTGGTTCGGCCTCGAGGCACGCAAGCTCGACCCGGACCGTTACGCGTCGTTGACGTTCGAGGCCGAGCACATTCACGCCGACGAGGGGCCGGAGGGCGACACCTTCGGCCCCGTGCTGCGCATCGGAGAAGTGCCGGAGTTTGCGCCGGCCGTCGGGATGGCGAGCGAGCTGCGTGCCGAGGCGCGTTTCGGCCAGCTCAGCTATTTGAGCGGCCGGGTCGCACTTTCGCGCACGTTCACGAAGGGACTGCGCACCGCGGCCCCGCTCGTGTTCGTCGAAGGCGTATCGAGCGACGCGCCCTACGATCGCTTGCCGGCACTCGGAGATCGCCATCTCGTGCCCGGACTCGACTGGGGCGATCGGCGTGGGCGCTTCGTCGGCGCTTTCGGCGCCGATGGCTCCCAGGTCATGCCGTACAGGACGACGCTCGTCTTGCGGCTGCGAGCGGGAAGAGTGTCGAACCGCGAGGCCGAAGGCACGGCTTCCGGCGAGTGGGTCGGGGGCGGTTCTCTTTCCGCATACTGGTGGCTGCCCGTGGGACGCGCCGAGCTGGGATACGGGGCGGCGACCAACGGGGACCGGCGTATCGACGTGGGACTGGGGACGGATTTCTGAGCGCCGAAAACAGGGACGTCATGATTTCCTTCGTCGTTCCCGCACATAACGAAGCGGCGTTGCTGCCAGCGACCCTGCGCGCGATTCGCGCCGCCGCCGCCGAGCCGTACGAGATCGTCGTGGTCGACGACGCGTCGACCGACGAGACGGGGCGCGTCGCCGAGAGCGAGGGTGCGCGCGTGGTCTCGGTCGAGCTGCGCCAGATCGCAGCCGTGCGCAATGCCGGCGCGTGTGCGGCGCGAGGCGAGTACCTGTTCTTCGTCGACGCGGACACGGTGGTGAACGCAGCGGTCGTCGGCGAGGCACTACGCGCTTTGCGGAGTGGCGCCGTGGCCGGCGGCGCGCCGTTCCGCTTCGAGGGCGAGCTACCCCTGTGGGTCCGCGTCGTCGAACCGTTCTTTCTCGCCTACCAACGCGCCGCTCGACTGGCGGCCGGATGCTTTCTGTTTTGCCGCCGCGACACGTTCGACAAGGTGGGCGGATTCGACCCGTCGCTCTTCGCCGGCGAGGAGATCATGCTGAGCCAGGCGCTGCAGCGTGAAGGGCTCTTCGTCGTCTTGCGGGAGCATGTGCTGACGTCCGGCCGCAAGCTGCGCGCCCACGCCGGACGCGAGCACCTGGAAGTCGCGGTCCGCTACTTCCTGCACGGGCGCAAAACCATCGAGAGCCGTCACGGCCTCGGCCTCTGGTACGACAAGCGGCGGCCGGATCCCGGCAAGGCGGCCTGAAGGAACTCCGTTCTGCCCTTCGGGGTTCTTCGCGGAAGATTCCCGGGTAGGCCACCGCCCAGGCGAGGAGCGAGATGCGATGATCTTCCGCGCCACGATTCTTCTTCTTGCCCTCTCTACGCAAGCTGCCTACGCCGCCGAAGCGGATACCGCGGCGGTGCACCATGCTCCAGCCCTGACGATTCCGGATGGCGACTACACAAAGGGAGAGGTTCTTGGCGCGATTCACGCGCTTGAGACTCAATACCAAGCCGACCGCGGCCCCGGCACACAGACTTCGCTCATAGGCACCTACGTACGTGGCCACGAGCTGCTCGTCTATCCGTTCTACGAGTACACGACCAACAAGGACCAGGAGTACAAGCCGGAGGAGCTGGGCTATCCGGGGAACGGG
The DNA here is from genome assembly GCA_036003365.1 of Candidatus Eiseniibacteriota bacterium. Taxonomy (GTDB): domain Bacteria; phylum Eisenbacteria; class RBG-16-71-46; order RBG-16-71-46; family DASYSL01; genus DASYSL01. The sequence goes on from DASYSL010000118.1 coordinate 18,390, forward strand.
GACTTTCGTGGCAAGAGCACGGAGAACGAGGCGCTCCTCTTTCTCTCGTACGGTGTGAACGACGGGCTCGCGTTCGAGATCGAGTCGGCGGTGTGGTCGGACGCCACGCTCGAGAAGTCGCCCACGGATCCTTCCACGATGCCCCCCGAGCTGAAAGAGTCCGGGTTCGGCGACACGCAGGCCGAAGTGCGCTGGCGCTGGTGGAAGGAGACGGAATCCCGCCCCGAGTTCTTCAGTTACTTCGAAACCGTGTTCCCGTTCCAGAAGGGCAAGAAGATCCTCGGCACCCAAGATTGGGAGTTCGTGCAGGGCTTCGGGCTCATCAAGTGGTATCGCTGGGGAACGATGTCGGCACGCGTGTCGGCGAGCTACACGACCGACCCTGGCACGCTCGATCTCGGCGAGGTTGGCCTCGAGTGGCTCAAGCGCTTTTCCCCCAAGTTTCGCGCCGCTGTGCTCGTCGAGGGCGAGCAGGATGAGTGGGCGCTCGTGCCCGAAGCGCAGTGGCACTGGAGCCCGCGCGCGTTCCTCAAGGTCAACAATGGCTTCGGGCTCACCAGCAAGGCGCCGGATCAGGCGCCCGAAGTCGGGGTCGTCTTCTCGTTCTAGAAGTGGGTCAAATGGGTCGAGGACCCATTTACCCGTTTTGAAACGGGCAAGTAGGTCCGGTGTCCCCATGGACCCGCTTGGCTCGTGCAAGCGGCTCTAGGCGACGAGGACGCGCTTGCGCGCCTGCGCGGGGATGCGCGACTCGGGCGTGAGAATGCCATCGAGGTTCAAGGGATCGGCGGCCGAGACCCAGAGCTCGCCGGCTTCGACCGGAGCCGGGGTCTTGCGCAGACGGCGCATGAGCTCGACCGCCTCGGGCCGCGCGAACTGCTCCCCGCTGAAGCGCTGAACGAAGCGCCCACCACGAATGTCGCCGCGCAGCTCCATTTGACGGTACACGCGTACGAGGTCGCGCCACGGCACCGGGATGCGCTCGCGCTCGAGCAGCTGGCGGAACATGACGCCATAGCGATCGAGCAGATGCTGCGCGGCGAACTCGGGAGAAGCCGGTGCGGTCTCGGCGGAGCGCAGACGCGCCCAGCGTCCCGGAGTGAACAGCGTCGCGCGCTTCATGGGGCCGCGGCGCTTTGACGGTGTGCCGATCAGCCGGCGCAACCCACCGAACGAATCGCAGGTCACGATGCCGCGCGCGATGAGCTGCGAGAGCCCGGCTTCGAAATGCTCCGGAAGGAGGCCCGAAGCACGCTCGAGATCGCGCGTGAACACGGCACCGCGCGCGTCGAGAGCCGTGAGGACGGTTTGCGCGTATGTCGTCAGAGATGTGATGTCCGGAGGCGCCGTCCAGGCCAGCCAGGATTCCATTTGCTCACGCGGGAAGAGGCAGACGGGCGTGGTACGGATGGGGGAGTCGCCGGCGCTCCACAGCCGTCCCCACGCCACTTCGCCGGTCAGCGTCAGCTCGTCGAGCCACTCGGGGCGATAGCCGCGCACGCGCATGGGCAGCACACTGGATTCCCAGCGCGAGGCCGGGATCTCGAAGCCGGCCAGCTGGCGCACGACGTCGAGGACACCGGCGGGACCCTCGACATGTCGCGACTCGTCGACATGCTGCCACGAGGCAAGAAAGCGCCAGAACTCGGCCGCGGTCACCGGCTCGATCTCTTTGCGCAGGCGATCGAGCGTGTTGCGGCGGATGCGCGCCAGGAGGCGGCGCTCGCACCAGGCGTCGCGCCCGGCGAGGCGGCAGCGCAGAACGACACCTTCGTTCTCGAGCGCGAGCAGCAAGGGCTCGGCGGAGCGCGGGAGCTGGGGGATGTCGCTCCAGCCTTCGTCGCCAAGCGGAACGATCTCGCGGTCGCCCTCGAGGAAAATGGGCCCGAGCGCTTCGAGGCGGCCGCGCAGCGCGGCCTTGGCATCGTCGGCGACTTCCACGGCACGCCACATCTCCGAGCGCAGAGTCACGCGACCCGCGGAGCGAAGCTCCTCGAGCCACTCCGACCAGCCCGAGGCGTGGGCTTCCGCGTCGGTCACGTAGCCCATCCAGCTCAGCGCCTCGTGCACTTCTTCGGCGTCGCGCGGGTCGGGCCAGGCGTCCTCGCGCACGCGCGCCACCGCATCGGGATCGAGGGCGCCCAAGGTGTCGGCGGATTCGGGATCGAGATAGCGGCGGCTGATCACCGCCTGCGTGCGGCGCTCTTCCAGAGGCGCATCGTCGAGGAACGTGTAGAGCGATGCATTCAGAATGCCGCGCGCGAAGGCCGAGGGCTCGGCGGTGTCCACCGCCAGGCGGCGGATCTCGCCCGAGCGCAAGCGCTGGAGCATGTCGAGGAAGCCGTCGAAATCCATCGCCTCGTGCAAGCAATCTTCGATCGTCTGGCGCACGATCGGGTGTTCCCAGGGGATCGGGACGTCGCCCGCCGGCAGCGTCTCCGGGCACGCCAGCACCTGCGGGAAGGCCTGGACCAAGAGATCCTCGGCGCGCATGCGCAAGAGCGGCGTCGGAATGCGCTCCCCGCCGCGTGTACGCGAGAGCAACAAGGAACGCGTGACGTTCCAGCGCCAGCGGACGCCGAACATGGGCTGGTCGAGCAGCGCCTGGACCAGGAGGTCGTAGACCGAATTGGGGTGCAGATAATCGAAGACTTGCTCGAGCGGAAAGCTGTTGTGCGGGCCGAGCGAGATGACGATGGCTTCTTCGTTGGCCGCGGCCTGCAGCTCGAAGCCGAAACCTCGGCAAAAGCGCTTGCGCAGCGCCACGCCCCAGGCGCGGTTGATGCGCCCGCCGAAGGGCGCGTGCAGGACCAGCTGCATGCCGCCCGATTCGTCGAAGAAGCGCTCGGCCACGACGCACTCGGGCGTGGGGATGGCGCCCAGCGAGCGCTCGCCCTCGGCCAGATAGTCGGCGAGCTGGCGCGCGGCGGCGGCCGACAAGCCGACCTCGCGCTCGAGCCAGGCGGGATCGCGCCCGGCGAGGCGCACGCGCGCGATGGCCGCCGAAAGCTCGGAGGTGCGTGAGGCGCCCTCGCCCAGCCAGAACGGCACCGAGGGAGGCTGGCCATGCGCGTCGGCGACGCGCACCGCTCCGGGCTCGACCTTGAGCACCCGCCACGACATGTTGCCGAGCTGGAAGATGTCGCCGACGTTGGACTCGACGGCGAAGTCCTCGTCCAGCGTTCCGACCGTGATCCCTTCGGGCTCGAGCGCCACGCGATACTGACCCGTGTCGGGGATGGCCCCGCCCGCGGTCAAGGCCGTGATGCGCGCCCGCCGCGTCGCCCGCAAACGCCCATTCACGCCGTCGCGATGAAGCAGGGCATGGCGTCCCTCGAGATGGAGCGCGGCGACCGCATCGAAGTCGGCGCGGGCGAGCTCGCGGTAAGGCCAAGCGCGGCAAAACAGGTCGTAGAGCGATTCCTCGCTCCATGCTTCGGGCACGCATGCGGCCACCACCTGCTGGGCCAGGATGTCGAGCGGACGCCCCGGCTGCGGCGTGCGGTCGAGCTCGCCCCGGCGGATGGCGTCCAGGAGACCGGCCGCGCATACGAGCTCGTCCTGCGTGAGAGCGAAGAGGCGCCCCTTGGGCACGCGGGCGAGGGCGTGGCCGCTCCTGCCGACGCGCTGCAGGAAGGTGGCGATCGAGGGCGTGATCCCGGTCTGGATCACCAGGTCGACCTCGCCCACGTCGATCCCGAGCTCGAGAGAGGAGGTCGCCACCAGAGCGCGCAGCTCACCGCGCTTGAGGCGATCCTCGGCTTCGAGCCGCCGCTCCCGCGCCAGGCTGCCATGATGGCTCGTCACCTGCTCGGCGCCGAGCACTTCGGTGAGGCGTGCCGCGACGCGCTCCGCCAGCTTGCGCGTGTTGACGAAGACAAGGGTGGTGCGGTGCTCGCGGATCAGCGCCGCCATGCGCGCGATGACTTCTTTCCACGTTTCGGTGGAGCACACGGTCTCGAGCGGCGACTCCGGGATCTCGACCGCGAGATCGAGGCGCCGCTCATGGCCCACGTCGACCAGCTCGCAATCGCGTCCGACGCCAACCAAGAGATGGGCGACGTCCGCGATGGGTTTCTGCGTGGCCGAAAGGCCGATGCGCTGGAGCGGATGCCGGGTCAGGGCTTCGAGCCGCTCCAGGGACAATGCGAGATGCGCGCCGCGCTTGCTGCCGCTCACGGCGTGGATCTCGTCCACGATGACGGTCCGCACCGTCTCGAGCATGGCGCGGCCGCCGGCCGACGTGAGCAGGATGTAGAGCGACTCGGGCGTGGTGACGAGGATGTGCGGCGGTCGCCGGCCCATGGCGGCGCGGTCTTTGGCCGGGGTGTCACCCGTGCGCACGAGGACGCGCACTTGCGGCAACGAGGGATCGAGCGCCCGCAGCTCTTCGAGAGGTCCCTGCAGGTTCTTGCGCACGTCGTTCCCCAGCGCCTTGAGCGGCGAGACATAGAGGATGCGCGTCTCGTCGGGGAGTGCGTCACCTTCGCGGAGCAATCCGTCCAACGCCCAGAGGAAGGCAGCCAGCGTCTTGCCCGTGCCGGTCGGGGCGGCGATCAGCGTGTGGGCGCCGGAGCGGATCTTGGGCCAGCCCTCGACCTGGGGAGGCGAGGGCGAGCCGATGCGCTCCCGGAACCAGCGCGCCAGCGTGGGATGGAAGGGCGTCAAGGGCATGCGAACCGAGCTCTTTCGATCAGGGGACGAGCGGCCTCTTCAGGATGCGAGCGACCCGCCCCGGGATGCAAGTCCGCTCGCCTGCGCTAGGATGAAGGCATGAGCCAGACCTGCCATCACCTCGACCAGATCCGCCACGTCACTCCCGAGCCGCCCAACGGCTGCAAGGAATGTCTCGAGAGCGGTGGCCGATGGGTGCACCTGAGGCTCTGCCTCACGTGTGGCCACGTCGGCTGCTGCGACTCGTCGCCCAACCGTCATGCCTCGAAGCACTCGCACACGACCAAGCACCCGATCGTCCGGTCGTTCGAGCCGGGGGAGGACTGGCGCTACTGCTACGTTGACGATGTGATGTTCTGACCCGCTGTTCTGCGGGCCGCCTCCATCCATTAGAGTAACCCGCATGGCCGTCAAATTTCGCGACTACTACGAAGTGCTGGGCGTGCCGCGCACCGCGTCCGAAAAGGACATCAAACGCGCCTACCGGCAACTGGCGCGCAAGCATCACCCGGACCTCAAGCCGCAGGCCGAGCGCGCCAAGGCCTCCGAGCGCTTCAAGGAGATCAACGAAGCCTACGAGGTGCTGAGCGACCCCGAGAAGCGCAAGCGTTTCGACGCGCTGGGCGAGAACTATCACGAGGGCCAGGACTTCACGCCGCCCCCGGGATGGCAGCAGGTCTCGCCGGAAGATTTCGGAGACCTAGGCGGCTTCAGCGACTTCTTCGCCTCGGTGTTCGGCGGGCGCGGGCAGGGCGGCTTTCCGGGCGCGGTGCGCGGCGGGCGGGGCGGCGTGCGCTTCGGCATCCCGGGCTCGGACATCGAAGCCGAGATCACCGTACCGCTCGAGGATCTGCTGCACGGTGGCAAGCGGCGCTTGTCGCTCGACGGCGAACGCAGCCTCGACGTGACCATTCCGGTGGGCGCGCGCGAGGGCACCGTGCTCCGCTTGGGCGGCCAGGGCGAGCCGGGCATGGGTGGGGGAGCGCGCGGCGATCTGTACTTGCGGCTGCGCGTGGCGCCGCATGCGCGCTATCGCATCGTGGGCAACGATCTCGAAGCCGATCTTCCGCTCTGGCCCTGGCAGGCGGCGCTCGGAGCGCAGGTGAAATTCGAGACCCCGAAGAACGTGGTCTCGCTCAAGGTGCCGGAAGGTAGCTCGAGCGGTCGGCGTCTACGGCTGCGCGGCCTCGGCCTGCCTGGAGAGGGCGGCGCTCAGGGCGATCTGTACGCCGTGGTGCGCATCCTCGTGCCGCCGAACGCGAGTGGCGCCGAGCGCGAGGCGTACGAAGCCCTGCGCCGGGCATCGAGTGCCGCGGCCGACCGGCCCGCGCAGGAATAATCATGGCGAACGTCGTCCATCTCACCATCGAAGAGCTGGCGGTGGCTGTCGGCCTGGAGAAAACCGTGCTCGTGCGCCTGGTTCAGGCGGGGCTCGTGGGTGAGCGCACCGATCAGCAGGAGTTTCCTCCCGAGAGCGCGCGCCACGTGCGGCGCATGCTGCGTCTGCACGGCGAGCTGGGCGTGAGCCTCACCGGGTCGGCGATCATCGCCGACCTGCTCGAGCGCATCGACCATCTCGAGGCCGAGCTGGCGCGCCTTCGTCGAGACGAATAGAGGAAGAGCCCGGCGCGTTCCTCTCCGGGCTCTTCCAGGTTCAGCTGCGAAGCTTGGACGCGGGCGTTACCCCTTGTCGTGGCCCCGGCCGCGGCCGTGTCCGTGACCGTTGCCCCGGTTGCCGTGATTGTTGCCGTTGCCGTGATCGCGGTCGTGGTCACGGTCGTTGTCGCCACGGTCGTCGTCACGGCTCCAGTTGCGGTCGCTGCGCTGGCGCTGTTGCCAGGTCTGACTGCTCCGCTGACGGTCCTGCCAACGCTGGTCTGCGCCGTAGGCGCCGCGGTTGTAGCCGCTGCCGCTCCGGTAGTCGCTGCTGCCGCCCCGGTAGTACGCACTGCCCCCACCGTAACTGCGCGAGGTGCTGCGCCACATGCCCGGCCGGTACGGCTGGTGCGCATACGCGCTCGGCACGTTCATGATGACGGTCGGCACGCTCGCGTACGAGACGCTGACGAACGGGCCGCGATAGCTCGGAGCGCGATACCAGTAGCCACCGTCGTCGATGTACCACATGCCGTCGCACTGGAACATGTCGTAGTCGTCCATCCCGCTCACGTAATACACCCGCGTGTCGGGAATCAGGATGGTGCGCGGCTGACGCGCGAAATAGTATCGCGGCGTATTGCCGAAGCTCAGGTTGATGTTCGCACTCACCGCCGCGTCGGCTGGAGTCGCCGGAGCTGCCGCGAACAAGAGACCCGCGCTCAACGCACTCAGGATCAAGTTCCTCATGGTTTCCCTCCTCGGCTCTTTCGGAGCCGGTCACTTGGCTGTCCCGTCCCTTTTGCAACCGAGGTGCCAGCGGGGCCATGCGAACGTCAGTTCCCTGTGTGGGCGTCGAGCGCTCAAGACACGAAAAGACGTAAGCTACGGGCGTTTGTTCAAGCCCATGTGAAGCGTTCCGCGAGCGCGAGCGACTCCGCGAGAGAGGTGCTCGCGCGGGAGCGCACCGGTGCACCCACCGGGACATGTTCCCCGGGCCGCGCAATCCGGCGACGAACTCTTCTGCGACTTTTGGACGCCTGGCCGGCGTCCATCCCTTTGAGGACGTCCGATGGAAGACCTGGCAACCGAGGCACGGTGGGCGCGGCTCTTGGCGCTCCTCCTGCCTGTCCACGATCAGGCTCTCGTCACCGCCCGGCGGCTCAGCCGCTCCGTGGCGGATGGGGAGGACCTGTATCAGGACGCGGTGATCCGGGCTTTCGAGAAGCTCGACACGCTGCGGGAGCCGTCGAAGTTCGCGGCGTGGTTCTACACGACGCTGCTCAATGCCCATCGGTCGCGTTGTCGCCGGCGCCTCTGGAAGAGGTTCCTGGCGCTCGAGGAGCTTCCGCCGGATCAGGATCCGGTGGGAGAGGACGGACGGTCGTGGCCGGGAGAGATGGCGCGGGCCGCGCGCGCCACCCGGGCACTCCAGGCGCTCGGTGCCGCCGAGCGCGAGGCCGTGGTCCTCTTCGAGCTCGAAGGGTACTCGATCGAGGAGATCGCCCGGATGCAGCGCGCCTCCGTGCCGGCCGTGAAGTCGCGGCTCGTGCGCGGACGCGACAAGCTGCGCCGGTTCTACGAGCGCAGAGGGTGGACGGCGGCCGCGGGCGACGTGCCCGCGGCGGAGCAGCCGAGTCGGTCGGAGGTGGCGTCGTGAGCCGAGATCCCATGCACGAAGACTTGCGGGCCCTGAGCTCCGTCACGGAGCGCGAGCGGCCCAACGCAGAACAAACGATCCGTGCGGCGCGCCTGCACCGGGAACGGGGGAGCGCGCCACGAAAGGAGTGGCTCATGTCGGCAGTCACGATTCTCAAGCGCCGTCCCTGGCTCGCCACCGGGCTGGCGGCGCTGCTCATCGCCCTGGTGCTTCTCGCCGTGCCCATCTCGTACGAGCGCACCACCGGCCAGGAAGTGAATCTCGCGCTCCAGGGCGCGCTCGAGCCGGCCGGCTTGAGCGCCATCGCCGGGGAGTTCAAGTCGGCGCTCGGCGCCGAGCACGTCACGGCCCGGGTCGAGAACGGCACGACCACCCTGAGCGCCATGGTGCCGGCGCGAAAGGGCGCGGCTGCGGCGGTTCTCGCCCAGGCGTTCGCCAAGGAGCTGGGCAGCAAGGGCTACGCGGCCACCGCCTCGAGCCGCGTGGTGAAGGAGAGGGTCTCGGGCAACGTCTACGCCTACGCGGCCGATCAGATGATCACCATCGAGTCGGCGGGCAAGACGGCGGCCCAGCTCGAGGAGGAGATCAAGGATCGCCTGGCGGCGGCGGGCGTGCCCGATGCTAGGGTGTCGGTCACGGACGAGGCCGGTGGACGCAAGGTGAAGATCAACGTCGAGCGCCAGCGCGACGCTTCGACGCCGTCGACGGGCGACGAGTCGGTGCCCACGATCCAGATCACCAAGAACGGCGTGCCTCAGGCGGGCCAGGGTCTCGAGATCAAGGTCGAGAAGATGCGGAGCGCCGACGGAGTCACCATGAAGGTGATCGCCGTCGACGGCTCGCGCACGGCGACCGCGACGATCAAGAATCCCGACGCACTGGGAGACGCGGGCCTGGCGCAGGAGATCCAGAGCCAGCTGGCCGCTCAGGGCATCCAGGCGCACGTCATCGTGCAGAACGGCCAGATCAGCATCGAGAAGTAATCCGAATCACTTGATCCTTCGCGACATTCAAAGAGCCCCGCGGGAGCGATCCTGCGGGGCTCTTTGCGCCAACGGCATCTATTCTGCGCCGGCCACCTTGCGGCGGGCCGCGTAGCCGCGCGGCTCGTAGTCGCGCACGAAGCGGCGCAGGTTTCGATACCAGCCGTTGAAGCCCATGCGGTCCATCTCGGCCAGCGCCTTCTCCGACGACCAGCCCAAAACCTCGATGCGATAGAGGGCCGCCATGGCGCCGGTGCGGTCCTTGCCGTGCACACAGTGCATGTAGACGGGGCGCGCGGTGGAATCCAGCACCACGTCGAAGAAGCGCTCGAGGTCGTGATCGGAGGGCACGCTGGCGCCGAACATGGTGGCGCTCATCGGAATCTCGACGTAGGCCATGCCGGCGGCGCGCACGCGCGCCTCTTCCGCCGGATCGTGGACGAGGCTCACGACCGTGCGATAGCCGCGATGCGCGAGATCGGTCACCGCGGCGGCACTCGGACGGGCGCCGCGCGCGAGGCCGGAGTCGATCACGGCGAAGCGCGCGATGGCCGGCGGTGCCAGGGACTCCGGGCGAGCCGACGACGAATCGTAGCGCGATGCGGCCGCATCGAGGGCCCAACTCTGGCCCACACCGACCGCATGCATTTCTGGCCCGAGCCAATCGGCGAGCTGAGCCCGCCAGCCCGAGCTCTTCTTCTCTTTGGGACTCCAATAGGCGCCGTAGTGCAAAGGCACGATGGTCGGCATCCCGAGGTCGACGGCGGCGGCGAGCGCATCTTCAGAATGGAGATGGGCGTTCACGTTGAGGAGCGCGACATCGGGCTGGTACGTGCGACCGACGTTGGCGAAGCCGTCGAAGTATCCCGTGTCGCCGCTGTAGTAGATCGTGTGCTCTTGCGTTTCGATCACCCAGCCGAGCGCGTCGCCGTTACGTGTCGCGTGAATGCCATAACGGCCGCCGGGGTGGAGGGCAGAGACGGCAACGATGCGCCCGCCGGGAATGGCATAGGACTCGCCGGGTCGCATGATCCGCACGTCGCGATCGAGCGCGTGCAGATAGCGCGCCGCCGGAGCCGGGCAGAGGATCACCACGCCGGGAGAGAAGCGCTCGAGCGTGCGGCGGTCGAGATGGTCCTGGTGCGCGTGCGAGATGAGGATGACGCGCGTCTGGTCGTACGCCGCCGGCGGCGGCACGGGAACGATGCGCGGACGCAGCGGCAC
>DASYSL010000119.1:0-24705 GCA_036003365.1 Candidatus Eiseniibacteriota bacterium
TGCACAGCTCAAGGTCCACGAAGAGATGGGCCACCGCGAGGAGGCGGATCGGCTACTGCGCGAGATGATGGACAAGCAGGGGAACCGCGCTGCCTTTCAATATGCGGAGCTGTACAGCCTTCGCGGAGAAGTGGACCTCGCTTTCAAGTGGCTGGATGTAGCCTATGCAGAGAGAGACGGAGGTCTTCTCGGCTTGAACAACAGCGAAGAGCTCCGTCCTCTTCACAAGGATCCGCGGTGGACTCCCCTCTTGAAGAAGATGGGATTGGAGAAAGGTTGACGATCCGGAAGCTCGCTCCTCGATTGCAGTCCAGAGCGCGTTTGGAAGAAGCTCAATCTGTAGCCGCGACCGTAGCAGCAGGCCCCACCGGCTTGCCGTTCCGCCGCTAAGTCGTTACCATCGCGGCTCGAGGCGGCATAGCCAAGTGGCTAAGGCGACGGTCTGCAAAACGCTGAACGATGTTCAGCAAACAACCGAGCCGAACCGCCGATCCCAGTTAGCGTACGACGCCCCTTGAGCTTGAACCTCCGGGGGCGTTGTTCATTGGTGCCTACCTTTGGGCCATTCCGCGTGGATAACGGAGCAATTCCGGAGCAAGCCGCGAGGGCGTAGAATCATTGGGCACGAGTGCATCCCGACCTCGCACCGCCCAGGAGCCGCAGCCATGCCTTCTCGCGCATCGATCATGCGAGTGCTCTGCCTCCTGGCTCTAACCATTCTGTCTAAACCTCCTGGCGCACTCGCCAACACCCCCGGCCGTGCGTGGTCGCCCACCGAGGTCCTCCAGTCCTCTCTTGGTCCGACGGGCTCTCCTCGCCTCGATCTCGATTCCCTTGGTACCCCATTCGTGTTTGGATCGACACCCTCGGATGTCGCCGGGTTCGTCTGGAATGGAGCTACCTGGGTAGAAACGTGGCAAGTGGGCCGGGGTCTCGCCTTTTGCTGGCCGGTCTTGTCGCCGCCCGGCACCTATTATGTGGTTGGGCAGGATCAATCACCCGATGCACAACACAAGGCTTGGTTTTGGCTTGCCCAGCGAACAGGTAACTCCTTCGTTAGCGAGAACGTTAGCAAGGAGGGCGCCTTCATCACATCTTATTGGGCAACCGTATCCTCTCGCCGAAGGTGGGTCACCTTCTACGACTTCCTCAAACTACGGATTCTGTACTCCGATCAACCTGGCGTGTGGACAGACGTGCCGACCAACCAGAGCGCGGATATGGGCATGACGATGATCGCGGTGGACGATACGACCGCTCTTGCCGCGTGGAGTAACAGCCCTGGGGGCTTGCGTTGGGGGACGATGCGAGGTTCTACATGGACCGTTGGCCCGGACGTTTTGGGAAATGCGAACTCACTCGATCCCGTATGGCGGCCTCGGCCCAGCGGCGGGTACTGGTTGGGCTACGGAACGGATGATTACATCGTTTTCGTTCGCCCCTTTGTGAATGGGAGTTGGGGCGCCCCGACTGCGATCACGGCTCATTATCCAAACGACCCAGCTTTTCACTATTCGGACTCCTTCGAGTTGAGTCGTGACTCTTGGGAATATCCTGTTATCGCCTGGAGCGCGTTCGATGGCTTGCGCGGAGTGGAGGGGGTATACGTGAGTGTCCCCACCGACTCGGGTTGGACGGTCGCCGATGAGCTCGCCGACGACATTGAAGGCGTCTCTCCAACGGTAGTTCGGGATCGCAATGGGGACGTGTGGGCAGCTTTTTGGCGGTACAATATGTCCGGCATATTCATAACGCACACTTACACGAAGGCTATAAGTACAAGACCTGTGGTTTCGTCGCAGGGGCAACATCAACTGATTCAGTGGACGCTCTCGGAACAAGCTCCGGAGACATGGTGGGCAGTCCTTCGGGCGGTGAATGGCGGACCTTATGAATTGGCCTCACGTGTTCGAGCTGGAGCAAGCGTTCAGATGATCTGGGAGGACTCCTTGCCTCCGCTTGGGACCCTCAGCTATCGCATCCGGCGTGAATGCGTGGACACTCGATACGAATGGCTAAGCGATCCCTCGGATACTCCGGTTCCTGCCCTAGCCACTCTTGTGGGCGCGATCGCGAAGCCAGGTCAGGTCGATCTCTCGTGGTACGCCGCGCAGACACCTTTGGCCACGGTCTACCGCCGCACAAATGCAACGGACTGGTCCGCCCTTGGCCCCGCCGATTCTCGTGGTGATGGGCTGCTGACCTACACAGATCGGGCTGTAACAGCTGGCCGCTACGCCTACCGCCTGGGAGCGGGCGAGCAATTCACGCCTGAGACATGGGTGGAGGTGCCGAACGGATACACGCTTGCCCTCGAAGGATCCACGCAGAACCCAGCGCGAGGCCCGCTACAGATTGCTTTCACACTTGCGGATGACTCGCCAGCCACGCTCGATTTGTTTGCGGTGAACGGCAGGCGTGTCGCTAGTCGCGACGTAAGTTCGATGGGAGCGGGACCCCATCACCTCGACCTGAGCGGCGAGGGCATGCGTCCAGGCGTCTATTGGATCAGGCTCACGGAGGCTGGTAGGACGATCAGCAAGAAGGCGGTAGTGGCGAACTAGAAGAGCCGACTGGGTCTTATGCCGACGCCCCTTGAGCCCCAACTCAGGGGGCGTTCTTCATTTCTGCTGACCGTGAGGGCATTTCGGAACGAATAACGGAGCAATTCCGGAGCATGCCGCCAGGGCGTACAATTGTCGCCTCAACTCTCGGAGGCCGCGAATGGCGAGAACGCCGGAACGCTATTACTCACCAATTCCCCACGTACCGGAACGCTTGGAGCGCCTTGTGGCTACGTTCGCCACGCTCTGCAGCATTGAGCCGTCAGAAGTGCGAATCAGTGCGTCCTACCGCTTTGATGACGGTAGCTCTGATCACCGCGACATCGCGCCGGGAGCAATTGGTTTGGTGCCTATTGCTCCGCCAATATCGTTTGTTGGAATAACTCATAGACTAACGTTTCTGTACCTCGGCGTGGAGTCGGATCGCGTCATGGTTCAGGCCGAAGCCCAGTCCATGTCCCTCGCCAGGGAAATCGTAGAGAAAGCTGTGACCTGCCTGGGGATCACACCTTACGTGGCAACTAGGGTCGACAATATCGAGAAACGGCTTGACGCTGTCCAAGCACTGCAGCAGGAGACAGTGGTATTACGCTGTTTCTTCTCGTATCGCTTCGCCTCGGAGGATGAAAGCATGGCTTCTGACGTGTTGCGCTTCCTCAGCCTTCAACGCGTAGAAGTTGTCACTGGTCGTTCGTACGAGCCTAGAAGGGTCGAACACGTGCTTGATCGGGCTAAAGGCATTCGTGCGCAAACAGCTCGGGAATACTCGCGGCTAGCTTGCTCGTAAGTTGCACCATTCTTGTGCAGGCGTTGGATATAGGGAACGTCCTTGTAGATCTTCGCCGCGCTGGCTTCTCTCCCGGTCGTGTCTAGAACGACCGGCGCGGGCCTGAAGCCATTGACCACAAGCTGACCATCCTCGTAAGTCAGGATGGCCGGGCTTCGGATGCGATGCCCGTACGCGTAGAAGCGGTGGAGACTATCGTCGAAGGAGATTGTGGCGGGAAGCGTCATATCCTGGGCGTGCAAGGACGGGGAGCTTGAGCACCCTAGGAGCATCACGAGAAGACATGCAACCTCAAGGCTTCCGGTTCTGTTAGGCATGTCCCTTCTCTTACTCCGCGACATGAGTCCCGACACGCTACTAAGTCACAGCAATTATGCGCCCTTCGCGGCTCGAAGTCTCCAGCAGTAAGCCCCCATAGCTGTGTTTCGTGAAATTGTCCGCCCTCGTGGCTATCCTTCCTGGGCGCGAACAGGATTGGTGGACTCGGCGGAAAGGGGGATTCGATGCCGAGACTGCCTCGCGGAATGTTTCGCCGAGGGCGTTCGTACTACGTGCGGCTGCGTTCGCACGGTCAGGACCGATGGATTGCCCTCGGGGATGACTTGGAGAAAGCGAAAGCCAATCTCGACGGTGTGCGTCATGCCGACGAGCCAAAAGTCGAATCGGGGCTCTCCGTTTCCGAGGCTGCCGAGAGGTGGCTTGCGAGCTACGTGGCGACGGCCAGGAACGAACAAGGGCATGCCCTCGCGAGGGCGAGAGTGGAGCAATTCATGGATCGGTTTCTCGGTCCCAAGCTGCTCCACAAGGTCACACGCGAGGACCTGAGAGCCTATCGTCTCTGGCTTGAGCGGTACAAAGGCAGGCGAGGGCAGCTTTCGCCGCAATCGGTGGCACACGTCCTAAGCGATGCTCGATGTTGTTTCCGATGGTGCGAAGATGCCGGGCTCACAGAATCGTGTCCGGTTCCTCGCAAGCTCCTGCCTCGGATTCAAGAGCGCCCGCCTGACCGACTGACCGACGAGGAACTGGCTAAGCTGACAGCTCTTGAAGAGCCGTTTGGCTTTCTCATTCGGCTCGCTCTCGGAACCGCACTTCGCTGGGGAGAGTTGGTCAGAACGCAAGCAGCGCACGTGCAGTCGGGCCAGCTGATTGTCAGTCAGACGAAGAGCGGAAAGGTTAGACGAGTGCCGCTCTCACCGGAGTTGCTTCAAGAGATCAAGGGAAGGGTAGGGAAGTTGGTTCCGTTCTCGGATCGCAGTTTGAGCTACGCGGCTCGCCGCATCGTCAAGCTAAGTGGCGTGTCGCGCTTCCACATGCACCAGCTTCGACACACGGCTGCGTGCAGGTGGATCGAGAACGGTGGATCACTCCAAGCCTTGCAAGAGATCCTTGGTCACGGCAGCGTCCGAATGACTCAGAGGTATGCCCGTCTCTCATCCGAACACGTACTAGCGGAAGCGAGGCGGGTATGGGCGAATCAGGACGAAACGGTAGCTACGACGGTAGCAAGTAGCTTCTAGCGGCTTGCCGTTCCGCCGCTAAGTCGTTACCATCGCGGCTCGAGGCGGCATAGCCAAGTGGCTAAGGCGACGGTCTGCAAAACCGTTATTCACCGGTTCAAATCCGGTTGCCGCCTCCAATTCGAAGATCCCGCCGTTTCTCAAGCATCCCGATCCCTCAGCGCCACACCGCGTCGCGCCAAGCCTTCGCGAATGGCGTCGTACGCGGTCTTGTCGGCGCCCACGCGCTCGAGCGGCAGGACGCCCGTGCCGCGAATCCCGCCTGCGACGGCGACCTGCGCGGTCACCGAGGTGGTGAGGGCCGTGGTGCGCGACATGGCCGTGAGGCCGGTGGCGGGGTCATAGCGGTCGACCATGAGAACTTCGCGCGTGCGGTCCTTCCAGCGCATGCGCACGAGGAAGGCGACGAGATCGCGCGGCTCGGGCACGACACACTTGTCGCGGAATTCGGCGACCAGTCGGCCCTGGGCGAGAAGCGGCTGGATGGCCTGCACATGGCCGGGCCAGCGCAGTGTCTTCTCGGCCATCTGCTCGACCCCAGGCACGGTGGTGATCAGCGTGCGCAAGCCGTCGCTGAAGAAGGCCTCCATCTCGCCCACGCCTTCGATGTCGAGATGCTCCATCCCGGAGAACACGGCCACCTCGATCGGCTTGCCGTCCTTCACGATGCGCGCCGGTCGAACGTATTCCTCGAGCAGATCGTCCACCGACCACGTGACCACATAACCGTAGGGTCGGGACGCGTCCTGGGCCACGCCGCCCACGTAGATCGTGAGATCGTGTGGGGGTCCGAACTCGGCGGCGGCGCGGCCTACGACCAAGTGCGAGAGGCCGGGTGCGAGCCCGCAGTCGGGCACGATGGCGATCCCGGACTTTTGTGCCGCGGCATCGAGACTCAGCGTGTCCTCGGCGCAGAACGATACGTCGACGAGCGGCTTCCGAGTCTCGATCGCCGCCTGCATCACGCCGAAGCCGAAGCGCGAGGGGAGGGCGCCCACCGCGAGGTCGTATTCGGACATGAGCCGAGCGGCCGATGATGATGTGCCGGCGTCCGCCTCGCGAAAGCGGAGATTCTCCAGCGCCGGCAAGCGCGGCGGGTTCACATCGGCGACGTCGACCTTGGCTTGGGGCAGCGAACGGGCGAGATCCGACGCGATGACACGGCCTTGGGCGCCGCCACCCAGCACCACGATGCGCACGAGAAACCTCCGGGGAAGAGCAGACGTAAAGAGGGCGCATCATCCCATGCGCGGCCGCGCTTGTCAGCGCTTGTCGGGCCCGAACCCGCGCCCTATTCTCGACGCCCATGATCGAAGTGCGTGACTTGCGCAAGAGCTACGGCTCGCTGACGGCGGTCGACGGAGTCACGTTCGACGTGCGCCAGGGCGAGACGTTCGGTCTGCTCGGCCCCAACGGTGCCGGCAAGACGACGACCATGCACTTGCTGGTCGGCGTGCTGCACCCCGACCAAGGGACGATTCGAGTGGCGGGCGAGGGCGATCCGACGCGCCCCAAGACGCGCCACCATCTCGGGCTCGCGCCGCAATCGCTTTCGCTCTATCCCGATCTGACCGCCGAGGAGAACGTTACCTTCTTCGCGCGCCTGCACGGGCTCGCGGGCCGCCCTCTCGCCGCGCGGGTCGACGCCATGCTCGCTCTCGCCGGTCTCATCGACCGCCGCAAGCATCGCGTGCGCACGTACTCGGGGGGCATGCAGCGGCGGCTCAACCTGGCCTGCGCCCTGGTGCACGATCCGCCGGTGCTGCTTCTCGATGAGCCCACGGTGGGCGTGGATCCGCAGTCGCGCAATCATCTCTTCGAAAACATCGAATCGCTGCGCCGGCAGGGCCGCACGATTCTCTACACCACGCACTACATGGAAGAAGCGCAGCGCTTGTGCGATCGCGTCGCCATCATGGATCACGGCAAGATCCTGGCGCTCGACACGGTGCCGGCGCTCATCGAGCGCTACGGCGGCCCATCGCTCATCGAGGCCGAGCTCGAGACGCCGCCCACGGACGGTAACCACGCCGGCACCTGGGACGGCCAGACGCTGCGCATTCCGAGCGAGCGCCCGCTCGAGGAGATCGCGCGGCTCGCCGGCTCGGGCGTGCGCTTCACGAGCCTGCACCTCAAACGGCCCGATCTCGAGACCGTGTTTCTCGAGCTGACCGGCCGAAGCCTGCGGGACTGAGCCATGGGCCGCATCCTCGCGCTGACGTTCAAGGATCTGAAGCTCCTCACGCGCGACCGCGCCTCGCTCTTCTGGGTTTTCTTCTGGCCGCTCGGCTTCGGCATCTTCTTCGGGTCGCTCATGGGCGGCATGGGTGAGCACGGCATGCGCGGGCTCACGGTGGCGGTGATCGACGAGGACAGGACTGAAACGTCGCGCGCCTTCGTCGACAAGCTCAAGCATTCCGACGCGCTCTCGGTGCGCGACACGCTTTCGCTCGCTGCGGCGTCCGATCGCGTGCGGCGCGGCGGGCTCACGGCCTACGTGCGCGTGCTTCCCGGCTTCGAAAAGAGCTCCGGCTTTCGCCGCTCCGACTCGACCGCGATCGAGATCGGCATCGATCCGGCGCGGCGCGCCGAGCGCGGCATGCTGCAAGGGCTCGTCACCGAGGCGTCGTTCATCGGCCTGCAGCGCATGTTCCAAAAGCCCGAGCTCATGAAAAGCGACGTGCACCAGTCGATGCAGGAAGTCGACTCCTCGGGGATGTCGCCCTCGGAGAAGGCCAACGTGAAGCAGTTCCTGGCGAGCCTCGACCAGTATCTCGGCAAGGTCGACACGTCCTCGTCGTCCAGCGAGCACCGGCCGGACTTCACCGGGCCCAAGATCGCCGAGCGCCCGGTGATCCAGGAAGACCAGGGGCCACGCACCGCCTTCGAGATCTCGTTCCCGGCGGCCATCCTGTGGGCGCTGCTCGGCTGCACGTCGGGCTTCGCTCAGTCGCTCGTCAACGAGCGCACGCTCGGGACGTACTTGCGCCTGCGCGCGTCGCCGCTCTCACGGGCCGAGGTCCTATTGGGCAAAGGGCTCGCCAGCTACCTCGCGGGTGTCGGCATCATCGTGGCGCTGCTCGCCATCGGCGGCGCGCTCCTCAAGGTGCGGCTCGGGCATTGGGGCGAGCTTGCGGCGGCCGTGCTGGTCACGCCGTTCTGCTTCACCGGCCTCACCCTCTTCTTCGCCAACCTGGGCAAGACCGAGCGCGCCGTCGGCGGCGCCTCGTGGGCGGTGATGCTCATTCTCTCGATGATGGGCGGCGGCATGATCCCGCTCATCGCCATGCCGCCGTGGATGCAGAACGCGAGCAGCGTGAGCCCGGTCAAATGGGCGATCCTCGGCTTCGAAGGTGCGATCTGGCGCAATTTCGGCGCGGCCGACATGATCTTGCCCTGCGCCATTCTCATCGGGGTCGGCATCGTGGGCATGTCTCTGGGTTGGATTCTCTCGCGCCGTCTGGAGAATTGAGCGCCCGCGCGGCTTGCCTTCCTCGTGCGTGCGGGAGACGATGAGGCAACCGGCCACCGATGCGACGCCCCAGCGTGGTCCGCGCCCGCGAGCCCCAGAGCCTGGAGGCGCCGGTGTCTTCGCAAGGACCCATCCCTCGACGCACGCTCGGACGCACCGCCGAACAGGTCTCGATGATCGGCCTGGGCGGATACCATCTCGGTCTTCCCACTTTGAGTGACGACGACGCGGTGCGCATCGTGCGCGCCGCTCTCGACGAGGGCGTCAACTTCCTCGACAACTCGTGGGACTACCACGAGGGCAAGAGCGAGCTGCGCGTGGGCAAGGCGCTCGCCGACGGCTATCGCGAGCGCGCCTTCGTCATGACCAAGATCGACGCGCGCACGCGCGCGGGCGCCGAGCGCCAGATCGAACAATCGCTGCGCCGCCTCGACACCGACCGCATCGATCTGCTGCAATTCCACGAGGTCATCCGCATGGACGATCCGGCGCGCATCTTCGACGACGACGGCGCCTGGCGCGCCGTGCAGGAGGCGCAGAAAGCCGGCACAATTCGCTACATCGGCTTCACCGGCCACAAGAGCCCGGCCATCCACCGCAAGATGCTGGCCACCGCCGCCGAGCACGAGTTCGCCTTCGATACCGTGCAGATGCCGCTCAACGTCATGGATGCGCACTACGAGAGCTTCGGGCAAACCGTGCTACCGATCCTGGTGGAGAACGGAATCGGTGTTCTCGGCATGAAGCCGATGGGCGACGGCACGATCGTGGAGAAGAAGCTGGCGTCTCCCGTGGAGTGCCTGCACTACGCCATGAACCTGCCCACGAGCGTGGTGATCACGGGCTGCGAGTCGATGAAGGACCTCGAGCAGGCGCTCGACGCGGCGCGCACCTTCGCGCCCCTGTCGGAGGAGCAGGTGAGCAATCTCCTCGCGCGCACGGCGCCGCGCGGCTCCGACGGCCAGTACGAGACGTACAAGACGACCCTCGAGCACGACAGCACGACCGAGCACCCTCAGTGGCTGGGATGATTTCCGAGGGCCCCGAGCAGGATGGCTTCCAGATCGGAATCGGAAAGGTCGACAGGATTGGCGCGCATGCTCGAGGTGCGGCGCGAGCGCTCGGCGATGTCGGGAGCGTCGGCGGCGGTCATGCCGAAGGCGGCGAGACCCGGGACTTGCAAGCGAGCGCAGAGGTCGCGTACGCGCTCGATCCCGTCATGCGCCGTGGCGAAATCCTCGCTCGCGCTGGGCGCTCCGAGGGCCCGCGCCACATCGGCGTAGCGGCGGACCGTCTCGCTCGCGTTGGTTTCCGCCGCCCGCCGTAGATTCGTCGCCATGACTCCCGGCAAAACGGCCGCGCACGCGAAGCCGTGAGGCACGGGAAAAGAGCCGCCAAGCGGGCCCGAGAAGGCGTGCGCCGCGCCCAGGCCGGCATGCGCCAGGGCGATGCCCGAGATCATGCTCGCGTACATCAGCTGGGAGCGCGCGGCGAGGTCGTCCGGCGTGGCGAAAGCGCGCGGCAGGGCGCGCGCCGCGTGGACCATGGCGCCGAATGCCAACGCATCGATCATGGGCTGCGCACGCCGCGAGGTATAAGGCTCGATGAGCTGGGTCAACGCGTCGAGACCCGTTGCCGCGGTGATCGCGGGCGGCACGCTCAACGAGAGCTCGGGGTCGACGAGCGCGAGGCGCGGCATCATGTGCGGGCTTCGCAAGCTGGCCTTGGTGCGCGTGGCGCGATGCGTGAGCACGGCGTTCTTCGTCGTCTCGGAGCCGGTGCCGCCCGTGCTGGGAATCGCGATGAAAGGGAGGGAGGGCTTGGCGATGGGCTGCCCACGCCCGACGACCTCGATGTAATCGAGGCTCTCGCCTCCGTTTGCGAGCAGGCAAGCCACCGCCTTCGCCGTGTCGAGCGCGCTGCCGCCGCCGAGACCGATCACGAGGCACGAGCCCTCGCCGTGCGCCACCCGAGCGGCGCGATCCACGCTCTCCGTGTCCGGCTCGCCGTGCGACGCGAAGCGAGTCGAGCTCACACCGTGCTCGCGTAGCATCGTCTCGACGCGTGTCACCACTCCCTGCTTCTCGAGCGATCCGCTGCCGATGACGAGAAACGCGCGCGACCCCAAAGACGCGGCGCGCTCGCCCAGCTGCGTGAGCACACCCGGCCCGAAAACGATCTCGGTGGGAAGGGCGAAGTCGAAGCGCACGCTCAAGCCCAGCTCTCGTCGGCGGGGAACAGGCTCTCGTGCTTGACGCCCACGCGTGGCTCGGCCATCCAGTCGGCCACGCGGTCTCGGAACGCGAGATAGTGGGGCGTCTTCTGGTGGGCGGCGAAGTCGTCACCCGTGCGGTAGACCTCGTAAAGGAAGAAGCGGGTCGGATCGCCCTCCTCGCGCAGCACGTCGAAGCGCACGTTGCCCGGCTCCTGGCGCGTGCCGCGCGCGTTTTCGAGAATCGCGCTGGTGAAATCCTCGATGCGGTCCGGCTTCACGTGGACACGCACGCAAACCACGTACATGGCGCACCTCCAGGGCTGTCAGAAGAGCCCATGCTAACGCACCGCACTGGTGTTTACCTGACCACGTCTTTGGGCTAACAATCGGGTGAATGGCGGTGGCGTTGCCTCGGCCCGCCGTCCTCGCCCCACGCCCGCAGGACCGCACATCGGAGGGGAAGAACCGATGCGTACTTGGACGGGCTTGGCTGCCCTACTTGCGCTCACGTTCTGGCTCGGCAGCTGTGCCACGAACCCAGCCACGGGCGCCCACGAAATCTCTTTGGTCAGCGCCGCGCAGGAAGCCCAGATGGGCGCCGACGAGGACAAGAGCGTCGAGGCGTCCCTCGGCTACTACGACGACCCCGCGCTCCAGGCTTACATCACCCAGGTCGGACAGAAGCTCGCGGCCGTGACCGAAGAGCCGAATCTCGGGTGGCACTTCCACGTCGTCGATTCGCCGGAGGTGAACGCCTTCGCCGTGCCCGGCGGCTACATCTATGTGACACGCGGCATCCTGGCCGTGGTGAACAACGAAGCCCAGCTCGCCGGCGTCATGGGCCACGAGGAAGGGCACGTGACGGCGCGCCACACGGCGCAGCAGGTGACGCGCGCCCAGATCGCCAACATCGGCCTCGGCGTGGGCTCCATCCTGAGCCCCGACATTCGCCAAGTGGCGGGGATCGCCAACACCGGGCTGCAGCTCCTGTTCCTCAAGTTCAGCCGCGCGAACGAGACGCAGGCCGACGAGCTGGGCGTGCGCTACACGTCGCGCGCCAACTGGGATCCTCGCGAGATCCCGGCCACCTATCAGGCGCTCGGCCGGCTGGAGGCCAAGTCGGGATCGGCAGTGCCCAACTTCCTCGCCACGCACCCGGACCCGGGCAATCGCGAGCAGACGACGCGCACGCTCGCCCAGCAGGCGATCGTGGGCAAGGATGTGAAGACGCTGCGCGTGGCCACGGCCGAGTACAAGGGCCATCTCCAGGGCATGGTGTACGGCGATGATCCGCGCCAGGGCTACTTCGAGAACGGCGTGTTCTATCATCCCGGGCTCAAGTTCCAGGTGAGCTTCCCGAGCGGTTGGCAGACGCAGAACACGCGCTCGGCCGTGCTGGCCGCGAACTCCGATCAATCCGCGGCCATGCAGCTCTCGGTGGTGGCGACGCAGAACACGTCGTCGCCGCAGGCGTACGTTCAGCTCTTGCAGCAGAAGGGCGTGCAGGTGAACGGCGGGCAAGCGACACGCGTGAACGGCTGGCCGGCGTGGATCGGCACGGTCACGACGCAGAGCTCGGACGGCACGACGAGCTCGCTGGCGCTCGCGGTGGTGCAGCGCGAGTCGGGCTCGTATTATCAGTTCCTCGGCGCGCCGGCCTCGTTGGGCAACACGTTCGTGGCCACCGTGCAGTCGTTTCGCGATCTGACCGACGCGTCGAAGCTGAACCGCCAGCCCAACCGCATGCGTCTCGTCACGGTGTCGCGCTCCGGCGAGACCGTGCAGAGCGTGGCCAGGGGCGTGAGCGGGCTCGCGGTCTCGGTCGACGACGTCGCGTTTCTCAACAATCTGGAAGTAAGCTCGCCCGTGCCCCAGGGCTTCCAGCTCAAGGTGGTGACCCGGGGCACCCCCTAAACGGAGGATTCCCTCGCTCGATGAGTGAGACCCGCGTGGAAAAGGACAGCATGGGCGAAGTGCGCGTTCCGGCGGCAGCGTACTTCGGCGCCCAAACGCAGCGCGCCGTGGACAATTTTCCGGTGAGCGGGCGGCCCATGCCGCCGGCATTCGTGCACGCGCTCGGCCACATCAAGGCGGCGGCGGCGCGCGTGAACCAGGGACTGGGCACGGTCGACGGCCCGCGCGCCCAGCTCATCGAGCGGGCGGCGGGCGAGGTGGCGAAGGGCACCCTGGACGCGCACTTCCCCATCGATGTGTTCCAGACCGGAAGCGGCACGTCGAGCAATATGAACGCCAATGAGGTGATCGCCCGGCGCGCCGCCGAGCTGGGCGGAGCGGGGGCGCCCAAGATCCATCCCAACGATCACGTGAATTTCGGCCAGTCGTCGAACGACATCGCGCCCTCGGCGGTGCACGTGGCGGCGGTGCTCGAGATCGAGCGCGATCTCCTGCCGGCGCTCGAGCGTCTCCGCGCGGCGCTGACCGAAAAGGCGCGCGCCTTCGACGGCGTGATCAAGTCGGGGCGCACGCACCTCATGGACGCCACGCCCATTCGCCTCGGCCAGGAGTTCTCGGGCTACGCCTCGCAGATCGACCACGGCATCGAGCGCGTGAAGGCCACGCTTCCCGATCTGCGCGAGCTGGCGGCGGGAGGGACCGCGGTCGGCACCGGTCTCAACACGCATCCCGAGTTCGGCCGGCGCCTGGCCGAGGACCTGTCGCGCACGCTCGGCACTCCGTTCGTCGAGGCGCGCAACCATTTCGAAGCGCAGGGCGCGCGCGATGCCGCGTTGTGGGCGAGCAGCGCTCTCAACAGCGTGGCCGCCTCGCTGGTCAAGATCGCCAACGATATCCGGCTCATGGGCTCGGGCCCGCACACCGGGCTCGCCGAGCTCCAGCTGCCGGCGCTCCAGCCGGGCTCGAGCATCATGCCGGGCAAGGTGAATCCGGTGATCTGCGAGGCCGTGATCCAGGTGGGCGCGCAGGTGGCGGGCAATCAGGTTGCCATCACCATCGGCGTCCAGGGCGGGCAGCTCGACCTCAACACCATGGTGCCGGTCATCGCACGCAATCTGCTCGAAAGTGTCGCGCTCCTGGCCGCGGTGTCGCGCCTGTTCGCCGACAAGTGCATCGCCGGGCTCGAGGCCAACGCCGAGCAGTGCCGCGACTACGTCGAGCGCTCGCCGTCGATGGCGACCGCTTTGAATCCCCTGATTGGTTACGACAAGGCGGCGGAGATCGCCAAGCGCTCGGCCAAGGAGCGCCGGCCGGTGCGCGAGCTGGCGAAGGAAATGACGAGCCTCAGCGCCGAGGAGATCGACCGCGCTTTGGACCCGCGTCGCCAGACCGAGCCCGGCCTCGAGCTGGGCGGCGGCTCGGGGGCCTGACCTTGCTGACCTTGCTGGCCTTGCGGGGGCGCGCGCCCGGGCGCTCGGCGGGCGGCAGCGCCAGATACTCGGCGAACGCCTTGTCCGATTCGAAGCGCACCACGTGCGCGGCACCCGTGGCCCAGCGCGGACAGGTCTTCACCTCGTAGGCGGCGCACAAGTCCGGTCGTGCGGCGTAGATGTTGCAGCGATGATCGTCGCCCAGCTCGCGGCACTTGGTTCGAAATTCGACGTACCACTTGCGATCGGTTCCCAGGTACACGGAGACGTTCTCGTGCAGGAGGAGCCAGCGGATCTGGTCGAGCTGCCAGTTCGCTCGCGGCCTCTCGATTTCCACGGCGACGTAACGGCAGCAGTGCGCGATGCAGCCGTCGCAGGTGGGCGTGATCTTGCCGAGCGAGATCGGGAGTGCGCGAATCGGTGCATCATGCATGCGATTCAATCCTTCACGACGTTCGGGGGCTCGAGACGCGCCAGGGTGCCGAGATTGCGCATGGCGCGCCGGAGCAGAAGGCCGACCATCGACAGCGTGAGGACGACGCCGAGCACGTCGTACGCCGTCATCACGACGCCGAAGAGGCGGAACGGCAGGGGACCCGTGGTGAGCGCGAGCAGGTTCAGGAACAGGAGCGCCAGGCGCGCCTCCGTTGGCCCCAGCCACCCATAACCATAGCGGAATTCGCCCAGCACGTAGGTCTCGAGATAGACGTTGATCGAGAGCACGAGATACATGGTGACGAGCGCCAGCGCCACCGCGAGCAGCATGTAGGGCGAGAGTCCGAGGCCGAGACCGATGGCCACGGTCGAGTACGCGTCGGTCAGATGGTCGAGATAGAAGCCGTAGCGCGGGCGCTGGATGTGCCGCACGCGCGCCAGCGTGCCGTCCAGGCTGTCGCCGAACCAATGCACGGCGAGGAGCGCGTTGGCCGCCCAAAGCCACGCCGGGTTGTGATTGCTCAGCATGTAGGCGGCCATGATGCCGGTGGCGGCGACGATGCCGAGCCCGGTGAGATGGTCGGGCATCACCCAGCGCGGCAGGCGCGCGGCGGCGCGCGGCAGGAACCACTTCTCGAAGCGCGCAACGATGAAGCGCGCGGTGCGCTTGGCTTCGGGGCTTCCGGAGGACAAGGACGCGCCGGGGCTCGTGCTCTGGGGCTCGGGCATGCGGGAGAGCAAAGGCGTTCTGTGAGGCGGCGTCAACCCGTGGAGAGGTCGCAATGAGCGGGAGTGTGGCACACGCGTTGGACTGGGCGCTCGTCGGCGGGTTCGTGCACCGTGACGCGGCGAGCGCACCCGAGCCCCTCGCCATCGGCATGAAGGACGGCGCCATCGCCTTCGTGGGAGGCGAGCAGGAGCTCGGCGCGAGCGTGCCGACTCGTCGTCTCGCGGGTCACCACGTCTATCCCGGGTTCGCCGACGCGCACGGGCATCTCTATCACTTGGGAGCGCGACTCGAGGAAGTGCGGCTCGAGGACGCGCACTCCGCCGACGAAGTGCTGGCGCGCGTGCGCGCCGCGGCCACCTCCATGCCGGCGAGCGCCTGGGTGCTGGGCGGCGGCTGGGACGAGTCCTTGTGGACAGACGGCAGAATGCCGAGCGCCGAGGATCTCGAGGCTGCTTCCGGCGGACGGCCGGCATGCCTCCAGCGCCGCGATTGCCACGCGGTGTGGGTGTCGGCGTCGGTGCTCGCCCTGGCCGGAATCGATGCCAGCACGGCCGAGATCGAGGGCGGACGCATCCTGCGCGATACGAGCGGCCGGCCGACCGGCGTGCTCATCGATCGCGCGAAGGATCTGGTGACGCGCATGGTGCCGGCGCCGACGTACGACGCCATGCGCCGCCGTTTGTTGCTGGCGATGCGCGCCTGCTCGGAAGCTGGCCTCACCGCCGTGCATGACATGGGTGTGGATGCGGCAGAGCTCGCCGCCTTGCGCGAGCTCGACCGCGAGGGTCGCCTGCCGATTCGCGTGCACGCCGCCGTGCACGACGAGGCCACCTTGTGGGCCGAGGAGTTCGCGCGCGGGCCCCAGAAAGGCGAAGGCCACCGCCGCCTCGCCGTGCGAGCGGTCAAGCTCTTCTCCGATGGTGCCCTGGGCTCGCGCGGCGCCGCGCTGTTCGAGGACTACACGGACGATCCCGGCAACCGCGGGTTGCTCCTGCTCCATGGCGACGAGCTGATCGAGCGTCTCACGCGGGCCACGCGCGCCGGCTTCCAGAGCTGCGTGCACGCCATTGGCGATCGCGCCAATCGTGAAGTGCTCGACGCCTTCGCGACCATGGCGGGGGGCCCCGATGGCGCGGCGTTCCTGGCGCTCCGCCCGCGCATCGAGCACGCGCAGGTGCTCGCCGAATCGGACATTGCGCGCTTCGCCGCCATCGGCGTCATCGCCTCGATGCAGCCCGTGCACGCCGCCGGCGACCAGCGCTGGGCCGAAGCGCGGCTGGGCACGGAGCGCGCCCGCTTCGCCTACGCCAATCAGAGCCTGGCCCAGGCACACGCCCGCCTCTGCTTCGGCTCCGACTTCCCGATCGAGACGCACGATCCGCGTGAAGGCTTGATCGCGGCGCGCACCAGAGCGCTTCTCGGCGGGGACACGGGCGGCGGATGGAACCCGAGTGAGCAGGTGTCGGCGGAAGTAGCGATCGCGGGCTACACCTCCGGACCCGCCTACGCCTCGTTCGGTGAGAACGAACGCGGCAAGATCGCCGAGGGCTACCTCGCTGACTTCACGATCTGGGACCGCGATCTGAACTCCGCCTCAGCGGCCGAGCTGCGCCAGGCCCGGGTCATTGCCACCATCGTGGCCGGAAAGCTCGAGCACTCGGCGCTGCCCCCGGGGGCAGTGGTGAGGCGATAGGGACCCCAATCTTCCGGGAACTCTCGCCCATTGCGGTGTAGAATCATTGTCCCACTCGAGGGGTCGTTCCCACCCGCGAGACGCGATCGGACCCTCTCCGCCGCGCCGCCCACGGAGGCCGCCATGAGATTGTCTTTCGCCCTTTGCCTTGCTGTTCTGCTCGCCGGGTGCGGGCGTGACGCCGCGCCGATCGCGCCTCAGAGGGCATCGGCCTCGCTCGAGTCCGCGAGCCTCGCCGTGACCAAGTCCGGAAAGCTCGACGACCTGTGGCCCAACGACAACGGTCACTCGTGGAGCTATGACCTTCGCTACAACCAGGCTCCATTCGGCATCCTTCCTTTTCCGAGGTTCTATCCCACTCCGGAGCAGGTCCCTCCCGTGCCCAAGCCGGAAGATGTCGTCTCCTATCTGGGCGAGACATTGCCCATCGGGACGCTTGAAACCGCGGACTACGGATTGGCCTTCGACGGCATGACGACGACACAAAGCGGAGCGACCGGACAGAACCTGGTCGAGACCGCGGAATTGACCAAGGGCATGCGCACGAAGTTCGTCGCCGACTTCCGGGCTCGGCTTCTGGCGCAGGTGGCAAGAGCGCGGCCCGATCTCAGAAACGCGATCCGCGCGCTCGATGACACGATTCCTCCCGAGGTCTATTTCACACCGCTCTTCCTGCACGGCGGCGCTTGGGAGAAGACACCGGAATACATCGGTGCGTACGGAGATCTGGATCGTGATCTGGCATGGCTCTACCTGAAGGCGGATACGCGCCAAGGGGCGACGTTCCGGCTTCAGCTCATCAAGGAAATCGCCAGCGACGTGTACCTGAACGGCTGGGTCGTCCCGCGTCGGCTCCGCGACTCCCACGCGAAAGCGGTGCAGGTGATCTATGTGATCGACTACGGGATCAGTCAGGCCACGGATCAGAGCGGCAACGTGATCGGCTATTTGGCGTCGACGACCTATGGCTCCGTGACCTACGTGCCGGGGATCGGCCCAGTGTCCTCGGTCGAGCGCTTCGCCACCACGGACGATCTCGCGCATCCAGTCGACGAGATCTCGACCACCCTGCGAAGCAGCGGCAGCGCCTTGGCTCTGCGCTAACCCCGGCGGAGGAAACGAAGAGGGGCGCCTCGCTCGAGGCGCCCCTTCGATTTTCCGGCCCTGCCCACGAACTATTTTCGCTTCGGCTGGGCGATCCAGATGCTGCGGCCCTCGGGGTCGCGCGTGATGAGCACGCGGTGGCCCCAGGGCTTGTCCTCGGGCGGACCTTCGAAGGAGACGCCGCGCGTCTGCAGCTTGCGATAGGCCTCGTCCACGTCGGCCACGAGGAAATAGATGTTCGGCTCGCGCGGCATCATCGTCGGATGGCTCATGGGCGGCATGAAGCCGAGGCTCGAGCCATTCGATGTCTGCACCCAGAGGTAATTCCACTGCGGGTCCCAGGTGAACTTGGTGAACCCGAGCTGCTGGGTGTAGAAGCGGCGCACCTCTTCCAGATTCAGGGACGTGTAATCGAGGTGCAGGCTCTCGAGCCCCATGGCATTGGGAACCGGGGGCGGACCCGCGGGACGCTCGCCGCCGGCGGGCTTGGGCGCGGGCTTCTTGGGAGGGGCCTTGGTCTGGGAAGCCGGGGCCTTGGTCTGGGAAGCCGGGTGGGCAGCCTTCTTGACCGCCACCGGGGGACGCCGGGTCGGCACGGGGCCCGCAGGCTTGGCAGCCTTCTTGGGCCGAGGCCGCGCATGGTCGCGCGACGTCTTTTTGATGGCCACGCTCTCCTCCCTGGATCGAGTACGCCCGAAACGGGCTCGCCGCAGTCTATCTCAACGCGGTTTTCGCGCAACGCATTTTGTGGCATGCCCTTTGCAGCCGCATTTCGCGCCGCCAATTCGCTACGGCGGACTGCCCTCCGCAGGAACGTCCGGTAGCGGTTCGCGGCACTGCCCCCAGGGGCAGCACAGGTCAAACAGCGAATCGCGGCCCCTCGGGGGCGGTTGATCGTGGACAACAAGAACTGCCCCCAGGGGCAGTGGGGCTCGCGCAGCCACGGACTGGCTCCGGGGGCAGTCGAACGAGGTGGCTTCCTTGAAGGGCTTCCTTGGAGGCGGCTTCCTTGACAGAGAAACGAGCCCCACCCGAAGATAGAGAGTCCGCACCCGCCGTCTTGCCGATCCTCACGAAACCCCCGATTCCAACGGAGGCGTCATGGCGTTCCCGGCCGAGCCGTTTCGCATCAAGGTGGTGGAAACGCTCAAGCGCGTCACACCCGCCGAGCGGGTCCGCCTCCTGGGCGAGGCCGGATACAACGTCTTCAAGCTGCCCTCCGAGTCGATCTACATCGATCTCCTGACCGACAGCGGCACCTCCGCCATGAGCGATCGCCAGTGGGCGGCCCTCATGATTGGGGACGAGGCCTACGCCGGGTCGCGCAACTTCTTTCGCTTCGAAAAGACGGTGCGCTCGATCTTCGGCTTCGAGCACGTGATCCCGACGCACCAGGGCCGCATGGCCGAGAATCTCCTGTTCACGGCGGTGGTGAAGGAAGGGGACATCGTCCCCAACAACATCCATTTCGACACCACGCGGGCCAACGTCGAGATCCAGAAGGCGGAAGCAGTCGATCTCGTGGTGCGCGAGGGGCTCGAGCCATCGCATCCCGGCCTCTTCAAGGGCAACATGGACGTGGAGCGGCTCGATCAGGTTCTGGCGCGTCACAAGGGACGCGTGCCGCTCGTCCTGCTCACCATCACCAACAACTCGGGCGGCGGTCAGCCGGTCTCCATGGCCAACGCGCGCGCCACCGCCGAGGTGTGCCGGCGCCACGGCGTGCCGCTCTTCTTCGACGCCTGCCGCTTCGCCGAGAACTCGTACTTCGTCCAGCAGCGCGAGCCGGCCTACGCGAACAAGAGTGTGCGTGAAATCGCTCTCGAGATGTTCTCGCACGGCCAGGGCTGCACCATGAGCGCCAAGAAGGACGGGCTCGTGAACATCGGCGGCTTCCTGGCCATGAACGACGGCGCGTGGGCCGAGAAAGTCACGCAGATGCTCATCTTGGTGGAGGGTTTTCCGACCTACGGCGGGCTCGCCAGCCGCGATCTCGAAGCCATCGCGCAAGGGCTCGAGGAAGTTCTCGATGAGGACTACCTGAGCTTTCGCGTCGGCCAGGTGAAAGATCTCGCCGAGGCGCTGCACGCCGCGGGCGTGCCCACGGTGCGGCCGCCGGGCGGCCACGCCGTCTATCTCGACGCGCGCGCCTTCGCGGCGCACATTCCGCCCTCGGAGTTTCCGGGGCAGGCGATCGTGGTGGCGCTCTATCGCGATTACGGGATCCGCGCCGTCGAGATCGGCTCGCTCATGTTCGGGCACGCCGATCCCGCCACCGGCGCCGAGACCGCGCCGGCGCTCGAGCTGGTGCGGCTCGCCGTGCCGCGCCGCGTCTACACGAGCGCGCACCTGCGCTACGTGGCCGAGAGCGTGATCCAGATCTTTCGCGATCGCGAGTCGCTGCGCGGGCTCCGGATCCGTCATGCCGCACCGTATCTCCGTCACTTCACGGCCGATCTCGAAGAAGTCCCACCCAAGCCGGTGCACGCCGGCTGATTCCAGCTCCCGAGGAAGACTTCCGACCGATGCCGATTTCCCGTTACTTGTCGTCCGTCCGCCGCGCTGCCGTGATCGCCCTCGCCGCTCTGCCCGCCGTGGTGGCCGCCGGACTCGCCGCGCCCTCCGATTCGACCAAGACCCAGGCCAAGCCACCCATCACGCAGGTCCACGGCGCGGAGCCGGGGGGCGCTTCGACGCAATCGTCGCGTAAGTTCCATCCCATACCCTTGCCCGACAGCCTCGGCGACGACATCCATGCCGCGTGGCGCCTGCGCGCGCGCGTCGGCAAGGCGTACTGGCCGCAGTGGATCACGCATCCGCCGGCGCCGCTGGTCGTACGTGGCAATCCGTTCGACTTCTTCATCCTGCATCCCGATCCTCCGAGCGCCACGACGGCACCCAAGCCGATCGAGGGTGGCGGCTATTACTACGTGTCGCTCGAGCGGCTCAAGGCGACGCCGGAGCGCGACACGCGGATCGAGGAGATCAATCGCTGGTGGTCGGTGAGCTACGACCTGGAAGGGGGGCGCGGCAGCGCCACCCGTCCGCAGATCGCGTCCATGCTCGCCGATCGCGACTTCATGGTGTTCGAGATGCAGACCTGGCGCCCGCAGTGGGCCGGGCTCGCGCAGATGGACCGTGTGCTCCTGCTGCGCAGCAATCCCGATCTGCGCGCCTGGCTCGATTCGGAAGCCGTGGCGCTGCGCTCCGCCATCCTGAGCGACGACGCCAAGCTGCGCTCGACCCTGGCGCGCAAGGCCATTCGGGCGCGCGGCATGGCCGACGAGATCGCGAGCCACGACATGAAGCTGCAGGGCGCGCTCGACTGGTATGAAGCGGCGGTGCGCTCGGAGGGAGCCACGCGCTACGTGTCGCTCCTGCTCGACGAGGAGGCCAAGAACGTGGTGGCAGGCGATACGTCGTACGCGATGCCGACGGCGGGAGGGGACTTTGCCTTCCGGGCCAAGGTGTGGCGGACCCACCTGGCCCACTCCAAGGAGAGGGATGTCACCGGCCTCAGCCTGACCACCCTGCGCGAGATCGGGGCCATGTACTGCGTGCTGCTCGACGCCTCGCAGCCGGGCTGGCAGGCCGATTTCTTCAACCCGGCAACCCGCTCCGTGGATCTCCTGAGCAAGGTCCTGGCCGCCGGCCGAAACTCGAAGATTTTTTCGGGGTAGAAGGGGAAGAGCAGGGAAAACCGGGCTTTTTGGAAACCCCGCGCAAGGCTCTTGTCGGTGCCACGTGGGACGCGTATAGAATGGTCACATTGGGGCTTGGCCCCAGACCCTCTTCGGTGACGAGGGGTTGGAACGAACGGTACCCTCGCGGCCCCCAGGGACCTCGGTCGGGAGGCCCGTTCGACTCCGGCCCCTCCTTCTTTTATCTCGAAACGGCGCGCGCTCGCGCAGCGGCCAGCGCGCGGACGGCCTCGTCGGGGTCCTTGGCCCAGGTGACGAGCGCGAGCAGCGCGGGATCGTCCACCAAGCGCAGCGACTGGAGTGCGGCCAGGAAGCCGGGCCACGCCATGCCCAGGCAGACGAGGGGTCGCGGCGCCTCATGCTCGAGCACGGCGTGATTCCACGCCAGGAAGAGCTCGGTCAAGGTTCCCACGCTGCCCTCCAAGGCGATGAATCCATCGGATTGAAAGAGCACGGTGAGACGCTCGAGCAGCGTGTCGGTGTGCACGCGCTCGCTGAGCCATGCGTTGGGCGTGCGGTCGCGAAAGCCGTCGAGGGTGACGCCGGTCACATGTCCGCCGGCGTCGCTGACGCCTTGGCTCACCGCCGCCATGGCGCCGCCGTAGCCGCCGTTGGCGACCGTGGCACCGGCGCGCGCGAGTGCGGCTCCCGTCGCCACCGCGAGATCCCAGCCCTCCGTGCCTTCGGCCAGCGTCGAGGAGCCGAACACGGTGACGCGCCAGCCGGCGAGCGGCTGCGAGGTCATCGCCCTAGACGGTGAACGATTCGCCGCACGAGCACGAGCGCTTGGCGTTGGGATTGGTGAAGCGGAAACCGCTCGAGAGGATGCCGTCTTCCCAATCGACCTCGGTGCCGATCAGAAAGAGCTGGCTCTTGATGTCGAGGTAGACGCGCAGGCCGTCGAAGTCGAGCAGGAGATCGCCCTTCTTCTCCACGTTCTCGGGCTCCACGAAGTAGTTGAGCCCCGAGCAGCCGCCGCCACGCACGCCCAGGCGCAAGCCGTGGTCGGCCTTGTTCTCGCGCGCCAGCAGGTCCTTGGCGCGCTCGATGGCGCGCGGCGTGAAGCTGACCAGCGCGGGCGCGTTCATGGGAGCGCTCACTGGACCGCCCGCCGCACCGCGGCGACCGCGGGCAAGGCGCGCAGCTGCTTCACCTTCTCTGCCACCAGATCGATTACATAATCCACTTCGGCCTCCGTGTTGCCGCGGCCCAGTCCGAAACGCAACGAGGCGTGCGCGAGATCGCGCGACACGCCGAGCGCGAGAATGACATGAGACGGCTCGGGGCTCGCCGAGGCGCAGGCCGATCCGGACGACACCGCCACGTCGCGGAGCCCCATGAGCAGTGCCTCGCCGTCCACACCCTCGAACGAGAGATTGAGATTTCCCGGGAGCCGGTGCGTGAGGCTCCCATTCACTTGGACGCCCTCCACCCGGGAGAAGATTCCCTGTCGCAGGCGCTCGCGCAAGCCGAGAAGCCGGAGGGCCTCCTCGGCCATCTCGCGGCCGGCGATCGTGCACGCGGCCCCGAAGCCCACGATGCCCGGCACGTTGAGCGTGCCGGAGCGGAAACCGCGCTCGTGGCCGCCGCCGTCCATCTGAGCCTCGAGGCGGATGCGCGGGGCGCCCGAGCGCACGTAGAGGGCGCCCACACCCTTGGGCCCGTAAAGCTTGTGGGCGCTCACGGCAAGGAGATCCACCCCCGCGGCACGCGCGTCGACCGGCAGCTTGCCCACCGCCTGGGCGGCATCCACGGCGAAGAGCACGCCGCGCTCGCGGCACACGCGAGCGATGGCCTCGATGGGCTGGATCACGCCGATCTCGTTGTTGGCCCACATGACGCTCACGAGGATCGTCGCCGGCTCGATGGCTCGTGCCACGTCGGCGGGGTCGAGGAGGCCGTCGGGCCCCACCCCAAGCCGGGTCACGCGCAGGCCCCGAGCCTCGAGGGCCAGGGCCGTGTCGAGAACCGCCGGGTGCTCGGTGGCCACGGTCACGATGTGGTCGCCGCGCTCGGCCAGCCGGCCGGCGGCGCCCTTGAGCATGAGGTTGTCGCTCTCCGTCGCCCCGCTCGTGAACACGACTTCCTTGGGCAGGGCGCCCAGAAGGGCAGCGACCTCGGCGCGGGCCGTCTCCACCGCCTCCTCGGCCCGCCAGCCGAACACGTGATTGCGCGAGGCCGGGTTGCCGAAGGTCTCGGCGAAGAAGGGGGCCATGGCCTCGACCACCCTCGGGTCGCAAGGGGTGGTGGCGTGGTGGTCCATGTAGATCGGGGTCCGGACCGGGCTCGAGCCAGCGGGCGCAGGTTCCATTGTGGCCTCATCTTAGCACCGATGGCGCGGCCGCGGGTTGCGCCCAGGCAGAGAGGTGGCTAGAGTCCTGTTGCCCTCGCATTTCCCGCCCCCGCCGGGAGATTTCTTCCGAATCCAGACACTCTTGCTTCGAGGAGGACGGACAGTATGTTTTCGACCCTCCGTACGGGATGGATCGCGGTGGCCCTCTCGGTGATGGGCGGCCTGTTCGCGACCGCGGCGCAGGCGGGGCCGCCGTCGATGATGTTTCAAGCAGGTTACGGAAAAATGGTGGAGGACGGAGCTCCGAATGGAGATCTCGCCTTCCATGGAAACGCGTTCATGATGGCCAATCCTGTAATTGGTGTCGGCGCTGAAGGCGGCTACGCCTGGCTCGGCTCCACAGCCACGAACACCGCTTTCGGTGACATCAAGACGAATGTTTGGCACGTGACGGGGAACGTCCGCGTCCGTGGCGTTACTGGAAGCATCAGGCCCTATGGGATCGGCGGACTGGGAGTCTACGGCTTGCACGAGTCCGACAACACCGGCTCGGGAAGCGACACAAAGTTTGGATTCAACATCGGTGGCGGGCTCACCCACAAGTTCCCGGACAGTTCGACAGGACTCAGTCTCGAGGCACGGTGGCACATGGTATCAAGTGTGCCGAACAGTTTTTCGAATCCTGCCTCGACCACACCATTCGAGAATTCAACGCTCAACATGGTGACCATCACCGCCGGCGTCGATTTCAACTAGCGGCATCGCAGGCATAGAAAAACCAAGGGCCCCGGAGCGATCCGGGGCCCTCGCGTTTTTCGGTGTCTTCCGCCTCACATCGGGAAATTCC
>DASYSL010000120.1:0-12488 GCA_036003365.1 Candidatus Eiseniibacteriota bacterium
TCTCATTCATCGGGGCAATCGCTCCTCGCACTCGAGCGCGTCTCGGTCCCAGTGCGCGAGATCGGCCGCCGCCTCGTACGTGCTCTGCGCAAACGCGAGGAGGGCCTGGTCGGGATCTGACGCCTGGCGCACGACATCATACGGGAGCACGAACTCGCGCAGCTCCTCATGATAGTACGCGCCCGCGGGCGCGATGCGCGCTTGCGCATAGCCGGCCGGCTCGGGATAGGCGTACGCGTAGAATACCGGCTCGGGCAGCATGTCGGCCCCCGGCCAGAAACCCAGGCTCGCCACCTCGTGCGAGTACGCGTCTTGCGCCACCCAGTCGGGCATGTGAGGAATGCCGCCCGCGTGCTTGGGCGCCGTGCGTCCCGAGAAGCGCGTGACGGCGAGATCGAAGCCACCCCAGAAGAAATGCACCGGGCTCGACTTGCCACAAAAGCGCGCGCGAAACCGCTTGAACACCCGGTCCGCTTGCTCCAGCGCGCGGAAGTAGCGGTTCGCCTGGCCGGCGTCGTAGGCAGCGTGGGTCTCGTCCTCGTCGAAGGCGATGACGTCGGGAATCTCGCAAGGCATCGTCCGGATGTCGACCGTGATGCCCAGGTCGCGCAAACGGCCCATGAGCTCACGGTAGAAAGCGGCGACGCTCATCGGGCGTAGCTTCACGGACGCCTTGCCGCCGTCGGAAGTCGCGATGCACAGCTCATGCTCGACGAAGTCGAACGCGATCTCGAACGTGCGCTCGCCGTCGGGCATGGGCGTGGTCGTGAGTCCGCGCGCGGTGACATACAGGACGACGTTCCACGAGTGATTGAGCCAGGGCATGCGCGCGAGCCGGATCTTGCCCACCATCTGCGTCCACAGGTGGAGGGTGGCCAGCGTGTCTTTCCATTCGGCGTAGGGAAGCGCGGGCCAGCGCGCCTCGGTGAGTGCTGTTCGCGTCATTTCGCCTCCCTCAATGACTCGGCGTTCCGAGTCCGCGCGCCATCGCGGTGGCGGCCAGCAGCATGATCACAAGAAGGATCGATTGCCAAGCGCTCGTCTTGGCGAAGAAAGGAGCCCTCGAGGTGTCGACGTTCTGGCTTCGAGCCAATCGCTGTCGCCATTGGATGAAGGTCACCATGGGCGCGATCTCGAGCACCAGGATCAACGCCAGGCAGACCATCTTGGTCAGGAACCAGTGGTTGTGAAGATAATAGTCGCGGCCCTTCTCGAACGGGCCGAAGGCGCGCACGAGACCGGTCGAGATCCAGATGGCGGCCGCGATCCCCCACCAGGTGTCGGCATAGAGAACGCGGCGTACGGCGGAACCTTCGGGCACCTCGGCGAGCGCGCGACGGCGCGCCCAGATGGCGCCGAGACCGATGCCCAGGCCCAGAAGGTGCAGTGCGGCGAGAAGCCAGCGAACGAGCATGAAAAGCTCTAGGGCCCCGCCGATCGCAATCCGTAGTCCTGCTGGAGCCCGGCCATGTGATGGCGCATGTGCCCGGCCATGACCCAGGCCATGCCGCGCGCGGTCGTCGGGAAGCCGTTGGCATCTCCCTGCCGGACGGAAGTCTCCTCGTCGAGCTGCCGCGCCAGGAAGAGCGTGCCTTCGCGCACCGTGGCGAACTCGCGCACCAGCTCCGGCAGGCGCGCGAGCTTGTCGTGCGCCACGAGCACGTAATCATTCTCTTCGAAGCCGGGCAGCCTGGCTTGCTCGCCGCGCATCACCGAGAGGAGCCGGTAGCCGAACACGCGCTCGCCGTCGATGATGTGGTTGAACACGTCGCGCACCGTCCACTTGCCGGGCGCGTAGCGGAAGTCCTCGCGCTCGGGCGTGACACTGGCGGCGAGCCGCTTCCATTCGTCGATCTGGCGCTCGAGAACGTCGACGATGTCGTTTTCGGGCACGAGATTCAGATAGCGGACAAACGAGGGCGCGACTTCCGAGTCGGCCGGACGCGCGACACGGGACTGAGGAACGCTGCTCATTCGGACCTCAAGAGAGAAAGGTAGGCGACCCAGGGACCGACGGCCTCTTTGTATTGCCGCGACATGACGCGCACCACCTGGCTGATATGGCCGAGATCGTGCGCGACCCAGGTGGACAGATGCTGTCCGAGCGTGACCACGCCGAACTCCGGATGACGCCCGGTGCGCGTGAGATCGGCTTGTCCCAGCTTCAGCTCGCGAAGACGGGCCAGGCTCTTCCGGCGCAGGTCGGCGAACGTCTTGAGAAGCCCCGAAATCGATTGCTCGCCCCCCGCCCTGATCGATGCGTCCTGGTCGAACGGCGGGAAGGCGACGCGATCGCCGTGCGCCAGCAAGTGCTCCACACGCGGAATCCAGTCGGTGCGCTCGCCATGGATCAAATGGCTGAGCACCTCGCGCGCCGTCCACTTCCTGTCGCCTTCGCGCGCTTCGAGCCAGACGTCGGGCAAGCCGCCGAGCAAGGCGGACATCACCCCCGGCGTGCGCTCGAGAACCGGAACCGCAGTGTCGAATTGGTAGTCCATGGCGGTCTCCATGCTAAGGCTCGACGCCGCTCACCGTGAAGGGCTCGCTGTCGACGTAATCCGAGGGATCGTCCGCGTTTTCGAGGCGCAGACGCACGCTGTCGAAGCGCGTGGGCCCGTATCCGGTCACCCAACCCACCGGAATCTGCCAGGTGAGGGTGTCGAGCGCGGCGTCGCGCGCCATGACGAGATGGCCGCGATCCTTGCCACCCATGGCGGCCGCGACGTTGACCCGCTGCCAACCCGGCGCCTCCCAGCGCACGATGAAGGTGTGGCCCTCGAGCAGGATGTCGCCGCGGTGCGGGGCGATGAACCGCGGTTTCGCGGCCTCCTGGGCCTGCGACGTCTCCTGTGCCTTCGATGCGGGAGACGCGCTCTGGGACTCGGGTTGCTTCGCGCATCCCGCGAGCACGAGCGCCAACACCACCAGATCAGATCGCCGGATCATGCTGAACCTCCGTGATCTCCCCTTTCCAGTAAGGCTGGGGCCCCCCGGGGAGCATCCATTCCACTTCGGCGCGCGTTCGAATGACCCGCCGCTCAGCTCACGATACTCCTCGCGGCGACCGCGCCAAGGCGTGGGCACCATGCGCTTGCCGGCCTCGGCCACGAGCGTGGCACGCGTGCCAGCGCGAGGGCGGCGATCACCCCCGCGCTCTCCAGACCGCCTCGGCGCGTCTGCGCATGGCCGGCAGGACAAGCCAGCGAATGGCGAGGATGCCCGGGCGCATGCGCCGGAAGTACGGCAGGAACTTGCGGCGAGCCCCTTCGTCGGTCGCGACGGCTCGCGTCTCGGTGCCGAGGAGCGCGTGGTCGGGCCCGATCGGAGACGCTTCGATCGTCCAGGCGATCTTCACGAGGCCGGGTTCCGCGTACTGCGAGAACTTCTCCGGCTCGATCGGCGTGAACACGACCTCGGGCAGCCAGGGCTGGCATTTCGCTCCGCAGACATAGAGCCGTCCCGGCTCCTCGGTCAGGAGGCCCCATCCCATCGAGCGCGTCTTGGCCACGAAGCCCATGGGCGGAGCAGGCAGGGCGGGCGGCGCGCGCATCAGGATCTCGCGTCCTCGCAGAATCGCGCGCACGAGAAAGAGCGACTCGAAGTCGAACTCCATCGCCACTCGATAGGCGACTTCCGCCGGCGCGCGCACCGTCGTGTGATGGCGCTCACAAATGTCGGGCTTCGGAATGTAACGATCCAGGACACTGAGTCCCATCGATGTGTTATCCCTCATGCCGGTTCGGGGAGGCATGGCTCATGACTCGCGGGCGGCTCGAGGCGTTCAGCGACGGCGTCCTCGCCATTCTGATCACGATCATGGTTCTGGAGCTACGCATCCCGCAGGGCGCCGACTGGGCTGCGCTGCGCGAGATGGCTCCGGAGTTCCTCACCTACCTCATGAGCTTCATCTTTCTCGGCATCTATTGGAACAACCACCATCATCTCTTTCACATCGTCGATCGCGTGAACGGGGCCATCCTGTGGGCAAATCTGCACCTTTTGTTCTGGCTCTCGCTCGTGCCCGTCACCACGGCGTGGGTGGGCAAGAACCCGACCGCGTCCTTGCCGACCGCGGTCTACGGCATGGTCTTCCTGCTCTCGGCCTGCGCATGGCTGATCTTGCAAGGGACGATCATTCGGCATCAGGGCCCGAATTCCAAATTGCGCGCGGCGGTGCAGCGCGACATCAAGGGCAAGATGTCCTTCGGACTCTACGCGCTCGGGGTCTGGTTGGCGCTCTTCTTCCAGCCCTGGATGGCGCAGGCGGTCTACGTGATCGTCGCCCTTCTGTGGCTCGTCCCGGACCGCCGCATCGCGTCGCACGTCGACTGAGGCGCTCAGGCCAGCTCGTCGACTCCCATGAAGCGCAGCGCTTCGGCAAGCGTCCGGAATACCTCGACCTGCTTGGTGTTCAGGGGATGCATCTCGCGATACGCGCCGTACATCCGGCCCAGCGTGAAGGCGAGATGATCCGGCGCCACGATGGCCAGGCGCGGCGACATGGTCGGCGGATCCGAGCCGGCCGAGACATCCGCCAGCTCCTGCAGGCGCTCGGGCGTGGGCACGTCGAAATCCTCAGCCTGCGTCATGTCCACGATCTCGTCGAAGCCTGCCACCTCGCGTCGCGTCCAGAACTCGTGCTGATAGCGGAACATGTCGTCATCGGTCACTTTGCCGTGGCCGGTCGCGATGACGAGCCGATGCGCTTCGAAGACTCGGATGCGCAGCGGCATCACGAACCTCCGCGGAGCGCTGCGCCCCAGACCGGGCCGCCGAGTGCTCCCACCATCTGAATCTTGCGGATGCCGTCCGTCATGGCCGGCCCTCCTTCCATTCACCTTCTCGCAGCGTTCCCAACTTCCAGGGGCCGACGGCGACGCGCACGAGCCGCAGCGTCGGATGCCCGACCGCAGCGGTCATGCGGCGAACCTGACGATGGCGGCCTTCGATCAAGGCCACTTCGATCCAGGCGGTCGGAATGTGGCGGCGCTCACGGATGGGCGGCGTGCGCGGGCCAAAGCCTGGATCGTCGATCCTACGCGCCGATGTGGCGCGCGCCAGACCGTCCGAGAGCTTCACGCCGCGCGCGAGCGCGGCGAGCGCGGCCGCATCCGGCGTGCCCTCGACCTGTGCCCAATACACTTTCGGCAGCTTTTGACTGGGGTCGGCGATCTCGTGCTGGAGCTTGCCGGAATTCGTGAGCACCACCAGCCCCTCCGAATCGAAGTCCAGCCGCCCGGCCGGATAGACGTCACGCGCCGGAATGAAGTCAGCGAGCGTCTTGCGGCCGCCCGAGTCCGTGAATTGCGTCAGAACGCCATACGGCTTGTTGAAGAGAATGAGGCGCGGCCGGGCCGGCTCGGGCCTCGCCTGCCTAACCCTGATCCGGGGTGGCGGGCGCATACAGCTCGAGATACCCGCAGCTGGCGCAGCGCTGGGCCTGGATCGGATAGACGTCGCGGCCCTTGAGATCGAGTCCGAACCAGAAGGAGCGCTGCGGCTCGCCCTCCACCCACTTGGAGGCGTCGGCGGCGCTGTGGCGTCGTCGATCCAGGACGAAGCCCTGCTCTTGCTGGCGGCCGCACTTCGGGCACTGACCCGTCATTTCTTCCCTCCCGCTCCCACCGTTTCACCGGCCGGCGCCTTGTCGAACACGAAGTCGCCGTCCTTGTAGTCCACGCGCACCGTGTTGCCCGCCGTGAACGCGCCCTCGAGCAAACGCAGGGCCAGCGGATTCTGGATGCGCCGCTGGATCGTGCGCTTGAGCGGCCGCGCGCCGAAAGCCGGATCGTAGCCTTCGTGCGCCAGCGCCTTGGCCGCCGCCGGAGTGATCTCGAGCTTGAGATCGCGCTCGCGCAGCAGATTCGCCAGGTAGCGCGTCTGGATCTCGACGATGCGGCCGATCTCCTTCTCGCTCAGGGCGTGGAAGATGACGATTTCGTCGATGCGATTCAAGAATTCTGGACGGAAGAAGTTGCGCAGCTCGTCCTGGACGCGGCGCACCATGGTCTCGCGCTCCGCCTCGCCGAGGTCCTGGATGATCGCCGAGCCCACGTTCGAGGTCATGATGACGAGCGTGTTCTTGAAGTCGACGGTGCGCCCCTGGCCGTCGGTCAGGCGGCCGTCGTCGAGGATCTGAAGCAGCACGTTGAGCACGTCGTGGTGCGCCTTCTCGACCTCGTCGAAGAGGATCACGCAGTAGGGCCGGCGCCGCACCGCCTCGGTGAGCGCGCCGCCTTCCTCGTAGCCCACGTAGCCGGGCGGCGCGCCGATGAGCCGCGCCACCGTGTGCTTCTCCATGTATTCCGACATGTCGACACGCACCATGGCGCGCTCATCATCGAAGAGAAACTCGGCCAGCGCCCGCGCCAGCTCGGTTTTGCCGACGCCGGTCGGGCCCAGGAAGAGGAACGAGCCGATGGGCCGGTTGGGATCCTGCAAGCCGGCGCGCGTGCGGCGCACCGCGTCGGATACCGCGCGCACGGCCTCGTCCTGCCCCACCACGCGCTCGCCCAGACGCTCTTCCATGTGCAGGAGCTTCTTCATCTCGGCTTCCATGAGCTTGCTCACGGGAATGCCGGTCCACTTGGCGACCACCTCGGCGACGTCCTCTTCGTCGACTTCTTCCTTCAGCATCTTGAGGCTCTTCTGCATCTCTTCGAGCTTGGCGCGCTCCTCTTCGAGGCTCTTCTCCAACGCGCGCAGCTCGCCGTAGCGGATCTCGGCCACGCGCGCCAGGTCGCCGCGGCGCTCGGCCTGCTGCTCCTGCGTGCGCAGGTCTTCCATCTTCTGCTTGATCTCCTGGATGCGATGGATCGCCGACTTCTCCTTCTCCCAGTGCGCGCGCAGGCGCTCGCGCTCCATCTGCATGGTGGCCAGGTCGTCGATCAGGCGCTTGAGCCGCTCCTGGCTGGCCGGCGTCTTCTCGCGCTTGAGCGCTTCGCGCTCGACCTCGAGCTGGCGGATGCGCCGCTCGATCTCGTCGAGCTCGGTGGGCATGGAATCGATCTCCATGCGCAGGCGCGACGCGGCTTCGTCGATGAGATCGATCGCCTTGTCGGGGAGCTGGCGGTCGGCGATATAGCGGTTCGACAGCACTGCGGCGGCGACCAGGGCTTCGTCGCGGATGCGGATGCCGTGGTGCACCTCGTAGCGCTCGCGCAGCCCGCGCAGGATGGAGATCGTGTCCTCGACGCTCGGCTCGCCCACGAACACGGGCTGGAAGCGGCGCTCGAGAGCGGCGTCCTTCTCGATGTGCTTGCGGTATTCGTCGAGCGTGGTGGCGCCCACGCAGTGCAGCTCGCCGCGCGCCAGGGCCGGCTTGAGCAGGTTGGAGGCGTCCATCGCGCCTTCGGCCGCGCCCGCGCCAACCAGCGTGTGCAGCTCGTCGATGAAGAGGATGATCGAGCCCTCGGCCTCGGTCACTTCCTTGAGCACGGCCTTGAGGCGGTCCTCGAACTCGCCGCGGAACTTGGCGCCGGCGATGAGCGCGCCCAGGTCGAGCGCCACCACGCGCTTGTTGCGCAACGATTCGGGCACGTCGCCCGACACGATGCGCTGCGCGAGACCTTCCACGATCGCCGTCTTGCCCACGCCCGGCTCGCCGATCAGCACGGGATTGTTCTTGGTGCGGCGGCTCAGCACCTGGATGACGCGGCGGATCTCCTCGTCGCGACCGATGACCGGATCGAGCTTGCCGGAGCGCGCCAGCTGCGTGAGATCGCGCGCGTACTTGGCGAGCGCCTGGTATTTGTCCTCGGGATTGGGATCGGTCACGCGCTGGCCACCGCGCACGGCGGAGAGCGCCTGATAGATGCGCTCGGGCGTGACGCCGTGACGCGCCAACGCCTGCTGCGCGCCAGAGCGGATGTGCGGTGAGGCCACGGCGAGCAACAGGTGCTCGACCGAGACGTATTCGTCCTTGAGGCGCTCGCGCTCCTTGTCGGCGGCCTCGAGCGCCTGGCGCAGCTCGTTGGTGATCGAAAACTCGGCCGACCCGCTGACCTTGGGCAGCCGCTCGAGCGCCGACTCGGCGTCGGCTTGGACAGCCGAAGGATCGACCCCCAGCTTCTCGAGCAGTGCGGTGACCACGCCTTCCTTGTCCTCGAGCAGGGCTGCCAGCAGGTGCTCGGGGGCCAAGCCGGGGTTGCCGCGGTCACGCGCGATGCGCTGGCCGCGCTCGATCGCCTCCTGAGCCTTGACGGTGAATGCATCGGGTCGCATGGGAGGTCCTACTTGGCCGAGAGTTTCGAAAGGGGCGTCTGCAGGCGAGAGACTAGCACTTGGAGTGATGGAAGAGACGGAGGCGGGCGGATGGGTTCGCCACGATGCCGGGTGCACCCTCGCATGGCGAGGGACCCGCCCCCGAAGATGACCGAGGCCGGGCGGCGACGGGCTGCCCGGCCTCTACGGGTCACCGTTCGTCAGGTTGGATGCACGGTGCCCGCGAACGATTACTGCCTGATTTCAACCTGCTCGAAAGGACGCTGGGCCGCCTACCCGATAGCAGCCTCTTTGGGGGAATACTGGCTGCTTGGAACCTCGATCCGGGCCGTCTCTAGGGTACGGGTCCATGGATCGACCGAGGTCCGCAAGGCGGACACCAGCGTCCAACCGAGATCCTCCGATCAAGTGAGCCCTGCCCCGCCCAACCACATCAAGTAGTTAGGGCGGCCGTCCTGGGGTTCGCCCAGCCTGGCATCTCGGCGACTGCGACCGTCGCGTCATGTCCAGACCCTCCCACCGGGGCTACTTAACCAGTCCGGCCGCCTTCGCGGGATTACATATGCAGCCATGGTGCCAAAGGGCCGGACGCGACTCAACTTCAAATCCCATAACGATTTGACGCCATCGACACCGCGAGTCCTTTGGCCGGCACTGATGGGATTCCTCAGGCCTCGCGGAAGGCGACTGAGGAAACGCGCATGCGCTGGCGCATACGACTGAGCCCGCGCGTGCCACGCTCCACATGCGCCAGCGCATACGACCGAGCCCGCGCAGGCCATCGCCCCACATGCGCCAGCGCATACGACTGGCCCCGCGCCAGGTGGACCACTCACTCGCCCTGGGCGAGTGAGTAGTCCACTTCACATATCTCAGCACGCGCTTCAGCGCATCCAGACCAGGCGGCGAACCAGCGATTGGCCATCGGAATCCAGGCGCTCGAAGTAGACGCCCGAGGCGACTGCCCGACCGTCGTCGGTGACACCGTTCCAGGTCGCCTCGTGCGGACCGGCGGCGAGCCAGCCGTTGACGAGCCCCCGCACGCGGCGTCCAGCGACATCGAGGATCTGGAGATGGGCGGGACCTGCATTCTCGAGTGAGAATTCGATGCGCGCAGCACCCCGTGAGGGGTTCGGCCTGCACTCGCTGAGCCGTAGAGTCGCCGTTCCCTTGGGCTCGACCGCGACGCCCGGGTTGATGTAGCGGATCCAGTACGGCGAGAAAACGCCGAGATCCGTGCCCTGAAAATCGCCCCCGATCTCGAGGTAGTCATTCGTGGCGGCGAGGGCGTAGACCGGCCCGTCGAGACCCCCGAAGGGCGCCACCCAGCTCGAACCG
Source organism: Candidatus Eiseniibacteriota bacterium (assembly GCA_036003365.1). Lineage (GTDB taxonomy): Bacteria > Eisenbacteria > RBG-16-71-46 > RBG-16-71-46 > DASYSL01 > DASYSL01. The sequence continues at coordinate 9,562 of DASYSL010000120.1, forward strand.
TTCCACATCTGGAGCCGGCCATAGTCGACGGTCAGCGACAGCATGGTGGTGCCGCCGAGATAGAGCGTGCCGTTGTAGACCGCGAGCGCGTAGGGAACGCCAAGCGCGAATCCGCCGCCCATCGCTGTCCACGCGCCGGTGGTCGCATCTCGGCGCGCGACGCCCGCAGGGGCCGCCACGCCATCCATCGAAGTGAAGGCGCCGGCGGCGACGATATCGCCGTTGTAGACGGCCAGCGCATTGACCGGACCGTCGGCCATTCCCAGCTGGGCGTAATTCACTCCGTCCCAGGCGGACACGCCGTCAGCCGGCGGCAGGAACGGCTTTCCGCCGCGCAGGCCGCCGATGATCAGGTTGCCGCCCGAAATCGTGAGCGCATGGATGGGGAGAAACTGGCCGACCCCGAGGTCGGTCCAGGTACCGCCCACCAGCTTGGCCACGCCGTGCAGCGTGGTGCCGCCCGAGCCGGTGAAGGATCCGGCGGCGTAGACCGTGCCGCCGAAGTTCGCGATCGCGTTCACCGTGTTGTTGAGTCCGCCACCAATCGACTGCCACCCACTCACGCTGGTGTATCCGGCGATGTCTTGCGTGCCCGAAGCGCCGCCCGCCTCGCCGAACGCGCCGCCCGCGACCACTTCGGCACCGAACAGCGGGTCGAAGGTGTGAAGCGCGATCGCCTTCACGTCGCCCCCGGCACCATTCAAGCTTCCGAAGCCGAGCTCGTTGACGTCGCTGCCGCCGCTCCAGAACACATGGCGGATCGCGTCGGGTCCCCAGTCGAACTGGAACTGCCCGCCAACGTAGGCGTTGAATCCGGAGGTGAGCAGTGCGGAGACGGGCCCGTTGATCCCGGCGATGAAAGGCAGCCATCGGGTTCCGTCCCAGCGCGCGATGCCTGTGTCAGGCGACGTCGCGGAGAAGTCGAAGCTGCCGATTGCGTCGAGCTCGTTGTTGTACGCGATCAGAGCATCGACGTGCGGATTCATCGTGCGGCTCAAGCCTCCCGCCGTCGGGGACCAAGCGGTCCCGTCCCAGCGCGCCACGTTCTTGGCCGTGACCGCGCCGGCGGTGTCGAACTTGCCCGCCGCGAACAGCGATCCGTTGTAGGCGGCCAGGGAGTGAACTTCGGAGCCCGGCGGTCCGATGCCGCTACTCATCGGCACCCACTGCGTCCCGTTGAACCGCGCGACGCCTCGGATCGACGTGCCGGTGAAGAAGTGCGTGAAGATGCCGCCGCAGATGAGATCGCTGTTGAACGAGGTCAGGCAGAGGACGTCTTTGTCGGCGAGCGTTCCGATCCGGATCCACCCCGTGGACTCGAGCCGCCAGACGCCGGGAAGAATCGCGGCAGTCGAGCAGTAGAGCTGTGTGGCGATCTCGGCCAGCTGAGTGATGGGCGCATCCTTGGTGGGTCCGGCGGCGAGGGTCGTTCCGTCCCAGGTCGCGAACCCGGTCCAGGTGTTGGTGCTGATGGGGACGAACGAGCCCCCCAGACAAAGCACACCGTCGTGGACGACCATCGAGTTGACCGTGCCCTGGGGATTCGAGGCATTGCCGTCGCCTGTCATGCCGGTCCCGAGCGTCCGCCAGTGGGAGCCGTCCCAGCGCCCGACGTTTTTCACCGAGTCGGCGCCGATCGTGTGAAATGTGCCGCCGACGTAAAGCTGGCCGTTGAAGACGGCGAGAGACTTGACCTGGCCGTTTGGAAAACCGCCGAACAAGATGAAGTTCGAACCATCCCAGGCACGGATACCACCTTGCGAGGCCACCACCAGTAGCGGCGGATTCGGTCCCGCGCCGTCGGCGTCCCACACGGTCGCGCACGTACCCCAATTGAATTTGCCGAGCCCGTTGGCCCCATGCCCGGGGCTCGGCCAGAACAGGCCCTGGGCTTGGCAAGCCATGGGCGCTGCCGCGCCCCAAAACATCAATGTGAGAACGAAAGGTGTGAGCCGGCGCATGGATGCCTCCCGAGGATGGATGCAGCACGGCGGTGGGAGGCCGCCGGAAACGCTCGCGATCATACGCCCGGCGTCCGGCACCGCCAAAGCGTACGCTGCTTTTTCACCAATCCCCTTGAGTGACAAGCGCATAGCGCCTGCCCTATCCTTTCGCGCGTGACCCCCGCCGGCCCCGCATCTCGCGCACGTGTCGTATCCCTCTTGCTGGCCCTCGGCCTCTTCGCGGCGCCCGCCACGCTCCGCGCCCAGGGTCTCTACCAGCTCAAGGTGACCGACTGGAACCAGGTCGGACTCTCGGTCACGAACTACGGCTTCTTCGGCAACAACTTCATCTCCAAGTCACCTTCGCTCGAGTACCCGCTCGGCCTGGGCTACGAGCACATGAGCCGCGCCGGACTCTGGGTGGGTGCTCTGGCCATCACCGACACCGGCGAGGGCTATCACGTCACGACCGGCGCCCTCGATAACGCCCAAGGCTCGTCGCAAGCGACCGACACGGAATGGAATCCCGCGCCGGGCGGCATCCTGGTGCGCTCGAGCTTGCCCAACAACCGCTATTACCGGCCCGACGCCGTGTCCGAGCAGGACATCCTTTGCAGCTACCGCGATCAGCCGCCGCGCGGACCTTCCGGCATCAACACCGAGCCCCACGTGCCCATGCACCTGCGCGTGGATCAATCCGTGTACTCGTTCAGCATCGAGCCCGCGAGCCACTTCGTGATCTTGCACCTCACGATCGTGAACGAGGGCAACCTGCTGCGCGACGTCTACGCGGGCCTCTACACCCAGCTCGTGAGCGGCAACAAGAATCTCTATTCCACGTGGCCGCCTTCCGCCACCTCGGGCGCGGGCTCGTGGTATTACCGCCAGTACGTCGATTGGGTGGATTCGCTGTCCTTGGTGCGCGAGCATTTCTGCGACCTGATCCAGCCGCCGAGCGACGATCCATTGGAGTGCGTGAACTAT
>DASYSL010000121.1:0-4052 GCA_036003365.1 Candidatus Eiseniibacteriota bacterium
TGGCTTGCCGGGCAACCCGGTGTCGTCGGCCGTGGTGTTCGACCGGCTCGCGCGCCCCCTGCTCCGGGCCGCCATGGGGGCCGAGATCATCGAGCGCCCCATGACCCGGGCGACGCTGGCCGAGCCGGTGCGCTCCGGGGCCGGCCGGCGCGACTTCGTGCGCGTGCGCCTGGACGGCGGCCGGGCCCGCCTCACCGGCTCGCAGAGCTCGGGTGCCGTCACCTCGCTCGCCAAGGCCGACGGCCTCGCGGTGATCCCCGAGGACACCGCCGAGCTCCCCGTGGGTGCCGAGGTCGACGTCATCCTCTGGCGCTGAAAACCCGATCGCGAACAATCCTTGCAAGGGCAGTGCGGGTAGCCGATGCTTTGCGGCTTCGGACTCGGTCACCACCCGACCAAGGAGGTCGTTTGAAGACGATCACCCGCTGGGCAGTCGCTTGGGGCGCGCGCTGGACTCTCGTCGCCAGTCTCGCCCTCATGGCCCAGCCCGCACGCGCGGCCAGCAAGCCGAACATCGTTTACATCATCGCCGACGATCTGGGCTGGAAGGATGTGGGCTTTCACGGCTCGGACATCCAGACCCCGAATCTCGACCAGCTGGCCAAGACCGGAGTGCAGCTCGGGGCCATGTACACGCAGCCTCTGTGCACGCCGTCACGCGCGGCTTTCCTGACCGGGCGCTATCCGTGCCGCTACGGCCTCCAGACGCTGGTCATCCTCGGGGGCCAGCAGTATGGGCTCCCTACCGACGAGTACACGCTGCCGCAGGCGCTCAAGGAGACCGGCTACACCACGGCGATCGTGGGCAAGTGGCACATGGGTCACGGCGATCCCAAGTACTGGCCGCGCCAGCGCGGATTCGATTACCAGTACGGCCCGCTCGTGGGCGAGATCGACTACTTCACGCATCAGGAGCACGGAGTCCTCGACTGGTATCGGGACAATCGCAGGGTCAAGGAGCCCGGCTACGTGACCGAGCTCCTGGGCAACGACGCGGTCCGACTCATCGAGCACCACGACACCTCGAAGCCGCTCTTCCTCTATCTCGCGTTCACCGCGCCGCATGCCCCCTATCAGGTTCCGGCCAAGTACAAGGCGCGCTACACCGCGATCGCCGATTCGACGCGGCGCACCTACGCCGGCATGATCACCTGCATGGACGACGAGATCGGCCGCGTGGTGCAGGCGCTCGAGAAGCGCGGCATGCGCGACAACACCCTGATCGTGTTCCAGAGCGACAACGGGGGGAACCGCTCGGCCACCTTCGCGGGCGAGCTCGATGTCTCGAAGCTCGTCCTTCCGAGCGACAACGGGCCTTATCGCGAGGGCAAGGGCACGCTCTACGAGGGCGGCACGCGCGTGGCCGCGCTCGCCAACTGGCCGGGCCACGTCAAGGCCGGGACGGCCGACGGCATGATGCACATGGTCGATTGGCTGCCCACGCTGGCCGGAGTGGCCGGCGCATCGACTGCCCAGTGCAAGCCGCTCGACGGCGTCGACCAGTGGCGGATGATCAGCGCCGGCGAGCCTTCGGCGCGCACCGAGATCGTCTACAACGTCGAGCCGTTCCGTGCCGCCATCCGGCAGGGTGACTGGAAGCTCCTATGGCGCACGCCCCTGCCCGCCGCCCTCGAGCTCTACAACCTCAAAGAAGATCCATCCGAGAAGAACGATGTGGCCGCGCAGAATCCCGAGAAGGTGGCGGAGCTGCAGAAGCGCATCCAGGAGCTCGCGTCCCAGAGTGCCAAGCCTCTGTTTCTGGTGGACACGATGAAGAACTACAAGAGCAAGCCGGCCACACCGCCGGCGCTGCCGAGCGACGACGCGTACTTCAATCCATCGCCTTAGAGCGGCGACATGCGCCGGCGCATATCTGGTATGCGCTGGCGCATGTTTTCGGAAGTGCGCATTCAATTCCTAGTGGATGAGTAGGCGCACCCGTTTCAAGACGGGTTGACTCTTATTTCTAGGGGGTCAAGCGCCCAAGCTGCCGGGTTTCGTCCAGCGGCGGCGCGTGCGCGCCACCTCGAAGCCTTCCTGGCGGTAGAGCTTGAGCGCGTTCTCGTTCTCTCCGTCGACGATGAGACCGATACGCGTCGCACCCTCATCTTCCATCCAGCGAATGCCCCAGCGCAGGAGTGCCCGGCCGAGGCCGATGCCGCGCGCGCGCTTCGACGTGCCGATGATCGAGATCTCGCCCAGATGGGGATAGAGCGTGCAGCGGCAGAAGCCGAGGCACTCCTCGCCTCGGTAGGCGAGCCCCATTCCCTCGGCCCGGAAGAGATCGGCCTCGACCACGTCGATCGTGTCCACGGTCGTGCCGGGCACGAAGTGGTCGTGATCCGAGAAGGAGTCGTTGTAGATGGCGGTCATGTCCTCGATCGCGCGAGGCGAGCCGTCGAAAGTGCGAAGGGCGATGCCTTTTGGCCATACGGGCTCCGGCACCCCGCCGAGCGCTCGCTCCATGCGCCAGTAGAGGCGCGAGAAGCCGAGCCGATGATGCTCGGCGAAGCGCTCGGCGGCGTCGTTGGGAAGCCAGGCGCCGATCGTGATCTCGCTCACCGGCCCCGCGGCTTCGATGCGCTCGGCGGCGCGCCTCAACAATGCAGTGCCCACGCCCTGGCGGCGGAAGCGCTCCCCCACTCCCAGCCGCAGGAAGATCCACGGAACGCCAGCCGCGTCCGCGAGACGGGTGGCGATCGTGAAGCCGGCCAGCGCGCCGTCCACATACGCAGCCATCGTTCCCGCCGCCTCGAGACGGTTGTCGCCCAGCTCGTTGGCCACGCCTCCCCGACGCGCGAAGCCCGCGAACTGCGAGATGAGGACCGAATCGCCGAGCAGAAGATTCTCGACTTCGGCGGCGTGGGCCGCGTCGAGCGGCTCGAATTCTAGGGAAGCAGCGATAGGACCGACCGGAGTGCCGAGTCGGCGAGGCCGCCGGGCAGCACGCCCACGACGAGCGTGATCGAGGCGGCGATGGCGAGCGCCACGCCGGCCGCGGGCGAGCGCGACACCTCGACCGGGCTCCCGGACGGCTCCTGCATGTACATGACGACCACCGGGCGCAGGTAGTAATAGACCGACACGACGCTCGCCAGGAGGGCCACGATCACGAGCTGCACGTGGTGCGTCTCGACACCGGCGCGGAAGAGATAGAGCTTGCCGACGAAGCCGGCCGTCGGCGGGATGCCGGCCAAGCCCAGCATGAACAAGGTGAACAGGGCGGCGAGCACCGGGTGGCGCTTGCCCACGCCGCCCAACTCGCGCACGTCGACCCGCTCGTCGAGACCGCGACCCAGGAGCGTCAAGGTACCGAAGGCGCCGAGCGTCATGGCGGCGTAGCTCGCCATGTAGAAGAGCACCGCCGCGTGGCCGTCCGGCCCGCCCGCGATCACGCCGACGAGCGCGTAACCCGCGTGCGCGATGCTCGAGTAGGCGAGCATGCGCTTCAGGTTGTTCTGCATGATCGCGACCACGTTGCCCACGATGAGCGTGAGGATGGCGACCACCTCGAGCACCGAGGAGCTGGTGATCGGCACGTGCGCCAGGATCATCGACGAGAAGCGCACCAGAGCCGCGAACGCGGCCGCCTTGGAGCCCGCCGCCATGAAGGCGGTCACGCTGGTGGGCGCGCCCTCGTAGGCATCCGGCGTCCACATGTGGAAGGGCACGGCCGCGATCTTGAACGCGAAGCCGACGATGACGAGCCCCATGCCGATCAAGACCAGCGGGCTCGCGGCCAGGGGGCTCTCGATCAGGAAGCCCGACATCCTCTCGAGATTGGTCGAGCCGGTCGCCCCATAGAGGAAGGCGATGCCGTAGAGCAAGAATCCGCTGGCGAAGGCCCCGAGCAGGAAATACTTCATCGCCGCTTCGGTCGACTCGAAGCGCCCGAGCCGCATGCCGGCCAGCACGTACAACGAGAGCGACATCAGCTCGAGGCCGAGGAAGATCATGATCAGATCGTTGGCTTGGGCCATGAAGATCATGCCGAGGGCGGCGAACAGCATCAGCGCGTAGTACTCGCCGCGCAGGATCGCGGTGCGCTTCAC
>DASYSL010000122.1:0-1750 GCA_036003365.1 Candidatus Eiseniibacteriota bacterium
CTGGCCCTGGGCCCGCGCGTGCGCCCCGGCGTCAACGCGAGCGCCGTCCTGCGCTCGGTGGTGCCGGGCGAGGACCTGGTGTCCGCGGCCCTGGCGGGCAAGCGCGGCGAGATCGAGACCTGGCTCCAGAACGCGCGCGGCGAGGAGATCCCGGTGCGGGTGGCGTTTTTGCCGGCGGGCTCGGGTAGCGCGGTGGCTGTGCTCACCGACCTCACCAAAATGCGCCGGCTCGAGCAGGAGCTGCGCCAGCGCGAGCGTTTGTCCTTGGTCGGGCAGCTGTCGGCGGGCGTGGCGCACGAGGTGCGGAATCCGCTGGCGGGGATTTCTTCGTCTGCTCAGGTGCTGCTCGGGCGCTTCGAGCCGCGCGACGAGCGCACGCGCTTTGTCAAAGCCATCCTGGACGAGGTCGAGCGCGTGGATCGGATCGTGACCCAGCTCTTGCAGTTCGCGCGCCCGGGCGAGCCGCGCTGGCGGCGTGGCTCGCTGGCGGAGACGGTGCGGCATCTGCTCGAGATTTCCGGTCCGTGGCTCGCCGAGTCGGGCGTCGAGGTCGAGACCGTGCTCGCGCCGCGCGTGCCCGAATCGTGGTTCGATCCGGATCTCGTGCATCAGGTGTTGCTCAATCTCGTCTCCAACGCGGTGCAGGCCATGCCCAAGGGCGGCAAGCTGCGCATCAGCGTGCGTCCGCTGACGCGGCGCGGCGTCGCGCGCAGCGTGGGCCGGCGGCGCGAAGACATGCGGGCGCGGAGCGCCGGGCGTGTGCCTTCGACGCGCGTCGTGCAGGTGCGCATCAGTGACGCGGGCGAGGGCATCGCCAAGGAAAATCTGTCGCGGCTCTTCGATCCCTTCTTCACCACGAAGCCCTCGGGCACCGGGCTCGGGCTTTCGATCTGTCAGAGCATCGTGCAGGAGCATGGAGGCAGCATCCACGTGGCCAGCCGGCTCGAGCATGGCACCACCGTGCTCGTCGAGCTGCCCGTCGACCGACGACAAGGAGAGAGGCGAAACCGATGAAGCTCTTGACCCAAGGCGCCTACGTCATGGTCGTGGAAGATCACCGCACCACGCGCGAGATGCTGCTCGAGGATCTTTCCGGCCATGGCTACGAAGCCCGCGGTCTGGAATCGTTCGATGAGGCGTGGCGCGAGCTCAACGAGCGGCCGCCCGACGCCGTGATCCTCGATCTGCGCCTCGGAAGCCACAGCGGCATGGACCTCCTGCGCCGGATCCGCGCCGAGATGCCGGACATGGGCGTGATCATGATCACCGGCCACGGCGGGGTGGAGGACGCCGAGCAGGCGGGCCAGCTCGGCTGCTACAACTTCTTCTTGAAGCCCTTCAACATGGCGGCGCTGCGAGCTTGTTTGACGGGCATGCTCGCGGAAAGCACGCGGCGCGCCGTTTCGGAAAAAGAGCTGCGCGATCTGCGTGACGCGCGCGAGAACTACGTCGGCCCGGTGATGATCGGCCAGAGTATCGCTTTGAAGAAGGTTCTGGAGACGGTGAAGCGCGTGGCCAAGTCGCCGAGCGCGACCGTGCTGGTCCGCGGCGAGACCGGCTCGGGCAAGGAGCTAATCGCGCGCCAGGTGCACGCCCAGAGCGCGCGTGCCGCCGAGCCGTTCGTCGAATTGAATTGCAGCGCGATTCCGGAGAACTTGCTCGAGAGCGAGCTGTTCGGCTACGAGAAGGGTGCTTTCACCGACGCCCGGCGCATGAAGAAGGGCATGTTCGAGCTGGCCTCGGGCGGCAC
>DASYSL010000123.1:0-51624 GCA_036003365.1 Candidatus Eiseniibacteriota bacterium
ACGTAAAGCTGGGCCTTGTCGCCGGCGTTCTGCTTGCGCACGAAGGCAAGGCGCTTGCCGTCGGGCGAGAAGGCTGGCTCGCCCGCACTCGCGTCGGAGGCGGTAAGCGGAGCCGGCACGCCGCCCTGAACGGGCACGCGCCAGATGCGATTCTTGCCTTCGTTCTTCTCCATGTCATAGGTGGTCACCGGAACGGCGAGCCACTCTCCGCCGGGCGCCGGCACGGGCTTGCCGACGCGCGCGATCTTCCATAGATCCTCGGCGGTGAACTTCCGGCCCTTGGGATTTCGCGCCGGATACAGCTTGGTGGCGGGACTCGAGAGCGAGACCGACAAGGAACACCTCCTGGGTGGGGCTTGGGCCGGGTTGGAACGCCAGAATACGACGGGAGCGCGCGCTCTGGCTACACCGCCTCCCTCTGCTGGAACCCTTGCCCGGCGGGGCCGGGTCCCGCAAGATGAGGGGCCATTTCTTCTGCAGAGACGCGCTCGCCATCGAGCCATCCGGGAGAGTTTCGATGAAGCAAACGAGGGATTCCGCCGTGGCGCCTCCGGCGCTCGACGGCGAGCGTCTCTGGTCCACACTCCAGGCACTGGGCAAGATCGGCGAGACGCCGCGCGGCATGGATCGCATCGCCTTCTCGCCGGCCGAGATCGAAGCCCGGGCCTTCGTCACCGGGCTCATGCGCGAAGCCGGCATGACGACGCGCGTCGACGCCGCCGGAAACCTCATCGCCGCGCGTCCCGGGCGCGACCGAGGGCTCGCGCCCATCGCCATGGGATCGCACATCGACACCGTGCCCATGGGCGGCAAGTTCGACGGTGCTCTGGGCGTCATCGCGGCCATCGAAGTGGTGCGCACGCTCACGGACAAGAGCCTCGAGACGCGCCATCCGCTCGAGGTGATCGCGTTCACCAACGAGGAAGGCGGGCGCTTCCATCGCGGACTCTTCGGCAGCCGCGCCATGGCCGGGTTGCTCGTGCCCGACGACCTCGCGGTGATCGATCACGAGGGCATGGGGCTCGCCGAGCACCTGCGCGCGGTCGGCGGTGACCTGGCGCATATCGATCAGGCCGTGCGCCCGCGCGGTAGCCTCGCGGGCTATCTCGAGTACCACATCGAGCAGGGGCCGGAGCTCGAGCGCCAAGGCCGGCAGATCGGCGTCGTCACCGGCATCACGGGCCGCTTCGTGCTCGAAGTCGACATCCAGGGCACGACCAACCATGCCGGCACCACACCCATGGATCTGCGCCAGGACGCCATGGTGGCGGCGGCGCACGTGGCGCTCGCGGTCGAGCGCCTGGCCACTCGGGAGAAGAGCTGCCGCGTGGGCACGCTCGGCGTGATGCAGGTGAAGCCGGGGGCGGTGAACGTGATCCCCGGCTTCGTGCACCTGGAAGCCGAGTTCCGCGATCTCGAGATGACTCGGCTCGAGGAAACCGAGCGTTTGTTCACTGCTGCGTGCCGCGAGATCGCGGCCCAGACGCGCACGACCATCGAAGTGCGCCGCCAGGAGATCGTGCAGGCGGCGCCCACGTCTCCGCTCTATCGCGAGACGATCGAGAACGTGGCCGGCGCCCTGGGCTACACGAGCATGCCAGCGCCGAGCGGCGCCGGGCACGACGCGCAAGCCATCGCGCGCCTCACCGACATCGGCATGATCTTCGTGCCGAGCAAGGCCGGCGTGAGCCACGCCATCGAGGAGTTCACGCCCGCCGAGGATTGCGCGCGCGGCGCCAACGTGCTGCTCGGCACGCTGCTCGAGCTGGACGCGACCCTCGCATGAGCCGTTTGCGGACCGCCTGCCTCGCCGGCCTCGCGCTTGCCCTCGTGAGTGCCGCGGCAAGCGCGCAGACGCCCGATCCCGAATTTGCGAAGCGGGCCCGCCTCGCCGCCCAGGCGCGCGCGCTGCGCTCCCCGGCCGATCCGGCCGCGCCCGTCGTGCCCGGCGTGCCCGACGACCCGCGGAACATGGACGCATCGCTCGCGCCCCTGCCGGCGCCGTTGTCGCCAACTTCCATCATCCAGCCCTACGGCACCTGGAAACTGGTGCCGCCGCCAACTCTCTTCGGCGCTTCGACGGTGCTCGATCCGGTGCGCGAGCGCATCGTCATGGCCGGCGGCTCGAACGGTTACTTCCAGAGGAACGTGTGGACGCTGTCGCTGGTTCCGGGCTCGAGCTGGCAGCTCGATTCCACGGCCAGCGCGCAAGCGCCGGGCCTCGTCGCCTACGCGGCCACCGCGTACGACCCGGTGCACGCGCGCATGATCCTGTTCGGAGGCCTGGGACACGGCGCCGGATCCTCGGCCGCCGCCTCGGGCGAAGTGTGGTCTCTGAGCCTGGGGTCGTCGCTCATCTGGTCGCGACCGGTCGTGGAGGGAACGCCGCCCTCCCCGCGCTGGAACTGCGCCGAGGCCTACGATTCTCGGCGCAATCGTCTCCTCGTCTACGGGGGCGAGGACGCGTTCGGACCCCTGGCTGACATCTGGGCGCTCGACCTCGGCGACACGATGCGCTGGAACCTGCTGACGCCCGCCGATTCGATCCCCCAAGCACGGACCGAAGCGACGGCCGTCTACGACCCGCTCGCCGACCGCTTCCTCGTCTATGGCGGAGTCACGGAGGGCGACCGCCCGTACGAAATCTCACTTTCGCAGGAACTCTGGTCTCTGAGCCTGGGCGACACGGTGGCCTGGCGAAAGCTCGACCAGAACGGCAACGATCAGCCCTACGACGCCGTCGACGCGTCCGCCGCTTTCGATCCCTTGCGCCGCCGCATGATCCTCCTCGGTGGACTGGACGGCTACGAGGCGTGGGTCCTCGATCTCAATGGACCTCCCACCTGGCAGTATTTCAGAACGCGCCCCGGATTCGACCGCGAGAAGTTCACGATTCTCTACGACGCCCCTCGCGATCGCGCTCTGTGCGTGGGCGGAACCACGAGTGCGGCGGACGAATCGGATGTCGACGTCTTGTCCCTGGCCGATCCCGGCACGTGGTCTCTTCTCGGCGCGCATCCCAAGCCTCCCGGCCGCGCCTTCGCCGTGACCATGTTCGATTCGCGCCGCATGCGCATGGTCCTCTTCGGCGGTTCGGGCAGGGGCGCGGAACACGACACCTGGACGGTTCCCTTGCGCGATCTGGCGGCGTGGACCCGGCTCGCGACTTCGGCCCATCCCACTCGCTTCATGGGCCGCCTCGTGGGCGCCTATGACCCGATTGGCGACCGTTGCTTCTTGTTTGGTCTCGTGTACGGCGATGACACTCATTACTTCGAGCCTCCCCAAGAGCAATTGTGGACCCTCTCGCTCGCCGACACCTCGGCGACCTGGCAAAGACTCGAAGTCACTGGCGAAGCCCCTTCTCCGCGCACCGGGAGTTCGATGATCTACGATCCGCCGCGCCACCGGCTGATCGTGTTCGGCGGCCGCGCCTTCCTCGCGTGGTCGAGCTTCAACGACGTCTGGGCCTTGTCTCTGGATGGGCCGCCGCGCTGGACGCAGATTCACACGTTCGGTCCCACGCCCCTGCCGCGCGAGAACCCCACGGCCGTGTACGATCCCGTGCACGACTGCATGCTGATCCAGGGCGGCGATCTCGATCGCCAAGACAGCTCTCCATTCCGCCCGGGCCCGTCGCGAGAGACCGCCTCCTCCTTGTGGGCACTGCAGCTGGATGGCCTTCCCGAGTGGAAAGCGCTCGAGCCCGAAGGATCGATTCCGTCTCTCTATGGGCAGACCCTGGCCTATGACTCGGTCCACCGCCGCATGCTGCTCCACGGCGGGCGCATCGACTACGGCGGGCAATACAATATCTCGACCTGGGGCCTGAATCTCGAGCCCGAGCTGCGCTGGGAGTACCTGATCACATCGGGTGACCCGGCCACGGGAAGTATCGGAGGCAGCGCCGCCTACGATCCGGCCGGCGATCGCCTCGTGGTCTTCGGCGGCGACGGCATCACCGGTTACAAGAACGATCTCTGGACGCTCGACTTCTCGCCCCAGGGTGCCCCTCGCCGTCCCGCCTGGATCGTGAGCGCGAGCAACGAAGGGGGCGCGGTGCGCCTCGTGTGGGGTTGCGAGGGCGGCGCGGGCACCACGGCCACCGTGTATCGCCGCGATCAGGCGAGCGGCTGGTTGGCGCTCGCCACCGTGCAGGCGGACGAGCATGGCGAGATCCACTTCGCCGACCTGGCGCCCGAGAATCGCTGGACCGAGATCTATCGCCTCGGCGTGACTCAGAACGGCGCTACCACCTATTCGGCCGACACCTCGCTGCCGCTGCAGCTCACGCGAACGCCGCTCCTCAAGCGCGCCTATCCCAATCCGGCGCGCGCCGAGAGCTTCCAGGTGGATTTCCAGCTGCCTTCGGTGCATCCGGCTCGTCTCGATCTGGTCGACGTGCGCGGGCGCGTCATGTGGTCGGGCACGGTGAGCGCGAGCGGTCCCGGGCCCGAGAGCTTCCGCGTCACCGCGCGTCCGCGCTCGGGCGTGTACTGGCTGCATCTCACGCAAGACGGCCAGGAAGCCACGCTCAAGACCGTCGTGCTGCAGTAGCTCCTCAGCCGCGTCTCAGCTCTGCGCCCCTTTGTAGATGGCGAAGGTCGCTCCCGTCGGATCGCTGAGCACGGCGAAGCGGCCGGTCTGTGGGATGTCGGTGGGCGGCACGAGCACGCGCCCTCCGATGGCCTCGGCCTTCTTGGCGCTCGCGTCCACATCGTCCACGCCCACGTACGTGAGCCAGTGCGGCGTCACCCCGAGATGCACTTGCTGCGCGTTCATGCGGTAGAGGCCGCCGATGTCGCGGCCGCCGCTCTGGAAGATGGTGTAGACGCCGCTCGGACCCATGTCCATGTCGCGTGTGGTCCAGTCGAAGAGCGCCGTGTAGAAGGCTTTGCACGCATCCGTGTCGCTGGTGCCGATCTCGTTCCAGACGAAGGTGCCGGTGCCGGCGGAGGTTGTCGCTTCTGCCATGGGGTCCCTCCTTGAGAGGAAAGGGGCAGCCGGGTGGGGACCTCGAAGCTACGCCCGGAAGAAAGCCGTCTCAAGCATGGATGTCGAAAAGTGGTGAGACCAGGCGGGACGGTTGCGTTCAGCCCTGCTGGCACTTGGGACAGGGACAGAGCGAGCGCAGGTACTCGAAGCTGTAGAGGCCGGTCCGATGCCCGTCCGACCACTCCAGCTGAAACGCGTAGTTCCCGACGGGAACGATCTTTAGAAGGGTGACATCGGGCACGATCTGGAGCGGGCCGACCTTGCGCTCACCGGTCATCTCGTCGACGCAATGGGCGCACGGGCAGCGCCCGCGCAGGTAAACCGAAGCGTATTCCCCGGAATGCCCGTCGCCCCAGGTGAGGACGAGGCTCGCGCCTCCCGGACGCTTGCGGATCTCGACGGGTGTGGTGGCGGCCGAGCTCATTCCTCGACGATCGTGACCTGCGGCGTCTCGAACGAGCGGATGCTCACCTGCTGCGCGAGCTTGCCGGCGATCTCGCGGTACGCCGCGGCGGCTGGATGCGCGGGCTCGGCGATCACGATGGGCGTGCCCCGGTCGGCTTGCTCGCGCACGCGGCGGTCGAGCGGCACGGCACCGAGGAACGGAATGCCCAGCGTGTCGGCCGTCTTCTCCGCCCCGCCGTGCCCGAAGATGTCGTCGCGCTGCCCGCAGTGGGGACACACGTAATAGCTCATGTTCTCGACCAGCCCGAGCAGGTGCACACGCGTCTGCTGGAACATGCGAAGCGTCTTGCGCGAGATGGTGAGGCCCACGTCCTGCGGCGTGGAGACGATGACGCCGCCGGTGAGCGCCACGCTCTGCACGAGCGTGAGATGCACGTCACCGGTGCCCGGCGGCAGATCGATGAGGAGATAGTCGAGCTCGCCCCACTCGGCGCCGAACAAGGTCTGCTGCAGAGCCTTGTGCGCCATCGGACCGCGCCAGATGAGCGGCTGATCCCCCGGCGCCATGAATCCCATGGAAAGAAAGCGCACGCCGTGGGCCACCGGCGGCACGAGCAGATCGCCGCGCGCGCCGACGCCTTCCTGCGTGAGTCCCATCATGATGGGCAGGCTGGGACCGTAGATGTCGGCGTCCAGGAGTCCGACCTTGGCCCCGCTCTCGGCCAGCGCCAGCGCCAGGTTCACGGTCATGGTCGACTTGCCGACGCCGCCCTTGCCGCTGCCGATGGCGATCAGGTTCTTCACGCCGGCGATGGCGCTCTTGTCGGGCGTGGCCGAGCCGCGCACCTCGGAGGTCATCTCGATCTCGGCCCGCTTCACGCCCGCGAGCTTCTCGACGGCGCGCTGGGCGTCGTCACGGATCTTGTCCTTCACCGGACAGGCCGGCGTGGTGAGACGGATCTCGAGGCGCACGGCGTCGCCCTCGATGCGCACGTTGCGCACGAAGCCGAGGCTCACGATATCGCGCTTGAGATCGGGATCCTGGATGGGACGAAGCGCGTCCAGGACGTCGCGCTCGGTGACCGCCATGTTCCTCCATGTGTCGCTTTCGCTTGCGGTTTCGGCGCGAGCGTATCACATTGGCCCTCGCATCGGCCCCGGCCGACGCCCCCGCGCCACGCTCGAGTTTTCCCGGAGGCTCATTGGACGCCGCGTCGCCGCCCCTTGCCCCTGCACCCCATTGGATGGTGCGCCGGGCCAGCGGAGTGCTCCTCCATCCCAGCTCGCTTCCCGGCCCGTCGGGCTCAGGCGACCTCGGCGCCCGCGCGCACGCCTTCGTCGATTTTCTGGCCGCCGCTGCGCAGTCGTGGTGGCAGATGCTGCCCGTGGGGCCGATCGGCCCGGGGAACTCGCCCTATCAGTCGCTGTCGAGCTTCGCCGGCAATCCCCTGCTCGTGAGCCTGGAGACGCTGGTCGAGGAAGGCTTGCTGGCGGCGGGCGACGAGCGCCTCGCGGACGGCGAGCGAGAGGATCGCGTCGATTATCCGCGCGCCATCGCCTTCAAGGAGTCGCTCCTGCGCCGCGCCTTCGAGCGGCGAAGCCGCGCGCCGGCGGCCTGGCTCGCGTCTTTCGAGCAGTTCTCCGCGAGTCCGCCGGCGTGGCTGCCCGATTTCGCGCTCTACGCGGCCATTCGCGAGGCGCGTGGCGGCGAGCCGTGGTGGCATTGGCCGGCGCCACTTCGCGACCGCGATCCCGCGGCCCTCGAAGAGGTGCGCGCGAGCGGACTCGCCGAGGCCATTCGTTATCACTCCTTCGTGCAGTTCCTGTTCGAGCGTCAGTGGCGTGCCCTGGCCGAGCACGCGCACGCGCGTGGCGTGGCCTTGCTCGGCGACATTCCCATCTACGTCGCGCACGAGAGCGCCGAGGTGTGGGCGCACCGCGAGCTGTTCGATCTCCTGCCCGATGGCACGGCGCGCGCCCTGGCCGGCGTGCCGCCCGATTATTTCAGTGCCGACGGCCAGCTGTGGGGCAATCCGCTCTATCGCTGGGAAGTGCACGCGGCCGAGGGCTACGCGTGGTGGATCGAACGCCTGCGCACCACGCTCGCGCGCTTCGATGTGGTGCGCCTCGACCATTTCATCGGCTTCGTGAACTACTGGTCGGTGCCACGCGAGGCGAAGTCGTCGAAGGGCGGCCACTGGGAGCCGGGGCCAGGTGTGGCGTTCTTCGAGCGCGTGCGCGAAGCCCTCGGCGGGCTGCCGTTTCTCGCGGAAGATCTGGGCGAGGTGACACGACCGGTGCACGAGCTGCGCGACCGCCTCGGCCTGCCCGGCATGCGCGTGCTGCAGTTCTCCTTCGGCTCCGACCAGGACGGGCCGGAGCACTTTCCGGAGAAGAGCGTCGCCTACACCGGCACCCACGACAACGACACGCTGCTCGGCTGGCTGCGCGACCCGCCGGAACGCAGCGAGCCGGCCCTGCTCGCCGCGTGGATCCTGGAGCGCGAGCGCGCCCTGGCGCACATCGGTGGCGACGGGCCCGACGCGAGCTGGAAATTCATGCGCCTCGTGCAGGCCTCGCCCTCGCTGCTCGCCATGGCGCCGCTTCAGGATGTGCTCGGCCTCGGCGGCGAAGCGCGGTTCAATCTTCCCGGCACCACGGCACACAACTGGGAGTGGCGCTGCACGGGCTCCGAGCTTCGAGCCGAGGTGGCCGAGCGTCTGGCCGCGCTCACGCGCGAGACCGGGCGGGCGCAGGGCGCGCCTTCCGCCGCGGCCACCCCGGCGTTACGTTGAAGACGATGACTTCGAATGGTCCCCTTCCACCCCTGGAGGAACCCACGCGGATGTCCACGCCGCTCGTGATCCACGGCCACTTCTATCAGCCCCCGCGCGACAACCCCTGGACCGGCCGCATCGATCCCGAAGCCGGAGCCGCCCCCTACCCGAACTGGAACGAGCGCATTCTGGCCGAGTGCTACCGGCCCAACGCCTTCGCGCGCATCTTCCAGGACGGCAAGGTCGAGCGCACGGTGAACAACTACACCGGCTTGAACTTCGACTTCGGCCCCACCCTCATGCACTGGCTGGAGCGTCGCGATCCCGAGACCTACGGCAAGATCCTCGAGGCCGATCGCGTGAGCCGCCGCGCGCTCGGCCACGGCCACGCCATCGCGCAGGGCTACAATCACGCCATCCTGCCCCTGATGGACGACCACGACCGGCGCACGCAGGTGCGCTGGGGCCTGGCCGATTTCCGCTTCCGCTTCGGACGCGACGCCGAAGCCCTGTGGCTGCCCGAGACCGCGGCCAACGAGGACACGCTCGAAACCCTCATCGAGGAGGGCATGCGCTACGTCATCCTCTCGCCGCGTCAGGTGAAACGCGTACGCGGTGACGGCGAGCGCGAGTGGAAGACGGCCGACGAGGCGACGGCGCCCACGAGCGCGGCGCTGCGCTTCCGTCATCGCGACGGCTCCGGCCGCTCGATCGCGATCTTCTTCTACGACGGCAAGCTCGCCAACGCGATCGCCTTCAGCGGCGTGCTCGCCTCGAGCCAGTCGTTCGCCGACACGCTCGAGCGGGCTCGGCCGGAAGGCGGCGGCCTGGTCCAGGTGGCGACCGATGGCGAGTCCTACGGACACCATTTCCGCTTCGGCGATCTCACGCTCGCCTACGCGCTCGAGGTCGAGCTGGCCAAGCGCGGCTTCGCCCTCACCAACTACGCCGCCTACCTGGAGCGCAATCCGCCGCGCATGGAAGCCGAGATCGACAGCGGGCCCGAGGGCGAGGGCTCGTCGTGGAGCTGCGCTCACGGCGTGGGCCGCTGGACGCGCGATTGCGGCTGCCATGTCGACGGCAAGCCCGAGTGGAACCAGAAGTGGCGCGGGCCGCTGCGGGCTTCGTTCGATCTCTTGCGCGAGGCTTCGCGCGAGCTCTTCCTGCATTCGGGCTCGACCTACTTCCGTGATCCCTGGGAGGCGCGCGACGACGCCATCGCCGTGCTGCTCGACCCCGAGCACGCGCGCGAGCCCTTCCTCCAGATCCACGCCAAGCGTGCGCTCACGAACGAAGAGCAGACGACCGCCTTCACGCTCCTCGAGATGGAGAAGAACGCCATGCTCATGTATACGAGCTGCGGCTGGTTCTTCGACGACATCTCGGGCATCGAGGCGGTGCAGGTCATGAAGTACGCCGGCCGCGTCATCGACCTCATGAGCGAGCTGGGCGCCACGCCGCCGCGCGGCGAGTTCCTGCACAGGCTCGCCGAGGGCAAGAGCAACTGGCCCGAGATGGGCACCGGCGCCGACATCTACCGGCGCTCGGTCGAGCCCTTGATTCCCAAGCGGGCGCTGCGCTGATGTCGGCGGATCGGGACCGGCTGATCGAGCTCGTTCATCCCGATCCGCATTCCATCCTGGGTCCGCACGCCGAGGGCAAAGGGCTCGTCATTCGCGCCTTCCGCCCGGGTGCAGCCGCCATGGCCGTGGTGCCCGACGAGGGCAAAGCGGTGCCCATGACGCTCGTGCATCCGGCCGGCCTCTACGAAGCCCGCTTCGAGCACGCCGAGCCCTTCGCCTACCGGCTCGAGTCGCGCTTGCCGGGCGGCCCCGTCGAGCACGAGCGCGACGCCTATTCCTACTTGCCCACGCTCGGCGAGCTCGACCTGCACCTGGCGCGCGAAGGCCAGCACGAGCGGCTCTACGAGCGCCTCGGCGCGCACCTGCGGGAAGCCCTGGGCACGGCCGACTCCGCCTCCGGTGTCTCGTTCGCGGTGTGGGCGCCGTCGGCGCGCGGCATCAGCGTGGTCGGCGACTTCAACGGCTGGGACGGCCGCCGCCACATGATGCGCAATCTCGGCTACTCGGGGATCTGGGAGATCTTCGTTCCCGAGCTCGACCAAGGCGCGGCGTACAAGTTCGAGATCCGCACCGGGGACGGCGACTTCCTGCTCAAGGCCGATCCCTACGCCTTCTGGGCCGAGAAGCCTCCGGCCACCGCGTCGCGCGTCTACCAATCGCGTTACCGATTCGGCGACGAGGCGTGGATGCGCGCGCGGCCCACGCATGCCGCGCATCGCGAGCCGCTCTCGGTGTACGAAGTGCATCTCGGCTCGTGGCGGCGCTCCCCCGATCATCCGCGCGAGCCTTTGTCGTATCGCGACCTGGCCCAGCCGCTCGCCGAGTACGTGCGCGATCTGGGCTTTACCCACGTCGAGCTGATGCCGGTGATGGAGCATCCCTTCGGCGGCTCGTGGGGCTATCAGGTGACGTCGTACTTCGCGCCCACATCGCGCCACGGGGAGCCCGACGACTTCCGTTATTTCGTCGACACGATGCACCAGCACGGTCTCGGCGTGATCCTCGATTGGGTGCCGGCGCATTTTCCGCGCGACGCCTTCTCGCTCGGCCGCTTCGACGGCACCGCGCTGTACGAGCATCTCGATCCGCGTCTCGGGCACCATCCGGACTGGGACACGTACATCTTCAATTACGGGCGCAACGAGGTGCGCAACTTCCTCATGGCCAACGCGCTCTACTGGCTCTCGGAGTTCCACACCGACGGCCTGCGCGTCGACGCCGTGGCCTCGATGCTCTACCTCGACTACAGCCGCAAGGAAGGCGAGTGGGTGCCCAACCGTTTCGGCGGACGGGAGAACCTGGACGCTGTCGACTTCATCCGGCAAGTCAACGAGCTGGCGTACGCGCGCCAGCCCGGCACGCTCATGATCGCCGAGGAATCGACGGCATGGTCGGGCGTGAGCCGGCCGACGTATCTGGGCGGGCTCGGCTTCGGCTTCAAATGGAACATGGGCTGGATGCACGACACGCTGACCTACTTCACGAAAGACCCGGTGCATCGCAAGTATCACCACGATCACCTGACCTTCGGCCTGCTCTACGCGTGGAGCGAGAACTTCATCCTGCCCCTCTCGCATGACGAGGTCGTGCACGGCAAGCGCTCGCTGCTCTCCAAGATGCCGGGTGACCGCTGGCAGCAGTTCGCCAATCTGCGCTCGCTCTACGGCTACATGTGGGCGCATCCCGGCAAGAAGATGCTCTTCATGGGCGGCGAGTTCGGCCAGTGGGACGAGTGGAACGTGGACGCGAGTCTCGACTGGCACCTGCTCGTGGGCGACGAGCATCGCGGGCTCATGACGCTGGTGCGCGATCTCAATCGTCTCTATCGCGACGAGCCGGCGCTGTGGGAGGCCGACACCGAGCCGGCCGGCTTCGCCTGGATCGACGTTCACAACGCCGACGAGAATGTCGTCGCCTTCCGTCGTATCTCCCCCGCCACCGGGCGCGAGATCGTGTGCGTGTGCAACTTCTCGCCGGTCGTGCGCAAGGACTATCGTGTCGGCCTGCCGAAGGGCGGCGAGTATCGCGAGCTCCTCAACACGGATTCCTGGGTCTACGGCGGCGCCAATGTGGGCAACGGCGGCACGGTGCGCGCCGAGTCCAAGCCGTGGCACGGGCATGCGTACTCGGCCCCGGTCGTGCTTCCGCCCCTGGCCACGGTGTGGCTGGAAGCGCCGCGCTAGGGTTTCGAATGGCGGCATCCTGCGCCGTCCGGGTCGCATCCCATCTGATGAACCCGACGGGCTGAGCCCGTCTGCGGGAGGACCCCATGAGCAGCGCTTCCATTCCCTCCGAGCCTTTCGAAGTCATCGTCATCGGCGGTGGTCAGGCCGGTCTCTCGGTCGGCTACCACCTCGCTCGCCTGGGCATTCCGTTCGTCATCTTCGACGAGCGGCCGCGCATCGGCGACGCCTGGCGCGAGCGCTGGGATTCGCTCCGCCTGTTCACGCCGGCGCGCTTCGACGGGCTGGACGGCATGCCCTTCCCGGCTCCGCCCTTCTCGTTTCCGACCAAGAACGAGATGGCCGACTACCTGGAGGCGTACGCGAAACGATTCGGGCTTCCGGTGCGCACGGGAACGCGCGTCGAGCGTCTGACCCGCGTGAACGATCGTTATCAAGTCACGGCAGGCGACCGGACCTACGAGGCTCCCCACGTCATCGTCGCGATGGCCACCTATCAGCAGCCTCGGGTCCCCGACTTCGCCTCGTCGCTCGATCCGACGATCGTGCAGCTTCACTCAGCCGATTACCGCAAGCCGTCGCAGCTACCGCCGGGCGGAGCGCTGGTCGTGGGCGCCGGAAACTCGGGCGTCGAGGTCGCGATGGATCTGGTCCGCGACGGGCGCCGCGTGTGGGTCTCGGGACGCGATGTGGGCGAGATCCCGTTCAAGATCTCCGACCCCGTCGCGGTGCGCACCCTCGCGCCTCTGGTCTTCCGTTTCGTCTTCCATCGCGTGCTCACCATGGACACGCCGATGGGACGCCGGGCGCGGCCGTCCTTCATCACGCGCGGAACACCGCTCATCCGCACGCGGCAATCCGATCTGCGCGCCGCCGGAGTGATGCGCGTGCCGCGCACCGCGCGCGTGGTCGATGGCAAGCCCGCCCTTGACGACGGCACGGTGCTCGACGTGGCGGGAGTCGTGTGGTGCACCGGTTTCCATCTCGGGCCGAAATGGCTCGAGGTGCCGGTGTTCGGCAGCGACGGCGAGCCTCGCCAAACTCGCGGGGTCGTTCCGGGCGAGCCTGGCTTCTACTTCGTCGGACCCCACTATCTCTACTCGGTGTCGTCGACCATGATCCACGGCGTCGGGCGCGACGCGAAATTCGTGGCCGAGGCGATCGCGTCTCGGAGGCGTGAGACGGTCGCCGCCTGACCGATCAGCCGAAGCGGTCGGATCCCGGATCCCAGAAGTCGTCGTCCAGGCCAATGCTCGCGAAGATGGCGCGCATCTCCGAAGCCTGCGGCCGGCGCGATACGGGCTCGAGCCGCGTGCCGTACCACGTCGTGGCCATCTTCCACAGCTGATCCATGCGCACGAGCGGACGCATGGGCACGTCGCGGCCCGCGCACCAGGCCCGCACCCGTTCTTCCGACCGGAAGAAGAGCATGTTGGCTCAGGTGAAGACGAGATCGTCCCACCACTTGGCCGCGGGCACGAGACAGTGAAAGAGCCAGTCGGAGGCTTCGGGCCCGTCGAGCGCGACCGCGAGATCCAGCGGCTCGTGCGAGTGCTCGCAGCGCGAGCGCACGCGCGCGCTCTCGTGGAGTGCCGCGGGAATGCCGAGCGCGTCCCACGCGCAATTGGCGAAGTAGTCGATGCCGCCGGCCTCGACCGTGTGCTGCGTCGGCACGCCCGAGAAGGGCGGCGCCATGCGAATCGTCTCGCCATCGGGCTCGAGCCAGAGCAGACGCTGGACGCGCAGGCTCTGGAACGCGGCGAGGACCTCCGCTTCCCCCGCTCCCGCCCGCTGCGCCACGTCCCGGACTTCGGGCCGCCGCCCCGTCTCGGCGAAATGCTTGTAAATGGCGACCTTCACCCGGACATCGAGATCAGACATGGCGACGAAAATACCACCCCTTGACAACGTTTAGATGATTGGCTAAATATCGAAGCATGGCGACCGTGTTCAAAGCCCTTTCGGACCCCACGCGGCGGCGCGTCCTCGAGCTCCTGCGCAAGGGACCCATGACCGCAGGCGAGATCGCGGACCACTTCCGCGTCTCCAAGCCGACCATGTCGGCGCACTTTGCGATCCTGCGCGATGCCGGCCTGATCGCGTCCGAGAAGCAGGGCAAGCAGGTGGTCTACGAGCTACAGCTCTCGGTGCTGGAGGACGCGCTCCTCTCCTTCATGCACGGCCTCGGATGGGAACAACGAGCGCGCCCGGCGCGCGCGCGTAAATCGACGATGGAGGCGCAAACGCGATGAAACGAGTGACCACACCGACCCTTGGATTCCTCGCCATCACGGCGGTCATGATGGTGATCGCCCTCGCCCAAAGGTCGGGATCGATCGACCGCGCCTTCGCCTTTCGGGGCATCGTCGCTTGCCTCGGCCTCATGACCCTGCTCGCCGGCAACTTCCTTCCCAAGCTGCGGCCTTTGGCTCTCCGTGAAGGGCGCGCCACGCGCATCGCGGGCGCCGAGCGTCGCGCCGGATGGATGCTCGTCCTCATGGGCCTGGCGCTCGTCGTTCTCGCCTTGCTCGCACCGGTCGAGCTCACGCGCGCCATCGCCCCCATCGTCGCTCTGGTCGGCGTGGGCTGGATCGAGCTGGACTGGATCTGGGCGGCCTGGCTCTCGCGACCCACTCCCGGTGAAGCTGCAGTCTCGCGGAGCGGCGGCGAGCAGAGAATCATCGCGGCCTGGCTGCTCTTCGGGCTCGCCTACCTGCTCGTGACCGCGAGCCTCAAGTTCACCTTCGGCAGCGCCGGCTGGGCCCGCGATCTCGGCGCGTGGATCATGGTCGGCTTCGCCTTCGCCTATTCGGTGATGCAGGTCCTGGTCCCGCGCCAGAAGAAGAAGTGCACATGATCGCGCGCCTGATGGGGTTGTTGGCTTGTGCTCTCCTGGCCGCGGCGGCGGCTCCTCTCCATGCTCAATCGTCGCTGCTCGACCAAGGGCGGACTGCGATGGCGCGGGGCGATGTGGATGGCGCCATCACCTCTCTCGAAAAGGCGGTCGCGCAGTCGCCCAAGAGCGCGGCTGCCCACTATTCCCTGGCCACCGCCTATGGCGCCAAGGCCCAGGGCGGCAACATGTTGAATGCCCTCTCGTACGGCCCGAAAATGAAGAGCGAGCTCGAGACCGCCGTTGCGCTCGATCCCAAGCACGCCGAGGCCCGCTTCGCCCTGGTGGAGCTCTACGCGGTCGCGCCTCCGGCCATGGGCGGGTCACCCGACAAAGCTCTCTCTCAGGCCGCGGAGATCAAGCGCCTCGACCCGATCCTGGGCCATCGCGCGTTTGCCTTCGTCTACGCCCGACAGGACAAGCTCGATCTCGCCCGCAGGGAATACCTCGACGCGATTCGCGAGCAGCCGAGCTCGGCCAAAGCTCACACCTATTTCGGAATGCATCTCGCCAGCCGGGAGAAGAACAACGCGGCTGCCTTCGCGGAGTTCAATGCGGCCCTCAAAGCCGATCCGACCTACATGCCGGCGCACTACTACCTCGGCCGCACGGCGGCGCTGGGCGATACCAATCTCGCGGCAGGCGCGGCGTCGCTGAAGAAATATCTCGCCTACCGGCCGCACGAGACCGAGCCCCCGATTGCGATGGCCTACTACTACCAAGGTCTCGTGTACGAGAAGCAAGGTGACAAGGCGGCTGCCGTGCAGAGCTACAACGCTGCGCTCGCGATCAATCCCACGCTCAAGCAGGCCTCGGACGCGCTGAAGCGGCTGTAACGCTCAGCGGCTGCGCACCGAATCGCACCAAGCAAGCACCGCTTCGGGGAGCGGCCCGTGATCGACACCGGCCACCACGCGCACCGGCGCGGGCATGTAACCGTGGGCTCTCGCATCGGCGAGCGCGGACGCGATCTGCTGCTCCAGGTTCTTCATGAACGGCGCGATCTGCGGATTGGGCGCCCCGGCTTCGAACACTTGCAGCGGCAGTTGTGACCGCTCGGGTTTCTCCGAATACTCGACGCCCCGCCGCTGATAGTTGGGGGTCACCGGCGCCACTCCGCGCCAGCGCTCGGGATGCCGAAAGGTGAGAGCCCAAACCGTATGGCCCCCCGCCTCCCAGCCGGTGAGGAAGGCCTTCGCCTCGCCGTGCCACTTTCGGCGTACGTCGGCCAGCACCGCGCCGACACCGTCGTCGTCGAACGCGAACTCGTCGACGCGCTGGAGCGAATCCCACACCGCTGGCGTGTACGTGTAGCTCGCCGGCGAGCGATTCGCGGTGCCGCCCGAGGTGAGCACTTCGGGCGCGACGAGGATGTAGGGACGGCCGCCCCGCGCGGCGACGAACTTACGCAAGTTGGCGGCGAAGTCGCGATGCGCATCCGCAATGACCACGACGACCGGCCATTGGCGGTCCGTCGACCAACCGGACGGAAGCGCGAGGTGATAGCGCATGCGGTGCGGAGCCGCGGTATGCGCCGAAATGGCACCGCCGGGCTGGGCGCCCGGCGCCAGTGCCAGCACGAAGGCGAGCGCGAACGAAATCAGTGCGTGCTCTCGGGCAGCCACGCCACACGGCCCGTGTCGAGCGCGTAGACCGCGCCCACGATCTGCAGATGGCCAGCTTTCACGGCCGGCCCGAGAATGGGCTCGGACGTGCGCAGCTGCTCGACCACGCGCTCGACGTTCACGCGCACAGCGTTGTCCGAGAGATCGCCCTTCTGCGTGCGAGCCTCATCGACCGCAGGCTTGATCGCGTCGATCAAGGCCGGCAGATGACCGGGGGCCTCTTCCCCCGCGATGGCGGCGCCCACTGCGCCGCAGGACTGGTGACCCATCACGACCACGAGCGGCGTGTGCAGGTGCTCGACCGCGTACTCGATGCTCGCGACCTCGGCGTCGGGCGCCACGTTCCCCGCCACGCGAATCACAAACAGGTCGCCCAGACCCTGATCGAACACGATCTCAGGCGGCACGCGTGAATCGGCGCAGGTGAGGACGACGGCGTGCGGAGACTGCCCCTTGGCGAGCTCCTGACGCCGCGCCACCGTCTCGTCGGGGTGCTTGTACTGGCCCTTCACGTGGCGCTCGTTCCCGGCCTTGAGAGCGGACAGCACGGTGGCCGCCGAAGGAAGATGCGCCGGCTCCGTGCTCGCCAGCGCCGTGGACGCGACGAGAAGGCCTACCCAAGCGAAGACCAGCTTCTTCATGTGTACCTCGGTCAGAGCGTGACCTGCTTGTAGCCCGCGGGAACGGTCCAGACGTCCTTGGAAATCGGCTTGGTGATCACTTTGATCGTTTCGAAGCTGAACGTTCCGGAGCGGCCGAGAGTTTGAAAGTTGGTGAAGCCCTGGAGAACGAGCCCTTCCTTGGTCCGCATGTCGATCAGCATGCGCATGAGCTGGCGGCCCAGCGGGTCTTTGATCGTGGCCAGCACCGCCTTCTGCATTTCCGGACCGTAGTTGGGAACTACGAGGCTGCGAGCAATCCAGCGGTCGTTGTGCAGGAATTTGCCGGCATCCAGAGTCCACAGATTACAGGGATAGCCGGCGATCTTCTTCCGTTTCCCGGTGTCCGAAACTTTGATCGACCTGTTGAACTCCTCGATCTTGTTGCCGTACTCGACCGGGTCCATGGCCGACACGTCGACCGCGTTCTGCGCCATGATCTTGCTCGCCACGCTGTCGGCAAGGGAGCGCGGACCGATCCAGTAGGACATGGTTTTGTGATCGATCACGGTCACGCTGTCGCCCGAGTTGTTGAACATGAACTCTTTGCCGTCGGGAGAGGTCACGCGCACGCGGCTTCGCGTGTAGTAGTTGGCGCGCGTGAGCGTGTCGCCGTCGACCAGCGTGTAGCGGGTGATGAGAGTGAGATCCGCGGCCGCGGGCCGGGCGAAAGCACAGGCGAGAAGAGCGATCAGGACCAAGAAGCGAGGCGTGCGCACGAATGGGGCTCCTGTTGGGGTGGGGCGAAGGCCAGCAAGCGCAGGAGCCTAAGGAGATTCGGCCGTTGGGTAAAGGCCTCGCGGCTTACGCCCGCTCGACCAAGCAGTTGTAGCAGCCGGGCTTGGCGTTGTGGACGTGCTGGTAGGCGGTGGCCGGGTCGGCGAAGAGGCGCTGGATGGCCTGCGCGAGGTCCGTGCCCTGAACGACATCCGAGGCCACCAGCATGCCCTCGGCGTCGTAAGCGCGAAGCGACAACAAGCGATCGCGCAACATGGGCGGGATCTCGCCCACCGCCGGGCGCGTGGTCGCCACGCCTTGGCGCACGAAGATGGGCCCCGCGCCACGATACGGCGTCGGCACGTCGTGGTGCAGGTACGAAAGCAGGACGACCGTCTCCCCCACTTCCGCGTCGGCCAGGCTCACGCGGCACGGGAAGCCTGGCTTGTCGTCCACGATCATGCGACGCACGCCCATGGCGGCGAGCTCGGCGTCCGTGCGATCGAAGAGATCCCGAAAGCGCTCGGCTTCGAGGGCGACCAAGCGAAACGAGTCACTCACGTGCGCATCCTCCGCGCCTAGATCCCCGCCCGCAGCGCTTCCACGAGGCGGCGGAGCGCGTCCTTGGCGTCGCCGAAGAGCATGAACGTCTTGGGATCGGTGTAAAGGGCGTTGTCGATGCCGGCGAAGCCCGGCTTCATGCTGCGCTTGATGACCACGATGTGGTGCGCCTTGTCCACGTCGAGGATGGGCATGCCGTAGATGGGGCTCGTGCGGTCGGTGCGCGCCGCCGGGTTCACCACGTCGTTGGCACCGATCACCAACGCCACGTCGGTGCGCTCGAACTCGGAATTGATCTGCTCGAGATCATAGAGCTGCGTGTAGGGCACGTTGGCTTCGGCGAGCAGCACGTTCATGTGGCCGGGCATGCGCCCGGCCACCGGGTGCACGGCGTACTTCACGTCCACGCCGCGCTTGGCCAGGAGATCGGCCAGCTCGCGCAGCACGTGCTGGGCCTGCGCCACGGCCATGCCATAACCGGGCACGATGATGAGCGATTGCACGTTGGAGAAGAGCACGGCCGCGTCTTCGACCGTGATCTCGCGCACCGAGCGGCCCGCCAGGGCCGCGCTCGCACCCGCGGCACCGGCCACCGGCCCCGCGCCCACGCCCGCGAACAGCACGTTGGTGAGCGAGCGGTTCATGGCCCGGCACATGAGCAGCGTGAGCAGCGTGCCCGACGCGCCGACCAGCGTGCCGCTGATGATGAGCGCGTTGTTGTGGAGCACGAATCCCGTGCTCGCGGCCGCAAGCCCGGTGCACGAGTTCAGGAGCGAGATCACGACCGGCATGTCGGCGCCGCCGATCGGGATGACGAGTAGAACGCCGAGCGCGAGCGAGCCGGCGAGGAGCATGAGGTAGACACCCGCGCCGCCCGAGCCTCCCACGAGATACATCGAGAG
This sequence comes from Candidatus Eiseniibacteriota bacterium, assembly GCA_036003365.1. Lineage (GTDB taxonomy): Bacteria > Eisenbacteria > RBG-16-71-46 > RBG-16-71-46 > DASYSL01 > DASYSL01. The sequence continues at coordinate 19,301 of DASYSL010000123.1, forward strand.
GCCCACGAGCACGACGAAGAGCCCGATGTTGATCCATTTCGTGGCTTGCGACGCGATGGCCTTCTCGCTGATCAAGCTCTGCAGCTTGCCGAAGGCGATCAGGCTGCCGCTGAACGACAGAGAGCCAATGAGCGTGCCGAACATCGTGGTCGCCGCGGGCAGGCCGCGCAGGCGCTCCCCCGCCGCGACCGCGTGCAGGAACTCCGCCGCCGAGACGAGCGCCGCCGCCCCGCCGCCGAGTCCATTGAGCAGAGCGACCATCTGCGGCATGTCGGTGATCTGCACGCGCCTGGCCGCGATGCCACCCGCGATGCAGCCGATCACCAGCGAGCCGAGGATCAATCCGCGATGGTGAAGCCCGGGCAGGAGCAGCGTGCCGAGCACGGCCACGGCCATGCCGACGGCGGCGATCTGATTGCCCGAGCGCGCCGTGGCCGGCGAGCTCAGTCGCTTGAGCCCGAGAATGAAGCAGATCGACGCCGCGAGGTACGTCGCCTGGATGAACGCCGGCGAGGCCTGCTGGCTCACGCGGACTTCCCTCCGGCGTCGCCGCTCTTCGCCTTGGGCTTGCTCCTGAACATCTCGAGCATGCGGTCCGTGACCACGAATCCGCCGGCCAGGTTCATCGCGCCGAACAGCACGGCGATGACGCCGAGAACGACTTCCGTCGTGCTGGTGGCGGTGCCGAGCACCACGATGCCACCAACGACCACGACGCCGTGGATGGCGTTCGATCCCGACATGAGCGGCGTGTGCAGAACGACCGGCACCTTGGAGATGACCTCGAAGCCCACGAACACGGCAAGCACGAAGACGTAGATCTCGGTCCAGAGCTGGAGGTTCATGCGCCCCTCGTCACCCAGGCGGCGCGCACGATCTCGTCAGAGGGATCGAGCTGCACCTGGCCGTCCTTGATCAGATAGGTGAGCAGAGCCGACGCGTTGCGCGAGTACATCTGGCTCGCATGCACGGGCAGGCTGCCGGCGAGGCCGAGCGGACCATGGATGGTGACGCCGTTGACCACTTTCACCGCGCCGCGCTCGGTCAGCTCGCAGTTGCCGCCGGTCTCGGCAGCCATGTCGACGATCACCGAGCCGGGCTTCATCTCGCTCACCATGTCGGCGGTGATGAGAATGGGCGCGCGCTTGCCCGGAATGGCGGCGCTCGTGATGGCGGCGTCCGAGCCGCGCAGGTGCTCCCGGATGAGCTCGCGCTCCTTGCGCTGATGCTCTTCCGGTAGCTCCTTCGCATAGCCGCCCTCGGCCACGGCTTCTTCGATGGCGCTGCCCACGAAGGTGGCGCCCAGGCTTTGCACCTCTTCGCGCGCCGCCGGGCGCACGTCGAACGCCTCCACCACCGCGCCCAGACGACGCGCCGTGGCGATGGCGGTGAGGCCGGCCACGCCGGCCCCGAGCACGAACACGCGTGCCGGCGGGATGGTGCCCGCCGCCGTCATGAGCAGGGGGAAGAACTTGCCGAGATGGTTGGCCGCGATGAGCGTCGCCTTGTAGCCCGCTACGGTGCTCATGGAAGACAGGGCATCCATCTTCTGCGCACGGGTGATGCGCGGGATGAGCTCCATGGCGAATGCGGCCACGCGTCGGGCGGCCAGGCGCGCGATGAGGTCGGCGTTCAGCGCCGGCGACAAGAAGCTGATGAAGAGCGCGCCTTCGCGCAGCAGGTCGGCTTCGTGCGCCCCGAGCGTGGGATGCGGCAAAGGCTCGCGCACCTTGAGCACGGCGTCGGCCCCGGCGTACGCCGCCCGCAGGTCGGTGATCAGCGTGGCGCCCGCGGCGCGGTACGCATCGTCGAGAAAATAGGCACGCTCGCCGGCGCCCGCCTCGACGTCGATTGCGAGCCCGGACTGCACGAGGCGGGCCACCGTCTCGGGGACGAGGGCAACCCGGCTCTCACTATCGGCGATCTCCCGCGGCACGAAGACTCGCATACGGGCCGTAGCATTATCAGGCCCCTCCCGCGCGCGCAACCGTCGAGCGCGTGCTCTCCCTTGCGCCCTCGCCGTGACGCGCCCTCTCTGATAGCGTTCGCTCCGAAATCACCGACTTCCTTCAGGAGGAGCGCTCATGTCCCCCACCCGCATCCGCGTCAAAACACCGCTCGTCGAGATGGACGGCGACGAGATGACCCGCATCCTTTGGGCCATGGTGAAGGAGAAGCTCATCGAGCCCTTCGTCGACGTGACGCTCGAGAGCTACGACCTCTTTCTCCCCGAGCGCGACAAGAGCGACGACCAGGTCACGGTCGAGGCGGCGAAGGCCATCCAGCGACTGGGCGTGGGCGTGAAGTGCGCCACCATCACGCCCGACGCCGCGCGGGTGAAGGAGTACGGGCTCAAGAAGGCGTGGCCGAGCCCCAACGGCACCATCCGCGCCATCCTCGACGGCACCGTGTTTCGCAAGCCCATCCTGGTCAAGAATCTGCATCCGATGGTGCGCTCGTGGACCAAGCCGATCACCATCGGCCGTCACGCCTACGGTGACGTCTACAAGGACGTCGAAATGCTCGTGCCGGGCGCAGGCAAAGTCGAGCTGGTCTACCACCCGGCTGACGGTGGCACCGCGCGCTCGCTCGTGGTGCACGAGTTCAAGGATGCGGGTGTGGTCATGGGCATGCACAATCTCGACCGCTCGATCCGCTCGTTCGCCAAGGCGTGCCTCACGTTCGCCATCTCCGAAAAGATGAATGTATGGTTCGCCGCCAAGGACACGATCTCGAAGACGTATCACGCGCGCTTCAAGGACTTGTTCCGCGAGGAAGCCGAGGCGCGCAAGGCCGATCTCGATCGCGCCGGCATCACGTACGAATACTTCCTGATCGACGACGCCGTCGCCCGCACCATGCGCCATGAGGGCGGCTTCCTGTGGGCCTGCATGAACTATGACGGCGATGTGATGAGCGACATGATCGCCTCGGGCTTCGGCAGCCTGGGCCTCATGACCTCGGTGCTCGTCTCACCCGACGGCAAGTTCGAATACGAGGCCGCGCACGGCACCGTGCAGCGCCACTACTATCAGCACAAGGAAGGCAAGACGACCTCCACCAACTCCACCGCCACCATCTTCGCGTGGAGCGGCGCTCTGGCCAAACGGGGCGAGCTCGACGGCACCCCCGATGTGGTGCGCTTCGCGCGTCAAATCGAGGAATCGGTGATCGAGACCATCGAAGGCGGCACGATGACCAAGGACCTGGCCACCATCGTGGATCCGCCGGTGGCCAATCCGGCGACTTCCGCGGGGTTTATCGATGCGATCGCGGCGCGGCTGGCGGAGAAGGTTTCGGGCGGAGCGAAGGTGGGTGCCTAAGGAGTACCTCGTACTGACAGGAATCTCACAGCCGCCCGATCTTCCGAATCCAGGCGAGCACGTCTTCGCCATCTCCTTCCGCGGACGGCACGAGAATACGGCTGCCCGCGTGAGTTCGATAGACTTCCGCCCTTCCCGCATCGGCAAAGTACTTCTCTGCAAGGTCGTCCATATACCACCAGTCATCGGTGAGATCGACTTCGGCCGCGCGCAAGTCGGGCTTCCTGATCAGGCGCGTGCGGGTTCGAAACCAATCATCATCATCGAACACGCCGGAGCACACCTCGAGCACCGAACCCAGAGGATCGAAATTCTCGACGAGGGGCTGCATCATGTAGGCGACCTCGCAGTAGTTCCCGATGCACACAAGCTTTTCGATCCCCGCCTCGCGGACGGCACGCCCGAGCGCCCCCTTCGCGAGAGCAGGCTTGGCGTGCGGCGTGTACATCCGAAGCACCGTGCCGTCGATATCGAAGTAAAGAGTGCGCATGGGGATCCTACTCCTGTCGCAGCCTAGCACCACGATCATGGCCGCTTGAAGACGTCTTGACGTCTTGACGTCTTAACGTCCAAACGCTAACATGGATCCATGCCCAACACGAGACGTGCGACGATCTATCTAGACCCCAACCTTCATCGCGCTCTTCGCTTGAAAGCCGCGGAGACAGACCGGACCATTTCCGATCTCGTGAACGATGCGGTCAGGAGAGACCTGTCGGAAGACGCAGAGGATCTGGCGACCTACCGGGCAAGAAAAAAGGAGAAGAGCATCGACCTTGAAGCCGCCCTGGCGGACTTGAAGCGTCGTGGCAAGCTATAAGGTCTTGATCAAACCCTCGGCGATCAAGGATCTCGAAAGGATTTCCCTACCGGACCGGAGGCGGCTTGCAAGCCGTCTCAAGGCTCTGGCAGAGACACCCCGCCCCGCCGGCTGCGAGAAGCTGCACGGAAAGGCTCTGTGTCGAATTCGTCAGGGCGATTTTCGAGTCATCTATGAAATCGCTGATACGGCTCACGTCGTGACCGTATTCAAGATAGGACACCGCCGAGAAATCTACCGCTAGTCCCCGAGCTCCGTTCCCAGGAGCTGCGGGCCGCCCTCTTCGATGAAGATGCGCTGGGCCTCGTGGTGCTTGGCTTGCGCCGTGCGGAAGGCGTCCTGGAATTCCGGGCGCGTGCGAATGGGATCGAAGGCCGGCTCGCGCTTGAATGTGGGGAGGCAATAGAAGCCTTCGTGCACGGAGCGAACAAAGCTACGCAGCGCGTCGTCGAACTCGCCCAGAAGCGCGAAACTCCACGCGGCGTAGTACATCCCCTCAGCATCGAAGGCGGCTGACGTCAGAATGCGCGTAGCGGCAAGCTGGCTCTCGTGATCCTGCTCGACGATCGCCTTGACGAAGCGCATCCAGGCCCCGAGTGGACCGGTCTCGACCGGCATCTCGAAGCCGGCCAGGCGCTGGCGCGCTCTTTCGGGCTCGCCGCGCAGCCACATCACCAGCGCACCCATGCCCGGGTCACTGTCGGCATCACCGATCGCCCGATCCAAATCGCCGCGCATGACGTAGGTGTGGGGCACGCTGGTCACGATGCCCGGATCCAGACGCCGCGCGTGGTCGTTGGCCGCAATCGACGCGTCGAGCAGGCCGCAGTAGCGCAGCGTGAGCACGAGCCCTTGGTAGAAATCGGCGTGGGCTTGATGGTTTCGAGCGCGGCGCAAGAGACGCACGAGCGCATCCAGCGTCTTGCCTGAGTTCACCTCGATCGTCGTCAGCAGCGAGTGCGCTTTGCCCAGATCGGGATTCAGCTCGAGAGCCCGCGCCAGCGCCGATTGCGCCTTGGCGTAGTTCGCCTCCGGATTCTCGGCGCTGTACTTGGCGAGCAGGAACGAGCTGCGCGCGAGCGCCGCCCAGGCGGGCGCGTAGCGCGGATCGTGCTCCAGGCACTTCGTGTACAGCTCGCGCGACACGCGCCAGCCGTGCGTCCCATAAGACTGATGCGCGCCCCGCAAATAGAACTCGTACGCCGTCGGGCTCGCGGGCGCGTCGCGCGAGATCTGATGCTCCTCCGTGTCGGTCACCGGAAGCGCGAGCGACTCCATCACGCGGCGTGACACGCTCTCTTCCAAGGCGAATACGTCGCGCAAAGGCAGGCGCTCGCGGTGCGACCACACCACCGTTCCCGACGGCGCCTCGACGAGCTGCGTAGTGACCTGCAGCTCCTCGCCCGCGCGCAGCACGGAGCCCGTGAGCACCGTATCGACTCCTGCTTCGCTCGCCAGCGTGCGCAGATCCGGAGCCTCGGACGCGTACTTGGCCGCCGTGAGGCTCGAGCGCACCTGCAGCGATCCCAGGCTCGAGAGCGTCGAGGAGATTGCCTCTGGCAAGCTGGCGGACAAGAAGTCGACCTCGGGATCGGGACGGAGCACGCGAAACGGCAGCACGATGAGCCGCCGCATCGGGCTCGCGCTCGCCATCGTGTTGGGATCGGCGAGAGAGATGCTCCCGCGCAGGTCTTCGGCCATGGCGTTGGCGCTCGCATAGCGCTCGTTGCGCGCTTTCGACATGGCCTTGAGCGCGATCCGGTTCATGGCGCCGATCACCGGCGATCCCGCGAGCGGCGCCGGCTGCTGATAAAGCACGGCGTGAAACACCTGCATCGGCGTCACGCCTTCGAACGCCGGGCGACCGGACAGCATCTCGTAGAAGATGGCGCCGCACGCGAAGAGATCGGCGCGGCCGTCGGCATCGCTCCCCTCCAGCACCTCGGGCGCGATGTAACGCGGCGTGCCGATGACCGTCCCGGGAAGGGTGAGCTGCTCGTCGAGGGCCACCCCAGGCGTGCCGAGCCCGGGCGCGATCATCGCGTGCGACAGCCGCGCCAGGCCGAAGTCGAGCAGCTTGAGACCGTTGGGCGTGAGGAAGACGTTCGACGGCTTGAGATCGCGGTGCACGAGAGCGCGTTTGTGCAACGCATCGAGCGCGTTCAGAAGGCTGAAGAGAATGGGCGTCGCGTCGGGCACACCCATCTTGCCGCGGCCCATGCGGGCATGGAGCGACTCGCCTTCGAGAAACTCCATGGCCAGGTACGGATGCCCGTCCGCTTCGCCGATTTCGTAGATCTGGCAGACATTGGGATGGTTGATCTGCGCGGCGGCGCGAGCCTCGCGCCACAGACGCTCGCGCCCCAGGGGGTCCGTGCTCGCTTCGTGCAGCGTCTTGATCGCGACCTGGCGGCCTAGCTTCTCGTCCGTCGCCGCGTAGACCACGCCCATCCCGCCTTCGCCGAGCTTGGCGGTGATCCGGTAGTGGGCGATGGTGGCCGGCATCCCGCCGGCGCCGGGAGGCGAACTGGACAAAAGTGGTTCCTCAAGGTCTCAAGTGTGGGGCGGCACCTCACTCTACCAGAGGGCTTGGCACGCGGCGACAGCGGCCCGCTTGTTATCATGGCCGGACCATGATCTCCCTTACCGGCGTCGCCAAGCACTATGGCGAGCGCACGCTCTTCTCGGGCGTCAATCTCACCCTCGGCGTGTCCGAGCGCGTGGGCCTGGTCGGGCCCAACGGCTGCGGCAAGTCCACGCTGCTTCAGATCCTGGACGGCACCCTCGAGCCCGATGAAGGCAATGTCTCCCGAAACCGTCGCGTGCGGATCGGAATGCTGCGCCAGGAAGTCGTCGGCGAGCGCGGGCGCAAGCTGCTCGATGAGATGCTCTCGGGCGACGAGGAGATGAGCCACCTCGAGAGCCGGATCGCGCTCCTCGAGGAGGAGATGCGAGGCACATCCGATCCGGCGACGTTGGAGCCGTTGGTCGCGGAGCATGGCGACCTGCTGCATCGCTTCCAGCGCGGCGGTGGCTACGACCGCCCCGCCGAAGCCAAGCAGATTCTCGGCGGGCTCGCGTTCAAGACGTCGGATTTCGATCGCGACACGGCGGAATTCTCGGGCGGCTGGCTCATGCGCTTGGCACTCGCCAAGCTGCTGCTCACCGAGCCGGACTTGCTGCTGCTCGACGAGCCCACCAACTATCTCGACCTCGAATCCGTGGTGTGGCTCGAGGGCTACCTGCGCGAGTACGAAGGCTCGCTCATCATCGCCTCGCATGACCGCGTGCTCTTGACCCGGCTCGCCACGCGCATCGTCGAGATCGACGAGCGTCGGGTGACGAGCTATGTCGGCGACTACGAGGATTATCTCGAGGCCCGCGAGGCGCGCGCCGAGGGACTGCGAGCGGCCAAGAAAGCCCAGGATCGCGAGATCGCGCACACGCAGCGCTTCATCGAGCGCTTCCGCGCCAAGAACACGAAGGCGCGCCAGGTGCAGAGCCGCATCAAGAAGTTGGAGAAGATGGAGATCATCGAGGGGCCGGCGAAACGCCGCACGCTGCGCTTCTCCTTCCCCGATCCCCCGCCCTGCGGCCGCATCGCGCTCGAGCTGCGCGGCGTGGTGAAGAGCTACGACGGCGGGCCCCCGGTGTATCGCGGGCTCGACCTCACGATCGAGAAAGGGGACCGGCTGGCGCTCGTCGGTCCGAACGGCGCCGGCAAGTCGACGCTGCTCAAGCTGCTGGCCGGCGCGATCGACCCCGACCGCGGCGAGCGCCGTCTCGATCCGCGCGCCCGTGCCGCCTACTACTCACAGCATCAGGTGGAGACGCTCGACTACGGGCGCACGATCTACGAGGAGATCCAGGACACCGCCCCCGAGCTCGAGCCGCAGCAGATCCGCGCGCTGGCCGGGCGCTTCCTCTTCTCGGGCGACGACGCCTTCAAGACCATCGGCGTCTTGTCGGGCGGCGAGAAGGCGCGTGTGGCGCTGGCCAAGCTCCTGGTGCATCCTCCCAACCTTCTTTTGCTCGACGAGCCCACGAGCCACCTGGACATCCCTTCGCGTGAGCTGCTCGAGGATGCGCTCGGCGAATACGGCGGCGCGCTCGTCATGATCTCGCACGACCGCCACTTCCTGGAGAGCCTCGCCAATCGCGTCGTCGAGGTGGGCGGCGGCGGGGCGCGCCATTATCTCGGCACGTACACCGAGTATTTGGAGAAGAAAGAACGAGAGGCGCAGGTTTCGGCGGCGCCCCCGAGCGAGCCGACCGCCGCCCGGCGGTCCCGCGAGGACAAGCGCCGCGAAGCCGAGGAGCGTAACGCCCGCTACCGCGCCCTCTCGCCCTTGAAGCGCGAAGTGGAATCCCTCGAGCGCGAGATCGAGAAGCTCGAGGGTGAAGTGACGGGGCTCGAGACCGATATGGCCCGCCCCGACTTCTACGAAGACGGTGCGCGCTTCTCCGAAGCCTTGCGCCGCCACCACGATCTGAAGGCGGTAGCGCAGGGCAAGCTCGAGCGCTGGACCGAGCTGTCGAAGAAGCTCGAGGAGCTCAATCGGAGCGACTGAGCGGTAGCGTTCCAACCCTCTGCCGACGAGCCCTCACCCGGCCGACGCCCGCCGAGATTGCGCGCTGTCGCGTCACGCAAAACAGTGGCGTTTTTCCGCGCCAAAACCCCCCTTGACGAAACCGCGGTTCCTGCCGATACTACTAATGGTTCTTGTCGTTTCGGTGGGACGTTCAGACGTTCGCCGCAGCCGCGGAAACCTCGCGGCTGTTTGTGTATGCGGTCCAAACTGGGGCGCAGCGGCAGAGCCAAATAGATCCTGAAAGGAAACACCGCAAGTGAGCAAGGGTACCGTGAAGTGGTTCAACGACGCCAAGGGTTTTGGCTTTATCTCGCAGGAGAACGGCGAGGACGTGTTCGTTCATTTCTCGGCGATTCAGGCCGAGGGATTCCGCAGCCTGTCCGAGGGTGACCGTGTCGAGTTCGACATCGTCAAGGGACCCAAGGGTTACCAGGCGGCGAACGTCCGGAAGCTGTAACAACGGCTTCCTTCGCCTGCAGCTGGCGAGCAGAGCCGCTTCATAGAAAGGGCCGGCGCGAAAGCGCCGGCCCTTCTGCTTTTCCCGAGATCGCTTCTCAGAACCCCAAGTAATACGTGACCTTGGCCAGGAAAATGTTGTCCGCTTGATCTTTCGCCAATTCGCCGAGCGAGGGTCCGAGGCTGAAGTTGCTCTCCCCGTTGGAATCCTGCCGCACCTGCGTCCACACCAGATAGAACGTCGAGCCCGGGCGGTACTCCCAGCGCAGCACCGCGTTGCCGCGCAGCGAGCGGTACGTGAAATCCTGCTGCCCGATGTTGAACGGCTGCGCCGGCCCCGCGCCGTCGGGATCGATCGTGCCCGTGGCCGGGTTGTACTCGATGCCGCTCCGGTACTCGTTGAAGTCGTAGCTGTGCGGCCGCGCCAGCTCCTTGTAGTCGTCGTAGTCGGCCGAGGAGATGAGCGGCTGCACGTACATCTGCAGGCTCAAGGTCGGCGTGAACGACCAGTTGACGCGGAACGAGCCCGAAAGCGTCTGCTGGTCGAGGGTGGCCATCACGTAGCGCTTGCCGTACGTGTTGACGGCCAGCGGATCGTCCACGGTCGTGACATATTGCGCGTGCTCACGCACGTACTCGAACCCGGGGCTGAAGCTCAGGAGAACCCGCGACGACGGCTTCCAGTCCACGCCCGGGTACACGGACCAGTTGTGCGACTTGGAGCCCGGCGTGATGTACGCATCCGTGTCGATGTAATAGAAGAGCTTCTTCTTGCTGTCCGAGTCGAAGTGGGTGAAGAACTCGTAGCCCGCCAGGTTGAGCGAGGTCGGCCCACCGCGCGTGCGCCGTGTGTTCACGGTTTGGGGATTGCCGGCCAGGCCGAACTGAAAGCTGTTCGCATTCAGCATCTCGATCGAGTAGCGCGCCCACGCCCCGGCCCATGTGGGATTCCCGTCGAAGTCGTAGACGCCGAACAGCGCTCCCAAGACACTCTTGTTCTTCACCTTCTTGGTGGGCTTGGTCCACTTGTACCCGGTCCCGAAGTGCGCGTTGATCACGTCGGTACGCGTCTGGAAGCCGAGGTCGTTCACGTCGAAGCCGGGGCTCATGTAGCCGATCGCCGAATTCAAGAGCACGTTGCCGCTCTGCTTGTTGAGCCAGTAGCGCATGGTGGTGCCGGAGAGCGTGGTCTTGCCCGGTTCGAAGCGCACCTCGTCGGCGTCGGGCCGCTGGAAGTAGTGGCGTGAGCTCTGCTGCAGGCTGTCCATGAACACGCTGTTGCCTTGGATATACGAGGCCGCCGCGTAGCCCGAAATCACGAACTTCTGCTTGGAATCGAGGAAGATCCAGCCGTCCTGCCCCAGCATGAACGACTGGTCGGCAAGGTGGTCCTTGAGCCCCGGATCGTCGAACTTGCGCAGCACCGACGTGCCCAGAAAACCGATCCCGGCCTGGCGGTTCTTGAAGTCCTTCTGAGCGCGGCCCACGCCGTAATAGGTCACGGGCTCGACTTCCTGCTCGACCATCGGGCCGATGCCCGAGAGACTCGCCGTTTCCTTGCCGGTGATCGCCGAGAGGGCGCCCACGTTCCAGCTCGAGCCCGCCTTGCCGATCAGCTTGCCGGCCCCCAGGATGGTGGTTCCGATCGGCACGTCGGCGTAGGAAGACTCGGCCACCGTGCCCTGCGGCGCCCGACCGATGCGTCGCGAGTAGAAGAACGTCGGCTGCGGCCAGTTGAATCCCCAGTAATCGTTGGCCCCCTGCTGGCCGAAATCGAAGATGGATGAGCCTTCCACGAAGAACGGCCGCTTCTCGCTGAAGTACGACTCCACATCGCTCAGATTGACCACGGCCGGGTCGACCTCGACCTGGCCGAAATCCGGATTGATGGTGGCATTGAGCGTGAGCTTGCGCCCGACGGCCATGCGCAGGTCGCCGCCCGTGGCCGGCTTGTACTCCGGCCCGCTACGGAAGGGATTGCCGGGAATCTCGTACAGATACTCGGCCTTGGTCGTGACGTACGGCAGCACCTCGACCGAGCGCTTGGGATGAACGTTCTCGATGCCCACGAGCTCGGGAAAGCGGGACACGAAGCCGCTGCCGTTCTTCGGCGTGTAGACGAGATAGGCCTCTTCGCTCCGCCGCTGGATGGTGCGGTGGAAGTTGATCCCCCACACGCAGACCGCCCCGCCCTGACACCGGATCTGGTTGAGCGGAATGCGCATCTCGGCCGTCCACCCCAAGCTGTCGACGCGCGCCCGACCGCTCCACACGGCGTCCCACGAATCGTCCTGCCAACCGTCGTTGTAGATCGTGCCGTCGTACATCGTGCCCGCGGCGTTGACCTTGAAGTAGTAGCCGGTTCGCTTGTCGTGCAGCGGATCGAGATAGACGGTCAGGCCGTCGGAGGCGATCGTGACGTCGCGGCGCGTGAGGCGTGCGATCACCGAGTCAGGATGGCTGTCGAACAGGCGCGCGCCGATGTAGAGCGAATTCTCGTCGTAGAGCACGCGCACTTCGGTGCGCTGGCTGGGATGCACCCCCTCGTACGGATCGGAATCGTAGAACGAGGTCTCCGGGGTTGCTTCACGCCACTCGGGCTCGGAGAGAACGCCGTCCACGCTGATGGGCTCGGTGACCCGCATGGCGTGCACCGGCAGCTCGACCGGACGCGGCGAGCTGGTGGCCGGCGCGTCCGCCGCGCGGACAGCGAGCGGCACGAGGATCGACATCGCCAGGGTGAGCAGAACCTTGGCGGAAAACCGCATGGAACCTCCCGAGAGGGAGCGATCACGAAGGGATGGCTGACGCCAAGGCAGTAGACCGAAACTCGCCGGCAAAGGTTGCCAGAGTGGAGCGGGCGAAAGTTCACCAGGACGCAAAGAAAACGTCAACCGGGACAACGGCAAACCACGTCCGCCCTGTTCGCCCGCAAGGCCTAGGGATGCTAAGCTGCCGGGACCGTAGGCCTGCCCAAGCGCCTGCCGATCTTTGGCCACCCGCTCGCTTCCCCCCTTCACCAACAGGAGTCGATTTCATGAAGGTAAAGAACCTGGTCCTGGCGGTCCTCGCTTTGGCTCTCGCGAGCCCCGTCCACGCGCAAACCGTGGACGAGCTGATCGCGAAGAACATCAAGGCAAAGGGCGGGATGGACAAGATCAAGGCCATGAAGAGCCTGCGCGCCACCGGCCGCATGTCGCTCGGCCCCGAGATGGAAGCGCCCTTCGTCATGACGCTCAAGCGCCCGAACGAGATGCGCATGGAGTTCACGCTTCAGGGCATGACCGGCGTTCAAGCCTACGACGGCAAGAGCGCGTGGTCGGTGATGCCCTTCATGGGCAAGAAGGACCCGGAGGCCATGTCCGCCGACGACACCAAGATGGTCGCCGAGCAGTCGGATTTCGACGGCCCGCTGGTCGACTATAAGGAGAAGGGCAATACGGTGGAGCTGGTCGGCCGCGAGCAGGTCGAGGGCGTGAACGCTTACAAGCTCAAGGTCACGCGCAAGGACGGCGACATCCGCTACATCTATCTCGATCCTGACGCCTACCTCGAGATCAAGACCGAAGCCACGCGCATGATCCACGGCACGCAGATGGACGTCGAGACCACCATCGGCGATTACAAGGATGTGGGCGGCGTCATGATGGCGCATTCGATCGAGAGCGGGCCCAAGGGCGGCACGCAGCGCCAGAAGATGACGGTCGACAAGTACGAGCCCAACATCGACATCCCCGAGACGTCGTTCGCCATGCCGGCAGGCGCGGCAGCCAGTGATTCCTCGGCGGCAGTGGCGAAGGGCAAGACCCCGACCTCGGCCAGTACCACTCCCAAGCCCGAGGGCAAGGGTGACGTGAAGCCGCAGACGGAGAAGAAGAAGTAGTCGGAAGTCTTTCTCGCGACCGGGCCGGGGCTCTCCAAGCGCTCCGGCCCGGCTCGCATCCCCCACGAACGGAGTCGTCCTCATGCGCGGAATCCGCCCCACTTCCGTGTGGTCGTTGCTCCTTGTGGTGCTCGTTTCGGCTGCCGCGGCCCACGCCGCCGACGAGCCCGTCCCCTTCGATCCCGAGACTCTGGCCGGGCTCGGCGTGCGCAACATCGGCCCCGCCGTCATGTCGGGGCGCATCGCAGCCATCGACGCCATCGAGAAGGATCGCCTCGTGGTCTACGTGGGCTCGGCGGGCGGTGGGGTGTGGAAGTCGAAGGACGGCGGCACCACATTCAAGTCGGTGTTCGACCACTACACGCAGTCGATCGGCGCTATCGCCATCGACCCCACGCATCCGGACGTGGTCTGGGTAGGCACCGGCGAGTCGTGGACGCGCAACAGCGTGGGCGTGGGCGACGGCATCTATCGCACCGACGACGGCGGCCAAACCTGGAAGCACGTGGGGCTCGAGAAGAGCGAGCACATCTCGCGCATCGCCATCGATCCATCGCATCCCGACACCGTGTATGCGGCGGTGCCCGGGCACCTGTGGAATTCGAATCCCGACCGCGGCATCTACCGCACGCGTGACGCGGGCAAGACGTGGGAGCGCGTGCTCTACGTGAGCCCGGAGGCGGGCGGCGCCGACGTCGTGGTGGATCCCAAGAACCCGAACGTGGTCTACGCCTCGACATGGGAGTTCCGCCGCAAGCCGTGGAGCTTCTCCTCGGGCGGGCCGGGCAGCGCGCTCTACAAGAGCGAGGACGGCGGCAGCAAGTGGAAGAAGCTCTCGCAGGGACTGCCCACCGGGCCCTACGGGCGCATCGCCATCGCCGTGGCGGCGAGCAACCCCAAGATCGTTTACGCCACCATCGAGGCCAACGAGGGCGGGCTCTACAAGAGCGAGGACCAGGGCGAGACGTGGCGCAAGGCCAACGACGGCGTCAACATGACCACGCGCCCGTTCTACTTCAGCGTGCTCCAGGTCGATCCCACCAATCCCGACCGCGTGTACAAGCCCGGCCTCGTCCTCGCCGCGAGCGACGATGGCGGCAAGACGTTCACGCAGATCGCCGGCTCGACGCATTCCGACGAGCACGCGCTTTGGATCTCGCCGCGCGACTCCGACATCATGTTCCTGGGCACCGACGGCGGCGTGTACGCGACCGAGGACCGCGGCGTGCATTGGCGCTTCCTCGCCAACTTGCCGGTGGCGCAGTTCTATCACGTGAGCTACGACATGGACCGCCCGTACAACGTGTACGGCGGCTTGCAAGACAACGGCAGCTGGACCGCCCCCTCGCGCTTCACGGGCGGGATCGAGAACCGCCACTGGCGCGTGCTCGGCGGCGGTGACGGCTTCTGGGCGTTCGTCGACCCCAAGGACTCGGATGTCACCTACGTCGAGTACCAGGGCGGCAATCTGATGCGCGTGCGCAAGTCGACGGGCGAGAACAAGAAGATCATGCCCAACCGCCGGCCGGACGAAGCCGAGTACCGCTTCAACTGGAATACGCCCGTCCACGTGAGCCCCACCCAGGCGGGCACGATCTATCTGGGAGCGCAGTATCTCTTTCGGTCGCAGAACCAGGGCGAATCGTGGGAACGCATCTCGCCCGATCTCACGACCAACGATCCCAAGAAGCTGCAGCAGGAGGAGTCGGGCGGTATCTCGATCGACAACTCGTCCGCGGAGAACCACTGCACCATCTACACGATCAGCGAGTCGCCCAAGAATCCGCGCGTCATTTGGGTGGGCACCGACGACGGCAATCTCCAGATCACCCGGGATGGCGGCAAGACGTGGAGCAACGTCGCGCGCCAGGTGCCCAAGCTCCCGCCCAACACATGGGTGTCGTGTGTGCGCGCCAGCTCGAGTGCCCCGGGCACGGCGTACGTCACCTTCGACGGCCACGCCACCGGCGACATGACGACCTACGTGTACGTCACCGAGGATTTCGGCAAGACATGGCGGGCGTTGGCCACGCCGGACCTCGAGGGCTACGCGCACGTCATCCTCGACGACCCCGTGAATCCGAGAATCCTCTACCTGGGCACCGAGTTCGGCCTTTTCGTGAGCCTCGAGGGCGGCGCCCGCTGGTCGCGCCTGAGCTCGGACATGCCGCCGGTCGCGGTGATGGATCTCGCCGTCCAGCCGCGCGAGAACGACCTCTTGATCGCCACGCATGGCCGCGGCATCTGGATCCTCGACGACCTCACGCCGCTGCGCGCGCTCACGCCGGAAGTGATGGCGAGCGACGCGGCGTTCCTGCCGTCGCGGCCCTCCGTGCTCACCATTCCCATGAGCGAGCAGCGCTTCGACGGCGACGCCGAGTACAGCGGCCAGTCCGCGCCCGACGTGGCCACCGTCGCGTATTACCTCAAGAAGCGGCACCTCTATGGCGACCTGAAGGTCGAGGTGTACGACAAGGACGGCACGCTGCTCACAAGCGTGCCCGGCTCCAAGCGGCGCGGGGTGAACCGCGTGTTCTGGGGCATGCGCGCCAAAGCGCCCAAGATTCCGCCGGCCACCAATCTGGTCCCCGAGAGCTTCCTCTTCGTGGGCCCGCGCGTGCTGCCCGGTACCTACACGGTGAAGCTCGTGCGCGGCGATCAGACGCTCGCCTCGAGCGTGAACGTTCAGCCCGATCCTCGCTCAGGCTACTCGGACGCCGATCGCCTCGCGCAGCACCAGCTCGTGACGCGGCTCTACAACATGCTCGAATCGTTGACCTGGCTCTCCGATGAGATGGTCGAGGCGCGGGACCAGGCGCGCACGCTCGCCAAGGACGCTCCCAAGAGCGACGCGACCGCGCACCGCGCCACAGCCCTCGCCGACAGCTTGGAATCGATTCGTCGCGTCATGGTGGCCACGCGCGAGAAGGGACGCTTCACCGGTGAGGTACAGCTGCGCGAGCGCATGGGCACGCTTTACGGCGCGGTGAACGGATTCGATGGACGGCCGACCGAGTCGCAGACCTCGTACGCCGACGTCCTCGAGGCGCAGTACAAGGAGATTCGCGCCCGCTATGACCGCGTCATGGGCAACGACCTCACGGCACTCAACACGCAGCTGTCAGCGGGCGGCAAGACGCCGATCACCACGCTCTCGTTCGACGAGTGGAAGGCAAAGCAGAAGGAGAAGTGAGCGCGGGCCAAGGCCCAGGTTGGTTTACTGATAGCAAACGCCACGGGCCGCGCCTGGTTTCGAGAAATGCTCTAGAATAAAAGGGCCCTTGCTCGCCTCTTTGCACCCCTCTTTGCGGAGACACCAACACCATGCGCCTGCACCCCGCTCTCTTTCTCGTCGCGCTCGGCGTGTCGATCGCCGGCTGCGGCGCGCGCTCCACGATGGCGCCCGACGCATCGACAGCGTCCGCGACGCGGTCCGCCGACACCTTCGTTCTCGAGTCGATCCGCGACGCGCGCTTGCCCGCGCCCGGCAGCGAGCTCGTGGGCGTCACCGACACCGATCGCGCCACGCTCCTGCGCACGTCGTCCACGCCGCAGGTCGTCACCCTGTCGGACGTGCCCGACGCTGTCGAGTTCTGGAATCTGCTCACCGAATCGCTCGCCAAGGGCGCCAAGCTGCCGCCGCCTCTGTTCTCGCGCGCCTACGCGTACGTTCACGTCGCGATGTACGACGCTGTCTCGGTGAGCGGCGACGAGCGCCGCGGGCAGATTTCGGAGCGTGCGCTGGCCGCGGGCGCGGCCTCCAAGGTGTTGCTCTACCTCTTCCCCGAGCAGGCCCAGGTGATCAACGACGCCGCGGCCGAGCAGCTCGCGGCAGACGGCGGCGCTTCGGCCTTGGGCGCCTGGCACCTCGGAGCCGTGGTCGGGGATCTGACGGTGACTCGCGCCAAGGCCGACGGCTCGACCGCGGTCTTCACGGGTACGCCGCCGAGCGGTGACGGCATCTGGACGGGCGTGAATCCGGTCCTTCCCATGGCCGGCACGTGGAAGACATGGTGCATCCTTTCCGGCTCCGCGGTCGCACCCGAGCCTCCGTACGCCTACGGCTCCGCGAAGGATCTCGCCGATGTCCAGGAAGTGCTCGACGTCTCCATGAACCGCACGCCCGAGATGATCACCGCCGTGCACAAGTGGGCCGACACTTCGCCACCGGCCATTTGGAACGACATGCTGAACGCGCGCGTGCAGGGCAGCGCTATGAGCACGGTGCAGGCGGCACGCGCCTATGCGTATCTCAACGTGGCCATGGAGGACGCCTTCGTGTGCTGCTGGAATACCAAGTTCCAGTACTGGGTGGCGCGGCCCTTCCAGCGTATTCCGGGCCTGGTCACGGTGGTCGCGACGCCGAATTTCCCGACCTACACCTCGGGCCACTCGACCATTTCGGCGTCGGCCGCCGAAGTGATGGCGCAGGTCTTCCCCGCCGAAGCCCAGTTCTTCCGCGATCAGGCGCTCGAAGCGGCGAACTCGCGTCTGTGGGCCGGCATCCACTTCCGCCACGACAACGAGCAGGGCGCCGTCGTGGGCAAGGAAATCGGCGAGATCACGGTGGCGCGCATGCTCCAGCCGGGTAGCCGTCCGCTGTTCGCGGCCCGCTAGGGATTCACGCCGAGCAGAATCTTTTCGAGAATCGGATAGACGACCCCGACCTGCTGATAAGGCTGGTCGGGGTCGATCACGTCATGGCCCAAGTGCATGCTGTCGGGGAATTCGAACGCCCGCACGCGATCCGGTGCGTGGGATCGCCACGCGCGCACGAGGCTCGCGATGGCCGCGTTGCTCACCGCCGGATCCTTGCCGATGGTGACCATCACGATGCGCCGGGCGGCGGGCGCATGGTGCGCCGCAAGATCTTCCACGACCGCGCCCAGCCGCATGGTCTCGGCCATGGCGCGCGTCGCAAAGCGTGGGTAAACCCGCTTCGGTCCCTCCAGGTTCTCCTTCTGCTTCGCATTCCACCAGACGAAGCCGTTCGGCAGAACGAGTGCGGCGCGCATGAGAGGCCGCGCGGCCCAGGCCGGAGCCATCGCGGGCCCGAGGAGCGGGGCGATGGGAACGGCCAAGCTCACTTCTCCCCTCTCCTGGGCCAAGTACGCCGTCAGCACCGCACCAAGCGAGAGACCGGAAACGACGACGGTGTCGCCGAGCGCAGTGGCGAAGTCAAGCTCGCGGTCGGCGAAGAGAGCGAGCTCGTCGGCGGTCATTCGCCCCAGATCATCCGTCATCCTGTTCGCGAGGCCGTGGTGCGGCAGGCGCGGCATGTAGACGTTCGCGCCCGCGTCATGGAGCTGCTGGCCGAGCGCCATGAACTGCATGGGGCAGTTCGTAATGCCGTGGAAGAACAAGATGACGCGCCCGGTGCGATGGCCGTGCTCGAGCAGGATCGACCGGCATTCGGGCGAAACCTCCTGGGAGTCGCGTGCGCCTTCTTCGCGGATCGCGGCGACGGCTTCCGTGTACGCGCGATCCCGGCTTGTGTGCACGTTTGGCACCGGACGCCGTAACTTGGGAATCGGCCACGTGAAGAGATAGAGGGCGACCCCGACGAGAAGAACCAGGAGAACGAGGGCAGGCTTCATCCCGGCTTGCGCAGCCAGCACTCGAAGTCGAGGCCGAGGTCGAGAGCGCCGGGCAGCGCCCCCAGAGAGCGCATGGCGCCGCGGGCGCCGTAGTACCACGAGGCGCTGCGATGGGCTCGATGGGCACCCCGAATCGACTCGGCGAGACGATCGAGCAAGGCATCGTCAGGTGACGCCGGCGCGGCGCTCGCGCGCGTTTGACCACGCGGGCGCCCGCCGACAGCGAGCTTCTCGCGCGATCGGCGCCGCGGCAGATGGCCGAGCGCGCGCAGCCCACGCTTCAAGTGGATGGTGCGCATGGACAGGATCTCGAATCCCGTGTCACGAAAGAGCCGCGCGAGATGCGCGCGGCCGAAGAACGACAAGTGCCCTTGGTCGATCATGGGCAGCATGCCGGTGCCGGCCGCTTGTTCCTCGCGCGCGCGCCGGGCGAGCGGCCGCACGTTGGTCTCGCCATTGGGCGTGACGAGCCAGACCAGGCCGCCGGGCGCCAGGACACGAAAGGTCTCGGCGAGGTGATCGCGCGGGCGCAGCACGTGCTCGAGCAGGTCCTTCTGCAGGATGAGATCGAAGCTCGCGTCGGGAAAGCCCGCCTCCTCGAGCGTGCCGGCGCGCACGCTCAACCCGAAGGCGCGCTCGGCGAAGCAGGCCGCGAAGTCCGAGACGTCGACACCCTTCACCTCGCAGGGGGCAAAGCGCCGCAAGGCGTCGAGCGTGAAACCCAGCGCGCAGCCCACTTCGAGCACGCGCGGACATCGACCGAGCCGCCGCACGATGCTCGCCAGGTGCCACGCCTCGCGCTCGGCGCGCTGCTGCTCGCGCGCGTAGGCCGAATAACCGATGGCTTGCGTGGGATCGAAATAGGCTTCGGGATAGAGCGCGCGCAGCTCGTCTGCGTTGAGCCGGGGGCGGATCTGGCGAAAGCCGCAGCGCGGACAGCGAGCGATCGCGGCGTCGAACACGCCACACAAGCTGATGGTGACCACGTGCTCGAAGCGACCCGGGGCGCCGCAGACGTCGCAAGGCTCGGCGTCCGCCGCTTCCGTCATGCCTCGATGGCTTTCAGGATCTCGTCGGCGTGGCCGTCCACCTTCACCTTGCGGAAGATCGCCTTCGTCTTGCCGTCAGGGCCGATCACGAAGGTGGAGCGCTCGATGCCCATGTACGTCTTTCCGTAATTGGTCTTCTCCGCCCACACGCCGTAAGCCTGGCTGACCCGGTGATCGGGGTCCGAGAGCAGCGTGAAGGGCAGTGAATACTTCTTGCGGAACTGGTCGTGCGAGTCGATGGAATCGCCGCTCACGCCGAGCACGACCGCGCCCGCATCGCTGATCTGGTCCCACGAATCGCGCAGATCGCAGGCTTCCTTGGTGCAGCCGGGCGTGTCGTCCTTGGGATAGAAGTAGAGGACAACGGTCTTGCCGAGATAGTCGGAAAGCGAAACCTTCTCGCCTCCGGTGGCGGCCAAACTGAAATCCGGTGCCGGCTTGCCGATGTCGACGCTCACGACGTGCCTCTCCTTCCCGGGATGGGTGCGCAGGGCTTCATCCCACGACTTCCCGGCTGCGGAGTCAAGGCACTGGCTCAACTCACAAGAGCGGACGCAGCGTGAGCGGCACCGTCCAGGTGCGCTCGCCGCGCGAGACGGCGAGCTGGACCGTGTCGCCCTGACGGCGCAGCCGCTCGCGGATGCGGACCACGCCCAGATCGCTGACCGGCGTTCCGTCGACCGAGAGCAGGCGATCGCCTGGTTGCAGGCCGGCTTCAGCGGCCGGCGACTCGGGAATGATGCGCGACACCTGGACGGTGTCGAACGCGGCCCCAGCCGCGACCAGCACCAGGCCGCTCGCATCGAAGGGAACGGGGTCGGCGAGATCGCCGGTGCTATCCAAGATCAGCTCGTTGCGTGAGTAATCCCACGTGCAGCGGAACTTCTTGAACACGGCTCCGCCGATGTTGCCCGCGCTCCCCTGCGCGGCGAAGTATCCCGGGCCGCCGGTCGAGATCGAGACCAGCGGCCGCTCCAGGCGCAGCTTGCCCATCTCGAGCGCCGCCAGTCGGCCGACGCGCGTCGGCGTCTCTCCGCCCACCGCGAGGCCCACCATGTCCACCGTCTTCCCCAAGGTCGCGGCGACTTTTTCTTTGTCGGCGAAGGCCGGGAGCAGGATCACGGCCTGGCTCGAGCCCGTATCGAGGACGAAACGGCCTTCGAGGTGGCGCCCGTCGGAGAGATCGACTGCCGCTTGTGTGTACGGAAGATTGACGGTGTAGGTGAGTGGCAGCCGCTCGCCCGTGCCCTCGTACTTGAAGGCCTTGGGCTCGTAGAGGCGCAGAGTGCTGTGCGCGTAGTCGATCTCGACGACGTAGCGTTGGAACAGCTCCGATCCCACGATGCCGTCGACGACGTGGCCCATGCGCGGCGACATGCTCTCCAGAGGAAACGACGAGCCGTGCTCGATAGGGAGGGCGATCGTGCCCAGGCGCACGTCGTACGACTTGAGCTGGCGCGACTCCACCCGGCCCGCAGCACCCTGGGCTTGGCTCTGGCCGCCAAAGCCGAGTCCGAGCTCTTGGGCCCGCGCCAGGGTGACGGAGCCGTGGCCGGCGCCGGTGTCGAGGATGAACCAGAGCGAATCCGATTTCGCGACGTGGACGGGCAGAACGATGGTGCTGCCGATGAGGTGAAACGGGACCGTGGTCACCGGTGTCACGGGCCCGGGAGCGGCACAGGCGGGAGAAGAGATGACCAAGACGGCGAGCAGGGCGATCCAGGCGACGGGTCGTGGGCGCGACATGACTCCCTCCTTCAACAGGACGTATCAGACTGACGGTCGGCGCCAGGCTCGCGCGAGTCAAGCTTTCGTCAGGGCGGCACGCGTGCTAGCGTGCGCACGTCATGAGCGCAAAGGACCGGCTCGTCATCGACGCGGACATCCGCAAGGCTGCCACGCTGCCCGGCTGGGCGTACACCGATCCCGACGCCTACGAACGCATGCGCGAGCGCGTGTTCGCGACGAGCTGGCAGCTCGCCGGCGATACCGATCGCGTCAAGGTTCCGGGGCAGGTGTCCCCCTTCACGCTGCTCGAGAGCTTCCTCGACGAGCCGCTTCTGCTCACGCGCGACAAGAGTGACGCGATCCACTGCCTGTCCAACGTGTGCACGCACCGGGCGAATCTCGTGTCGGAGAACGAAGGCGTCGAGCCGTTCCTACGCTGCCGCTACCACGGGCGGCGCTTCGGGCTAAACGGCAAGTTCCTCTCCATGCCGGAGTTCGAGAAGACGGAACACTTTCCCACCCCGGCCGACGACCTCCGATCCTTGACGATCGGGGCCTGGGCAAAGTTTCTCTTCGTCTCCTTGGCCCCGGCCTCGCCGTTCGACGAGTGGATCGGCGACATGCGTGCCCGCATGGATTGGCTGCCCCTGTCGGAAGGCCTCTACGATGCGGCGCGCTCGCGCGAGTACCTCGTGCGCGCCAACTGGGCTCTGTATTGCGACAACTATCTGGAAGGCTTCCACATTCCCTTCGTGCACGCGGGCCTGGCGGCGGCGCTCGATTACGGCAGCTACCGCACCGAGCTGTTTCCGTGGGGCACCTTGCAGGTGGGCATCGCGAACGAGGGCGAGGACTGCTTCACGCTGCCGGCCGGTTCGCCCGACCGCGGCCAGCGCGTGGCCGCGTACTACTTCTGGCTCTATCCCAACACCATGTTCAACTTCTATCCTTGGGGCATGTCGATCAACGTCGTGCGTCCGCTGGCCATCGATCGCACCAAGGTCTCGTTCCTGAGCTATGTGGTCGATCCGTCACGCCTCGAGGTGGGCGCCGGTGCCACCCTCGACCGGGTCGAGCGCGAGGACGAGAACATCGTCGAGGCGGCTCAGCGCGGCGCTGCGTCTCGCTTCTACGATCGCGGCCGCTACTCGCCGACGCGCGAGCAGGGCGTGCACCACTTCCATCGTCTAATCGCGCGGAGCCTGAACGGCGACTGAATCGCGACGGCGGCGCGCGAAGAGAAACGCGCCGATCACGGCAAGCACGGCACTTCCCCCCACCACCTTGGTGACCGCCCACATCTTGTCCGGCGCGTCGGAGGGCGGCACGGCGGCGAGTACGAGGGCGACGGCGGTCGTCACCCCGCCCAGCGTCGCGAGCAGGATCACGACCGGCCTCCCGCCGGGAGTGCGCAGGTTGCCCTTGGCGCGCGCGTAGGCGGCAAACAGAACGAGATAGGGAATGAAATAGGTGATCACGCCCATGGCGACGAGCGCGTCGTAGGCGCCTTTCACGGTGGCGCCTGCCTGCCCGAGGATCGCGATCACTCCCGCCGCCGCGGCTTGCACACCGAGCGCCACGTGCGGCGTTCCCCACCTGGGATGCAAGCGTCCGAACGCCGGCGGCAAGTAGCGATCGATCCCGGCCACGAAGGGCAGCCGTGACGTCGAAGCGAGCCAGGCGCCCGCCCCGCCCAGGCAGCCAAATGCGACGAGCAGCGCCATGGCCGGCGTCACCGTGCTCCAGCCGGTGACCGTGGCCATGTGATCGGTGGCCTGCAGGATTCCCGAGAGGCCGGTCACGTCGGCCTGCGGAAGCGCAACCAGCACCGCGAGCGTCCCCAGGATGTAAATGGCGGCAATCGAGATGCCTGCGAGCACGATGGCGCGCGGCACGGTGCGGCGCGGGTCATCGATCTCGTCGCCCATGAGGGAGGCCGCTTCGAGCCCGGCGAACCCGAACGCGATCGTGGACCACAAAAGCGCATGCCCGAAATCGAGGTGCGGAACGAGCGTCTTCATGGACAAGGGCGTGGCGGATCCGAATTGCTTGAACGCGATCACGCCGAGAGCGACCAGCACGGCGGCGGGAATCCAGGTCGCGATCCCCCCGAGATTGGAGAGCCACTTGCCCACGCCGGCGCCAACGGCGTTGAGCCACCAGGCGAGCGCCAGGCCGGCCAGCGAGACGAGAATGAAGTAATAGGGGTTGTTGGCTTGCACCTGCGCCGCCGGCCCGAACGCGTAGAGCGCGTTGGCGGCGCCGAAATAGAGGAGCCCGGGCATGTAGACGACGTTGCTCACCCAGTAGAGCCAACCGGTCATGAACGCCGTGAGATCGCCGAAAGCGTAGCGCGCCCACACGTAGATCCCGCCCTCTTCGGGATGGCGCGAGGCGAGCTCGATCACCGCGAAACCGAGCGGCAGGAAGAAGGTGATCAGGGCAACCACCCAGAGCACGAGCCCGCTCGGGCCCGCGGCCGCCGCGGTGGCGATCCAGCGCAGCCCGATGACCGCCACCACGAAGAACAGCACCACGTCGGGCAGCCGCAGCGCGCGGCGCAGGCGAACCTCGGGAGCGTTCACGGCAATGACTAGAACACCGCCGCGGCTCCCGGAGCAAGCGAGACTCTTGCGGCGGCCGAACCCGTGCGCGACACTCGGCCCTCGCATGGAGAATCGCCAAGGCCGGCCGACCAACGATCTTCCTTGGTACGCGCTGGGAGCGATCGCGCTCCTCGTTCTCCTTTGGACCTGCCGCCGAGCCCCGCTCGGGGTCCCCGCCGCCGACGACTACGACTATCTGTATGCGCTGCGCTTCCAGCCCTTCGACTTCTTCGGACCGATGGGCTCGCTTTCCTACTGGCGGCCGTTGGGACGGCAGCTCTACTACGCCGCGCTCGCCCCGGCGTTCTTCACGGCGCCCTGGATCGTGACGGCCGTGCACGCCTGCCTTCTCTTCGCCCTGTTCGTGCTTCTGTTTCGCATCGGCCGCCGCGTGTTCCCGGCCTCGGTCGCGGCTGCGGCGGCAACGTTTCCCTTGCTGGCCGAGCCCATGCGGACGCTCTTCGTCTGGCCGACCGGCGGCGAGTACCTGATGGCCATGCTGGCCTCTGCTCTGGCCGTTCACGAGGCCTTGTCGAGGCGCTGGTGGACGGCCTCGATCGCCGCCTTGGCTGCGCTCCTGTGCCACGAAGCGTCGGTTCTGGTTCTCCCCGCCGTGCTCTTCATCGCTTGGCGCCGGCGATCCCTGCGCTCGGGGGCACTCGGCATGGGTGCGGTCGCAGCGCTCTGGCTCACGGGCCGTGTGATCGCCCGCGGTCACGGCGCGGGATGGCTCGATCGCGGAGCGGCGGGAGGATCACCGTTCTTGAAGTGGCTCGAGGCGATCTTCCGCGTGCTCATGAGCCAGCTCAATCTGGAGGAGCTCGGTTCGGCTCACGTGCTCGTGGCCGCCGGATACGCGCTGATCGCGATCGTGGCGGTGATGCTTTTCGTGCGGGCTCGTCACCCGGAGCGGAAATCCGCAACGCCGGCCTTCCTAGGTGCAGCCGTCTGGCTCGGGCTCGGCGCCCTGCCGCTCGCCTTCCTGGCGCAATGGAATTCCTGGCGCAGCCCCTTCCCCGCGCTGTGGCTGGGTGTCGTCGTGATCGGTTTCCCGGGTCTCGCGCGCCCGTGGCTCGCCTACGCCGCGCTCGGCCTACGCACGCTCGCGCTCATCCTCGCGCCCACCGCCGCCACCCTCGTCACTCTGGAACCACCGCCTTCGGCGAGCGGCATGTCCTACGTGCGCGTGGCGCGCCTGCAGCGCACCGCGGAGCGCACACGCGCGGCACTCCTCGGGCACGATCCCACGCTGCCCCCCGGCGCCACGAT
The DNA here is from genome assembly GCA_036003365.1 of Candidatus Eiseniibacteriota bacterium. Lineage (GTDB taxonomy): Bacteria > Eisenbacteria > RBG-16-71-46 > RBG-16-71-46 > DASYSL01 > DASYSL01. Next base: position 44,624 of record DASYSL010000123.1, read on the forward strand.
CGCCTATTGGTCGCGGCTCGCGGTCACCGAGATCGCTCTCGTGCCACCCAAGGCGCCGCGCGTCTGGTATGGCGACTCCACCATCACCTGGCGATGGCTGTGGCGTCCCGGAGGCCTCGACGCACGCAACGACGTCGTCCTGAGCTTCGACCCGAACGTGTCCCAGCCAGCCGTGGTCCTCGAGCCGCACACGCTGGATCTGGCGCGCGACGCGGTTCATGCCACGGAGCGCGGCCAAGCACGGGCTGCCGACTCGCTGCTCGCCGCCGCGGCGCAAACCCAGTCGGCGCACCCGAGCGGCCAGCTCGCCCTCTGGGTGGTTCGCAATCGCGCGCGAGTCGCATATCAAGCAGGCGCCTTCGAGCAAGCGGAGCGCATGAACCAGGCGAGCTTCGAGATGATCGGACCGTCGGCCGAGTACTTCGGAATGGCCGCCTTGATCGAGCTGCGCAAGGGACAGCTCGTCCAGGCGCGCGAGCTCATGCACAAGGGGCTCGCGCTCGAGGCCGGCAATCCGCTGGCCCTGCGCGCTCAGGCCGAGATGGGCGACTCGGCGCGCTAGCCGACTGGACGGGAACGCGGGGAATGTGGTTTCTTTGACGCATCGTCGATCGTCATACGACGGCTTTTCGAACCCCTCCGGCTCTCTTTTCCAGGAGAAACCCTTGCAGGCTGCCCCTGCCCGTCCCCAAGACGGGACTGTTGTACGCGACGACATTCGAAACATCGCCATCGTGGCCCACGTCGACCATGGCAAGACGACCCTCGTCGACGCCATGCTCTGGCAGAGCGGGATCTTCCGTGCCAACGAGTCGGTCATGGAGCGCGTCATGGACTCCAACGACCTCGAGCGCGAGAAGGGCATCACCATCCTGGCCAAGAATACGGCGGTGCGTTACGGCCGCCACAAGATCAACATCGTCGACACGCCGGGCCACGCTGACTTCGGCGGCGAGGTCGAGCGCACGCTCAAGATGGTGGACGGCGTGCTCCTGCTCGTCGATGCAAGTGAAGGCCCGCTGCCGCAGACGCGCTTCGTCTTGCGCAAGGCGCTGGAGCTGGGGCTCACGCCCATCGTCGTGATCAACAAGATCGACCGCAAGGACGCGCGCCCCGCCGAAGTGCTCGACGAGATCTACGACCTCTTCATCGATCTCGACGCGCACGAGAACCAGCTCGACTTCCCGGTGCTCTACACGATCGCGCGCGAGGGCATCGCCCGGCTCACGCCCGACGGCAAGGACGAGAAGCTGCAGCCGCTCTTCGAGGCCATCATCCGCCATATCCCGGCGCCCCGGCACGATCCCAAGACGCCGTTTCAGATGCTCGTGCTCAACCTCGATTATTCCGACTTCGTCGGTCGCCTGGCCATCGGCCGTATCGTGAACGGCAGCGTGCGCGCGCGCCAGGAAGTGGCCCTCATCGGACCCGACGCCTCGGCGCACACGGCCCGTGTCACCAAGCTCTACGTCTTCGAGAACTTGGACCGCGCCGAGGTCGAAGAGGCGGCGGCGGGAGAGATCGTGGCTCTCGCCGGCTTCGAGGAGGTGCACATCGGCGACACCGTGACCGACGCCGAGACTCCCGCTCCCCTGCCGCGCGTCGTGGTCGACGAGCCGACGGTGAGCATGGTGTTCTCGATCAACAACTCGCCGCTCGCGGGCAAGGAAGGTCAGTACGTCACCTCGCGCCATCTCCGTGACCGCCTGCAGCGCGAATTGCTCACCAACGTGAGCATCCGTATCGAGCCCACCGACTCGCCCGACGCCTACGTCGTCTCGGGGCGCGGCGAGCTGCAGATGGCCATCCTGATCGAGATGATGCGCCGCGAAGGCTACGAGCTGACGGTGAGCAAGCCCGAGGTCATCACCAAGAAGGTCGACGGCACGGTGCAGGAGCCCATGGAGCGGCTGGTCATCGATTGCCCCGAGGAGTTCGTGGGCATCGTCTCGGAGAAGATCGGACGGCGCAAAGGCCGCATGACCAACATGGTCAACCACGGCACGGGGCGCGTGCGGCTCGAGTTCCGGATTCCGTCGCGCGGGCTCATCGGTTTCCGCAGCCAGTTTCTCACCGACACGCGCGGCACGGGTCTCCTGAACCACCTCTTCGACGGCTATGAGATCTGGCATGGCGACATCCCGCATCGCACGACGGGCGCCTTGGTCGCCGACCGTCCCGGCCGCATCACCGCCTATGCCATCGAGCACGCGCAGGAGCGCGGCGAGATGTTCGTCGAGCCGGGAGAGATCTGCTACGAGGGCATGGTCGTGGGTGAGAACGCGCGCGAGCAGGACATCGACGTCAACATCGTGAAGGAGAAGAAGCTCACCAACATGCGCTCGTCGACCTCCGAGGAGGGCGTCCATCTGCTCCCGGTCCATCGCCTGTCGCTCGAGCAGTGCCTGGAATGGATCCGCGACGACGAGTTCCTCGAGGTCACGCCCACCTCGCTCCGGCTCCGCAAGCGCGTCCTGGGCGCCAACATGAGGCCCCGGTACTGGCAGAAGGCGGGCTCGCAGCCCGAGAAGTAGGCTCGGTCCAAGTCTTGGACAGATTCCTCTAAGTAATTCGGCCAAGCTGCCGATATCCCCCGCGAATGCCGCTCGGGAGTAGCCGGCTACGGTTCCGACTGCTCGGCGCGCATGCCAAGGAAGGCAGGGTCACTGCCGCCAGGGGGAATCGACATGGAAGGTCCTTCGGAGACTTCGACGCTGCCCGTCGCCGCGTCCACTTCGACCGGAACGCCCGAGAGCGCCGCGCCCGCAGCGCGCTTCGATCCGCGCGACCTCATCCCCGAGCCCATCTTCTGCATCAGTGGCGAAGGCTGGGTGCTGTGGATGAACGCCGCTGCCGAAGAGCTGACCGGCATGTCGTGCAAGGACTTGGTCGGCCACTCCTTCGCCAGCGTGTTCCCCGAGACCGAGCGCCGCCGCATGGTGCGGCCCTTCCTGCGCAACCGGCGCCAGAAAAGCCGCGACTTCTATTGCGAGATCCCGATTCCATCGGCGCGCGGCGGCAGCCGCTGGATCGGCATGCGCGTGCGCCTGGTCACCAATTCGCAAGGTCAGTCGGCCTACGTGTGCGCGGGCCACGACCTGCACGACCTGCACAGCAAGCTCGAAGCCTCGCAGATCCGTCTCAAGGAGCTGTCGGCGCGCCTCGAGGGCGTCACCGCGTCGGCGCAGATGCGCGGCGACTATCTCACGAGCTTGAGCTACGAGCTGCGCGCGCCCATGAACGGGCTCGTGGGCATGAGCCGCCTCCTCCTCGACACCGAGCTCGATCCCGAGCAGCGCACGATCTCGGAGATCCTGCAGAACTCTTCGCAGTCGCTGCTCCAGCTCGTCGACGACATGCTCGATTTCGCCAAGATGGAATCGGGACAGCTCGAGATCGAGCACCACGACTTCGACCTGCGCGTCGCCATGGACACGGTGGCGAGCTTTCTCGCGCCCGCGTTCAACGAGGTGCAGCTCTCGTTCACCTGCCGCATCCACCACCGCGTGCTCTCGCGGATCAAGGGTGACGCCGGCCGGCTGCGCCAGATCATCCGCTGTCTGGGCGTGGCCCTGCTCAAGCACACGGAGAAGGGCGAGATCCGCATGTCGGTGGACCTCGACACCGAAACCGCGCACCAGGTGGCGCTGCGCTTCCTGTTCACGCGCGGCCAGGATGGTGGCAGCGTGGCGATCCCGACCTCGTTCCGCGCCTTCGCGGACACGCAGGACGCGTTCCTGGTCGGCGATCAGGGATCGAGCCTGGCCTTGGGCATGGCGCGTCGCCTCGTGCACCTCATGGGCGGCACGTGCGGCGTCGAGCACCACGGTGAAGAAGACATGGGGCTGTGGGTGCAGATCCCGTTCACCAAACAGGAAGAGCTGCCCGAGCCCGCCCCGGCTTCGCTTTCGGGCGCCACGCTGGACGGCGCTCGCGTCCTGATTGCCGATCCCGTGCGCGCCGACCGGGAAACCGCCGTGCGAGTGTTCAGCGAAGCGGGATGCACGTGCGAGGAAGCGGAGACCGGCGCCGAGGCCCTGGCTCTCGTGCGCGCCGCCGCCTCGCAGGGCAATCCATTCAAGCTTTGCTTCCTCGACCGCGACCTGCCCGAGACGGACGCCGCGGCCCTGGCCGGCGAGCTCCGCGACAAGGGCGAGATGAGTGGCACGCGTCTCGTGATGACCACCGGTCTTGGCCGCCGCGGCGACGCCGCGAGCGCCGAGAGCGCCGGTTTCGCGGCCTATCTCGTGAAGCCGATGGCCGACGACGATTGGACGAGCGCCGCCCTCGAGGTGCTGCGCCGGAGCCAGAGCGGCGAGGCGGGCGAGAGCGGCATCGTGACGCGCCACTCGGTGGCAGAGCTGCGCCGCCGCCAGACGCGCATCCTGCTCGTCGAGGACAATCCGCTCGATCAGCTCGTGGTCAGCATGGTGCTGCAGCGCCTCGGCTATCACCCCGACGTCGCCACCGGCTACGACTCGGCGCTCGAGGTGCTCACCGGGAGCACTTACGACCTCGTGCTCATGGACGTGATCCTGCCCGATCACTCGGGCTGGGAGATCACGAGCCAGATCCGCCAGGGCGACGGGCCGAACAAGAACACGCCCATCATCGCCGTCACCGGGCTCATCTCCGATTCCGACCGGACGCGCTCGCTTGCCATGGGCATGAACGATTTCCTCGGCAAGCCCATCGACCTCGAGACGTTGGCGAAGTCGGTCGAGCACTGGACGCACGGCGACACCTCGGACGCCGCCATGCCGGAGGGCGAGAGCGCAACCGAGACTCCGAGCGACGTGCCGGCCGCCGCCGAAACGGCCCTTAAGGCCATGCCTGCCGTGTGGTGGTCGCGTCTCGAGGAGCTGCCGGTGCTCGACGAGGACCAGCTCGCCAACTCCTCGATGGGCAACGCCGAAGTGCGCCGCATGCTCGTGGACGCGTTCTTCCAGCGCTTCAGCGAGCCGGCGAGCCGTTTGCGCTCCGCGCTCCAGGAAGGCAACGCCACGCGTGCCCGCATCGAGAGCCACTCGATGAAGGGCATGTGCGCTTCGCTCGGCGCGCAGCGCTGCGCCGAGATCTACGCGGCCATCGAAGAGTGCCTCGAGTCGGGCAAGATGGACGGCTTGGCCGCACTGCTCGACCGCGGCGACCTCGAGATGATGCTGGTCGAGCAAGCCCTGACGCCCAAGGAGAACGCCGCCTAACCGGCTGGCCGGATCTGGCCTCTTCCGCTGCCGGGATTCGGCTGCTTGCCCTCGGACACGCATCCGTGGTCATCATGGTTCGACCCCCGACCCCACCCGCGTGGAGCCGGAATGATTCGAACCGTGCCCCCCTTCCTCACGGCCCTCCTTCTTGGCGTCCTCACCGGCGGATGCGCGACGCTGTCGCAGGTCGCGGCTCTGCATCAAGTGCGTTTCCAGCTCGATCGGGTGAGTGACGGCACGCTGGCCGGAATCCGCCTGGAAGGCAAACGGTCGTACAGCGATCTCACCGCGACCGAGGTCGCGCGCCTGGCCGGCGCCGTGGCGAACCGAAGCGTGCCGCTCCAGATGACCGTGCACGTGACGGGCGAGAATCCAGTGTCCAATCCGGTAACGGCGCGACTCCTCCAGCTCGACTGGACGCTGCTCGTGAAGGACAAGGAGACCGTCTCGGGATCCTTGCGTCAGGAGTTCCAGTTCCCGCCGGGGCAGCCGACGGACGTGCCGATCGACATCCAGCTCGATCTCTGGAAGTTCTTCGGCGGCCGCGCGCAGGATCTGTTCGATCTGGCGCAAAGCGCCGCCGGCATCGGCGAGCCGACGAGCATCGCGCTACGGGCGGTACCGACGATTCAAACCTCTCTAGGCCCCATCCGCTATCCGGAACCTATCACCATCGTGCACGAGCAAGTGGGCGCGCGATGAGACTTCAGGAGGCAATGTCATGATGCGAACCAAGAATCCATTCGTTCACGGCGCGATCGTGGCCTTGATGATCGCGAGTACCTCCGGGTGTTCGTCGATGAACAAGACCGAGAAAGGTGCGGTGATCGGCGCGGCCGGCGGAGCCGCGGTTGGCGGCGTGATCGGACACGCCACCGGCTCGACCGCCAAGGGCGCCATCCTGGGCGCGGTCGTGGGCGGGGCCGCGGGCGCCATCATCGGCCACCAGATGGACAAGCAGGCTGAGGAAATCAAACAGAACGTTCCGGGCGCCACGGTCGAGCGCGTGGGCGAGGGCATCGCGGTGACCTTCGCGTCGGGTCTGCTCTTCGATTTCGATTCGGATGTCCTGCGCTCCGAAGCAAAGCACAATCTCGACGCGCTTGCCGGCAGCCTCAAGGAGTACGACAACTCCGATCTGCTCATCGTCGGGCACACCGACAATGTCGGCTCGGACACCTACAACCTCGGGCTTTCGGAGAGGCGCGCGCGGTCGGCGGCGCAATATCTCGCCTCACGCGGCGTCACGCGCTACGACACGCGCGGCAGGGGTGAGACCGAACCCATCGCCTCCAACGACACGGAGGCGGGCCGGCAGCAGAACCGGCGCGTGGAGATCGCCATCTACGCCAGCGAGGAAGCGCGCCAGCGCGCCAAACAGCAGGCCGCCGGCGGCTGATCCGAGGGAAGACATTGCCACGTAGTCTTCCCAGACAAATAGACGGCTCCGAGCCGCGGGGGTATCCTTGAGGCCTCCTCTCAGGAGGTCGCCATGAGGTTCCTCCGCGCTCTGGTTTTCGCCCTGCTTGCCACCCTCAGCGCCGACGTTTGCTTCGCGGTTCCGACCATCCATCCCGGAGATTTCGTGCTCCTCACGCGCGGCGGGCGCGTCGTCCTTTTTCATCCTGAAAGCGCCAGCTGGGAGGACTTCGCAAATCTCAGCCCCTACCACGTGACCACGGGGATCGTTCGCGAGTCCACCGGCGACTTCCTGATTTGCGATGAATACGCGGCCGCTATCCTGCGCCTGCACGAGGACACCGCCGCCGTAACCCTGGTGTCACAAGGCAATGA
>DASYSL010000124.1:0-3047 GCA_036003365.1 Candidatus Eiseniibacteriota bacterium
GAGTCGCCCGACCGCCAGACGCTGCGCCGCCGCTGCCGCGAGTACGCTCAGCACTGGTTCGAGGTGCAGCGCGACGAGTTCATCCGCCTGGGCGTGATCGGCGATTGGGAGCATCCCTACCGCACGATGGATGCCGATTTCGAGGCCGATCTGATCAAGGTCTTCGCCGAGCTGGCAGCGAAGGGCTTCGTCTACCGCGGCCTGCGCTCCATCCATTGGTGCCCGACCTGCGCCAGTGCTTTGGCCGAGGCCGAGATCGAGTACCAGGACGATCCTTCGCCCTCGGTTTTCGTTGCGTTCCCGCACCGCCGCGGCGAGCGCCGCGAGGCCGGCCCGGCGGGCGCACGCGTGGCCGAGCTGGACCAGTTCGACAACCTTTCGGCCGTCGCCTGGACGACGACTCCCTGGACGCTCCCCGCCAACCTTTTCTTGATGGTGGGGCCGCGCCATGAATACGTGGTCGTCGAGACGGACGGCGGACGGCGTTACTTGCTCGCCGCTGCGCGCGTGCCGGCGCTGGTCGAGGCGGCGGGCTGGTCTCAGACGCGCGAGCTGGCGCGTTTCCGGGGCGACGAGCTGCTCGGGGCGACGTTCGAGAATCCCATGGGCCGCCCCTCGCCCTTCGTCGACGGCACGCCTTACGTGCTGCTCGAAGAGGGCACCGGCATCGTCCACTCGGCACCCGGGCACGGCAAGGAAGACTTCCAGGTCGGAACCCGCGAGGGATTCCCGGCGCTCTCCCCCGTCGACGCTCATGGCAAGTTCACGCCCGACGCCGGCCCATGGGTGGGCAAGCACGTGTTCAAGGCGAATCCGGAGATCATCGCCAATCTTCGTGAGCGCGGTCTGCTCGTCGCCGAGACCTCGTACGTGCACCCGTATCCGCACTGCTGGCGCTGCAAGGGTGCGGTGATCTTCCGCGCCACCGAGCAGTGGTTCATGAGCATCGACCACCAGGGCCATCGCGAGAAGGCGCTCGAAGCCGTGCGCCAGGCGCGCTGGGATCCGCCGGGAAGCCGCAATCGCATCACCGACGCCGTGGCCGGCCGGCCCGACTGGTGCTTGTCGCGCCAGCGCTCGTGGGGCGTGGGCATTCCCGCGCTCTATTGCGACGCCTGCGGCGAGGCGATTCTCGATCAGCGCGTCATGCGCCTGGTCGCCGAGCGCTCGCGTCAGCACGGCTCGGACGACTGGTACGTGTCGCCGGTCGAGAGCTTCCTGCCGGCGGGCTTTCACTGCCCCAAGTGCGACGAGCCCGGCCCGTTTCGCAAGGAGACCGACATTCTCGACGTGTGGTTCGACTCGGGCTGCACGCAGCGGGCCGTGCTCGAGCGGCGGCCCGACCTCTCGTGGCCGGCCGATCTCTACCTCGAGGGACCCGACCAGCACCGCGGCTGGTTCAACTCGTCGTTGATGATCGCCGTGGCCACGCGCGACGCCGCGCCCTTCCGCGCCGTGCAGACGCACGGCTGGATTCTCGACGGCGAAGGCCGCGCCATGCACAAGTCGCTCGGCAACGTGATCTCGCCGTTCGACGTCATCAAGACGAGCGGCGCCGACATCGTGCGCCTGTGGGCCTGCTCGGCCGACTGGCGCACCGACGTGCGCGTGGGCGACGAGATCCTGACGCGGGTCTCGGACTCGTATCGCAAGGTGCGCAACACGTTCCGCTTTTTGCTTGCTAATCTCGACGGCTACACGCCGCCGCCCAATCGCCCGGCACTGCTCGCCGAGGCGGCGCGCGACCCCTTGAACGCGGCCTTCCTCGGCCGCTTGCAGAGCGCGTTCCAGGAGGCGCGCGAAGCCTACGCCGAGAGCCGTAACCACATCGTGGTATCGCGGCTCGTCGATCTGTGCGTGACCGATCTCTCGGCCGTGTTCCTCGACGTGCGCAAGGACGCGCTCTACACGCTGGCCGACGACGATCCCCTGCGCCGCTCGACCCAGGCGGTGCTCGCCTACGCGCTCGAGCAGCTGGTGTTCGCCTGGGGCGCAATCCTCCCCTTCACGGCCGACGAGGTGTGGCTCGCCGCGCCCTGGCTCGCGGCGCGCGCCGAGAGCCTTTTCCTGGCGGAGTGGCCGGAGCCCGGTCTGCTTCCGGCCGCCACCGCGGCCGAGGGCGCCAAGCGCTGGGCCGCCTACCTTGCGGTGCGCGACGCGGTGTATCGCGCGCTCGAGCCGCGCCGGGCGAGCAAGGAGTTCGGCACCTTCGCCGAGGTCTCACTCACTCTCGCCGCCGACGGCGAAACGCTCCGCGTGCTCGAGTCGATGGACGACGAGAGCTGGCGCTCGCTCTTTCTGATGAGCCAGGTGTTCATCGAGAGCGTGAACGGCGAGGGCGCCGCTCTGGAGCGTGGCTCGGGACCGGCGCAGGAGCCGCTGGGCGCCGGCTTGGGGCGGCTCTTCGTTCTGGCCGAGAAGACCCAGCACGCCCGCTGCGAGCGCTGCTGGATCCATCGCGACACCGTCGGCAAGGTCGAGGGTCAGCCCACGATCTGCCAGCGCTGCGCCAACGCCCTGCCGCGCGATTTCGTGCCGACCGGCTAGTTGGAGCGGAGTGAACGAGTCGCCCGTTCCAGAACATACGATTGGGCGCTTTGGGGATTGGACCCACTTACAGGTCCATGGACCTGTAAGTGGACCATCTTCCGTCAACGACGAGGCACGGTCACTCGTTCGAGGGCGCGCGAGTCGAAACCCGAACGCTCCTCGAGCGGCCGACTTGGGATCGAGAAACACGCCCTACACCCGCCGAATCACCAGCAAGCTCAGGTCGTCGTTGCGCGCCGTGCCGTCAAGGAAGTCACTCAAGTCCTCGCGCAGATGGCCGACGAGATGCCGGGCATCCGCGCGCCCGTAATCGCGTAGCACCTCCTCCACCCGTTCGGTGCCGTACTCCGATCCATCGGCTCGCCGCGCTTCGGTCAGACCATCCGTGTAGAGCAAGAGCGCCTCGCCGGGCGCGAGCGTGACCCGCGTGCACTCGAACGGCTTGTCGTCCATGAGGCCGATTGGAAATCCGGTCGTGGGCAAGGTCTGCAGCCCCC
>DASYSL010000125.1:0-10040 GCA_036003365.1 Candidatus Eiseniibacteriota bacterium
CTGACCGCCCGACTTTGCAAATGCGCTCGCCAGCGGGGATTCCGCGCCCATTTCCCGACGTCGTGGAAGGGTCCGCGTCTTGCAAGGGGAAGCGCCGGTCGCGACACGCGCTCCCCGCCCGCGAGGGAAGCCGTGGAGCCAACGATCACGAGCCGGCGGCCTCCCGGGTCCGCCCCACGCATAGGAAGCGTTCAGGAGAGTGCGATGAGCTCCCTTCTCAAGAACCTGACCGGAAGAGCCGCCAAGGACCGCGAGCTGACCGACGAAATGCGCGCCATCCTGCTGCAGATCCAGCAGGAGTGCGCCCGCTACGAGGTGCTCGTGGACCGTGCCCGCACCTCGGCCGAGCGGCTCGAGCAACTGGGCGAGCCCATCGCGCGCGTGGCGAGCGAGGTCTCGACCGTCGAGACGCAGCTGACGGACTTCACGCAGCGCTTCGATGCGCTGGCGCCCATCCTCACGCGCTTCCACACGCTCGAGGAGAAGGCGGAGAGCCTGTCGGCCGAGCACGCGCGCGCCGGCGCCGAGATCACGTCGGCGCTCGAGGAGACACAGCGCATCCGTGCTGCCTCCGAGAACATCGGGCAGAAGATCGAGGCCGCGCTCGAGCTCGAGACGCGTCTCGATTCGTTCCTCGAGATCGACAAGCCGTTCTCCGTCTTGCGCGGCGACGCCGAGTCGCTGCGTGGCCAGCTCGAAGCCACGAGCGACCACCTGTCGCGCCTGCGCGAGCAGTATGACCGCCTGGTCGACGACCAGAAGGCCACCAACTCCAAGGTCGAAGCCCTCGAGAAGCGCCGTGACGATCTCGGTCGCTCGCTCACCGACAAGGAGCGCCGCATGGCCATGGTCGAGGAGGCCGCGCGCGGCATCGACAGCGTGCGCCACCGCGCCGACGACGTGCGCCGCGAGATGGGCGCGCTCAAGGCGATGACCGACTTCGTGGCGCAGAAGACGGCCTCGCTCGAGGCCCAGGGCCAGGCCGCCGACCGGGCGCTCGCCCAGGCCACCGAGCTCGACCGCGCCATGCGCCAGATCGATTCCGGCCTACGCCAGCAGCAGGAGAACGAGAAGACGTTCTTCTCGTTGCAGGAGCAGGTCGCAAGCCTGCGCCAGCTGCATGAGGCCGTGCTCGAGCGCTCGAGCGAGATCAGCCAGCTGCAGCGCGAGATGGACGAGCGCGTGCAGGCTGGGCGCCACGAGCTGGCCGCCGCCACCGACGAGACCAAGAAGAGCGTCGAGCGCTTCGATTTCGAGCGGCGCGCCCTCGAGTCGGCCACGCAGCGCGTGAGCGACCTGCGCGCGTCCCTCGCCGATTGCGAGGAGCGCTTCCGCGGCGTCAACGACTCGAAGATCGCGGTGAAGGAGATCGACGCGCAGACGCATGCCCTGGCCGCGCGCCTGCAGAACCTCACCACCGAGGCGGCACAGATCGACTCCGAGATCAGCAAGCTCAACACGCTCCGCCACGAGCTCGAGGAGACGAGCCGCGCGAGCCGCGAGATCGGCGCGCAGGTGAGCCGCATCGAGCAGCTGCGTCCGGTGGTGGAATCGGCGCTGCGCGACCTCACCCAGCTGGGCGGCGCCCACGCCGCGGTCAAGGACGCGCTCGACCAGGCGCACGCCGCGCACGGGGAGATCGAGCGGCTGCGCGAGTCGCAGGCCCAGACGCGCTCGTGGCTCACCGACGTCGAGCGCAATACGGGCGAGCTGCGCGCGCAGGTCGACAGCCTCACCTCGCTCACGCCGGTCGTCGATCTGGCCGAGAAGCAGACCAAGCGCATCGCGGAGTCCCTGTCCTCCCTCGAGTCCAGGCGCGAGTTCGTGGAGTCGCTCGACGGCCGTCTCACCGAGGTCGAGGGCACGAGCCAGAGACTCGACGAGCGCGGCACCGAGCTCACGTCGCGGATGGACGCGGCCGAGCAGCGCTTCCAGACGCTCGAGTCGCACGCCGAGGAAGCCGACCGCCTCACCAAGACGATCGCGCATGTCTCGTCGAGCCTCAACAAGGCCGGCAAGGAAGCCGACGACCTCAAGAAGACGGTTTCGTCGGTGATGACGCGCGTCGAATCGGTGGAGGCGATCGCCGAGGCTTCGCAGGCGCTCAAGGAAGAGCTGGAGAGCCGCAAGCGCTCGGTGCAGGAGACGCTGAAGGACCTCAAGCGCGCGTCGGCGCTCCGCGAGGAGACCGCGGCCGCCGCGCAGCAGCTCGAGGAGCTGTCGACCAAGCTGGGCGGCGCCATCACGGCGAGCGAGCAGCGCGTGACCAAGACCGGCGAGCTGACGTCCAAGCTCGAGGATCGTGGCGCGCACCTGCGCCTGGTCGAGAAGAAGCTCGACCAGTTCGAGGAGCGCCTCGCGCAGTGGGACACGCTCGATCAGGAGCTGACCCGCTCGATCGAGTACCTGTCGTCGCGCCAGGACACGATCGAATCGCTGCGCGCCGATCTCGACCGCATGTTCTCGGTGGCCGACCAGACGGCGACGGGCGTGCGCGAGATCTCGGCGGCGCACACGGAGATCACACAGAGCCGCTCGGTGCTCAAGGAGCTCATGGTCGAGCTCAAGACGGTGCGCGAATCGTCGAGCGAGCTGGAGGAGCGCAAGCGCCAGATCGCCAAAGCGGAAGGTCGCCTGGCGCGCGCCGAGGGCTTGCTGGTGGACGTGCGCTCGAGCCTCGAGTCGCTGCAGGCGCAGAAGGCGCTCGTGGATCAGGCGGTGGAGAAGGCGGGCTCGCTCCAGTTCCTGCTCAAGCAGGCCGAGGCGACGATCGACGGCTTGCGCGAGGAGCGTCGCACCTCGGATCGCGTGCGCTCGGCGGTCGCGGTTGGGGGCCATGACGCGGACGAAGACGAGGACGAGCAGAGCGCCAAGGCGGCTTGATCGCCGCCTGCGCGGAAGTGCCACGAGGGCCGGTCACGCGGGTGACCGGCCCTTTCTCTTTCTAGCCGGTTTGACCGTCGGTCTACCTGATGGCAGAAATCGTGGGAACGTTGTCATTGTGCCATGAGCCGCCGGGCCTCAATCTCGTGGCCATGGCACCGAAGCGATCGAAATCCAGTCGTTCCACCCGCACACGCCGCGTCGCGATGCTCGCCTATCCCGATATCCAGATCCTGGACGTCACCGGGCCGCTCGAAGTCTTCGCGCGCACGTCGCGCTGGCTGCACAGCCAGGGGATACGCCCAGAGGACGACGCGTATGCGGTCGAGATCATCGGCCTCGAGCGCGGGCCGTTCGCCGCGTCGTCGGGGCTCAAGCTGTACGCGGAGCACGGCTATCGGGAGGTCGGCGCCGGTATCGACACGCTGCTCATCTCGGGCGGGCGCGGCTCCGACGTCTACTGCAAGTCGAAACCGCTCCTGGCGTGGATTCGCAAGCAATCGCGCCTGGTGCGTCGGCTCGCTTCGGTGTGCACGGGCGCCTACTTCCTCGCCGAGGCGGGGCTCCTCGACGGACTCGTCGCCACGACGCACTGGGGCTACATCCAGGACTTCACCGGCCGCTTTCCGCGCGTGCAGCTCGAGCCCGATCGCATCTACATCAAGCAGGGCTCGATCTACACCGCTGCTGGTGTCACCTCCGGCATCGATCTCGCGCTCGCGCTCGTCGAGGAAGACCATGGGCGCGAAGTCGCGCTCGCCGTGGCCCGCGCCCTCGTCATGTTCCTGCGCCGCCCTGGCGGCCAGACGCAGTTCAGCGCGCAGCTCTCGGCCCAGATGGCCGAGCACGAGCCGCTGCGCGACCTGCAGAGCTACATCCTCGAGCATCCCGAGGCCGATCTCTCGGTCGAGAAGCTGGCGCGCCGCGTGGCCATGAGCCCGCGCCACTTCGCGCGCATGTTCGCGCGCGAGGTCGGCGATCCGCCGGCGCGCTTCGTGACCCGCACGCGCGTGGAGACGGCGCGGCGACTGCTCGAAGAATCGAGCGACGGGCTCGAAAACATCTGCCGGCGCACCGGCCTGGGCACGCCGGAATCGATGCGTCGCGCCTTCCTCAAGATCGTCGGCATTCCACCCAGCCACTACCGCCAGCGCTTCCACGGGCCGTCGTCCCAGAACCACGAAATGGGGAAACCGTCATGAAGATCCTGCTCACGACCACGCTCTGTGCCATCCTCGCCCTCGCCGCGGTGGGCGCGTCTCTCGATCTCCCGACAGCGAAGGCGAGCGCCACGCGCTACGTCTGCCCGCCGTGTGGCGCACCGTGCGACACCGCTTCCTTCGACAAGCCGGGCATCTGTCCGGCGTGCGGCATGGCGCTGGTCGACGCCTCGACGATCGTGGTGTCCGAGCCGCGCAAGAAGGTGGCGATCCTGATCTTCAACGGCACGGAGATCATCGATTACACCGGCCCCTGGGAAGTCTTCGGAGCCGCCAACTACGACGTCTACACGGTGGCCGAGACCAAGGAACCTGTGACCACGGCCATGGGCATGAAGGTGGTGCCGAGCTACACCTACGCCGACGCGCCCCAGCCCGACATCCTGCTCGTGCCCGGGGGCGGCGTGCGGGCGACCGAGAAGAGCGAGCCGGCGCTGGCCTGGGTCCGCAAGGCGAACGACAAGACGCAGATCACGATTTCGGTGTGCAATGGCGCCTTCATCCTGGCGAGCGCGGGCCTGCTCGACGGGCTGAGCGCGACCACGACCGCCCACAACATCGAGCCCATGCGGGCCGCGTTCCCCAAAGTTCACGTGGTGAACGATCAGCGTTTCGTCGACAACGGCAAGATCGTCACCACCGGCGGGCTCACCGCCGGCATCGACGGCGCGCTGCACGTGGTCTCGCGTCTCGAAGGCCTGGGAGAAGCGCAGGACGTGGCTTTGGGCCTGGAATACGACTGGCAGCCCGACAAGCCGTTTCTGCCCGCCCAGCTGGCCGACCTCATGCTGCCCGACGTCGATCTACGCAACTTGGCGCGCTGGCATGTCGTGAGCAGCCGCGGCGACAGGACGGAGTGGGAGTACATCGCGCGCGGCACCACGGAGCTGGACGGCTCGGCCCTGTTGCGAGGCATCGATGAAGCCCTCACGAAGCAAACCCAATGGAAGAGCGTGAGTCCCGCCGCGAACGGCACGAGCCGCTGGAGCTTCACGGACTCGGAGGGCAAGGCGTGGCAGGGCACCGTGTCGGTCGAGGGCGTGCCCGGATCGAGCGGCCAGTACACCGCCAAGCTTCACGTCGCCAAAGCGAGCTGAGGGGAAGAGCGGCGGGTGCCTGTCGGGCTCGCCGCTTCGCTTTTCACGAGATCGCCTGCTGGAGTGCGCCGGTCACTCGGTCGTGGTAGTCTGGCGCACGGTTTCTCCCCCCAGGAGGCTCGATGCGTTCCTTGCGTGGATGGATCCTCTGTGCTTTCGCGACGCTCGGCTGTGCTTCCACCGCCGTGGCGGCCACTCCCGACTCGACCCAGACCCCAAGCGCCGCTGCTCCCAGCCACTACGTGAGCCTGTATCACAAGTGGGAAGTCTCGCCCTCGTTCACGGCCGTCGTCCTCAACACGAACATCCGGGTCGATCCGAGCAATGGCGGTGGCGAAGGCACGACGATCGACGCCGAGAAAGACCTCGGGCTCGCCACGGTCAAGCCGCAGCCGCGCATCCAGGGACGCATGAGGATCGGGCGTCGAAGCGAGCTGGAGGGTGGCTACCAGTGGGCATCACGCACCGGCGAAAAGGATTTGGAGCGCACCATCACGTTCAGGGACACGACCTTCAATGTGGGCGCGAGCCTCGACAGCAAGCTCACCACCAATCTTCTCTTTCTGAATTATCGCTACGCCTTCATGGCCAAGGAGCGCACGCAGCTAGGACTCGGGGTGGGACTCGGCGCACTCTTCCTCAAGGCCGAGCTGGACGCGCTGGCATCGGCGGGCGGTGGCGGCGTGAGCTACTCGGCTTCGGAGGATTTCACCGCGCCCGTCGGCTCGCTCGGCCTGTACGGTCGCTTCCTCCATGGCAGCCGCTGGTACACGGAAGCTGACGCGCGCATCGTGAAGCTCCGCATCGACCGCTTCCACTTCCGCTACATCGAAGGGGACGTGGCGGAGCGCTACTACCTCTCGCACAAAGTGGGCTTGGAGCTAGGAGTCGGCGCCGACGCGGTCAAGGTGGACGTGGACCCGCGATTCGACGACGGCAACCAGCAGGTGGGGCCTTCGAGCCAGATCAAATTCTCGCTGACCAATTTCCGCTTGGGACTCGTCTACATCCCGTAACCCAAAAGGAGCGAGCCGCGCGTGCGCCCGGCCCGCTCCTCGACGTTCTCGCCTATTTGACCGAGTAGCCTTTCGACTCCAGGCACGCCGCCATTCCCTTCTTCACCTCGTCGAGCTTCTTTTGCTGGTCGGCGTTGACCTTGGCCTCGGCCTGCGCCGAAGCGTTCGCCTTGGCCTGCTTCTTCGCCCGGCGTCCGGCCAAGGCACCACCAGCCGCGCCCACGGCGGCGCCGGTTCCGGTGTCGCCAGTGATGGCGCCGAAGATGGCACCCGCCGCCGCACCCTTGGCCGCGCCCTTCACCGCCGCGCCCGTGGCGGCCGAGTCGACCTTCGCAGCCGCGGCATCACCCGCTGCCTTGGCGTCTGGACCCTTGTCGCCGGGATGCACGCCAGCCTGATCGGCGCCCCACTGCAGGCACTCGAGCTCGTCGGCTTCCTGCTGCTTGGCATCCTGATTCTTGGCGGGGAAGACGACGATGCCAAGCTTCTTCTTCACGTCGGCCATCGTCATCTGTGGTGCGGCCGTCGTCGCGGCCGGCTTGGCGGCGGTGGTCGTCGAGCTCGTCGTGTTCGTCGTGTTTGATTTCGTACCTGTGTCCGTCGCGAACGCAAGCGATGGCACGAGAACGACGGAAAGAAGAAACAACGTGATCTTGCTGGCGGATCTCATCGGAAGCCTCCTTGGCACGATGATGGGGGAAGCGCGGCGCGATCATGGTACACCCGGGGCCGTAAGGGGGCCCCGAATCTCGCATTTGATGGGAAAGAGGCAGCGTGACGACACCGCGCAGCGCATGGCAGTCTCCTTGGCCGGGCGACGGAGAGTGGCACCGAACGCGCTTCGCGGCACACTTGACCTCCCCGGTTTCCAGTGCAAGTTTCTGCATCTCATGCTCATCCCCATCCAGGCCATCCGCGAGGCGGCCCAGCGCACCGCGCCGCACCTGCACAGGACTCCGGTGCTGTCGTCGCGGAGCCTCGGAGAGCGCGCCGGCGTGCGTCTCGTGCTCAAGGCCGAATGCTTCCAGAAGACCGGGTCGTTCAAGCCACGAGGTGCTTTGAACCTCGTGCTCATGCTGCCCGAGGAGAAGCGTGCGCGCGGGCTCATCACGGTCTCGGCCGGCAATCACGCGCAGGCCGTGGCCTGGGCGGCGAGCGTGGTCGGCGTGCCGTGCACCGTGGTGATGCCAGCCGACGCGCCGCGCTCCAAGCTCGAGGCGGTGCGCGGCTACGGGGCGCGCATCGTGGCTCACGCCGATCGCACGACCTTGTTCGATCGGCTGCGCGAGGAAGAGGCGAAAACGGGTGCCGCCTTCGTGCATCCATTCGACGATCCAAACGGTCTTGCCGGCGCGGGCACGCTCGGTCTCGAGATCGTGGAGCAGGTGCCGGAGGTCGGGTGCCTGGTGGTGCCGATCGGCGGCGGCGGCCTCATGGCCGGCGTGGCGAGCGCGGTGAAAGCACTCTCGCCCCGCTGCCGCGTGATCGGCGTCGAGCTCCAAGAAGGTCCTGGCATGATGCCGGCGCTCGCCGCCGGGAAGCCCGTGCCCGCTCCGCGCCCGGCGACCCTCGCCGACGGCCTCACGCCGCCTTTCGTGGGCGCGCTGCCGCTCGAGGTGGCGCGCGAGGCGGTCGACGAGATCGTTCTCGTCTCCGAAGAAGAGATCCGCGAGTCGATGCGCTCGCTCCTCGTTCGCGCCAAGCTCTACGTCGAGGGCGCGGGAGCGGCGGCTACGGCCGCGCTCCTCGCGGGTAAAGTCCGCGTGCCGGCGGGCACTCTCGTGGTCAGCATCGTCTCCGGAGGCAACGTGGATCCCGAGCGGGTGTTGGCGCTGTTCGAGTCGAAGGAGAGCGTTTCATGAAGGTGTTGTTCGTGAACGAGGCCGGCGTCCACGACCTCTTGCCCATGCCGGCGTGCGTGGACCTCATGCGCCGCACGCTCGCGACCTTGGCGCGCGGCGACGTGGTGCTTCCGCTGCGCAACATGGTGCGCCTGCCCGACGGCTCGGGAATCTTGGGCCTCATGCCAGGTTATCTCGGCGAGCCCCGGAGCTTCGGCCTCAAGGTGGTGAGCGTGATGCCCGGCAATCATGGAACGCCCTACGACTCGCACCAGGGCGTGGTCATGCTGTTCGGGCTCGAGCACGGCGAGCCGCTCGCCATCATCGACGCCACCGCGATCACCGCCATCCGCACTGCGGCGGCTTCGGGCGCAGCGACCGATGTGCTGGCGCGTCCGGACGCCGGCGATCTCGCCATCATCGGCTCGGGCGCGCAGGCGCGCAGCCACATCCCGGCCATGCGCGCCGTGCGCAAGCTGCGCCGCGTGCGCGTGTGGAGCCGCTCGCGCGAGCACGCCGAGCGCTTTGCGCGCGAGCAGTCGGACGCAGCCGGGGTGAAGATCGAAGTGTGCGCGAGCGGGGAGGAGGCGGTGCGCGGCGCCGACCTCGTGTGTACGACGACCTCCGCCCAGGAGCCCATCGTGCACGGGGCCTGGCTCGCGCCTGGCGCGCACCTGAACGCCGTGGGCGCGTGCTTCGCGGCCACCCGCGAGCTCGACACCGAAGCCGTGAAGCGGGCGCGCTTTTACACCGATTGCCGCGAATCGTGCGTCAACGAGTCGGGCGACTTCCTGATCGCGCGCCGGGAGGGCGCGATCACCGATGCGCATCTGCTCGGCGAAGTGGGCGAGGTGCTGATCGGCAAGGCGCCGGGCCGCGCCTCACCCGACGACATCACGGTCTACGAGTCGCTCGGGATCGCGGTCGAGGACCTGGCCTCGGCCCACGAGATTCACCGCACCGCACTCGAAACGGGCAAGGGCACGTGGCTCGAATGGGGCGGACCGCCCTGATCAAGGAGAACGACATGTCGCGAGTCTCCATCGCTCTGGTGGCCGGGCTGCTCCTCGCCTGTGCCGCGTACGCCGCCGACTCCGCGCACACCGCCGAGGGCGTGCGAGCCGCCGAGCAGGCGCGCGCCGACGCGCTTCTCAAGGCCGACACCACCGCGTTGTCGCGCCTCGTGGCCGACGACTTCGTCGAGATCTCACGCCTTGGCACCCTGCGCACCAAGGCCGACAACATCAAAGACATCGCGAGCGGTGACCTCAAGCTGCTCACGGTGAAGTACGACAGCACCAACGTGCGCGTGTATGGCGATGTGGCCGTGCTGCGCGCCATCGCCAACAACACCGGCATGTTCCATGGCCAGCCCTTCGCCGGCCGCATCTGGTACACGCGCGTGTTCGTGTGGAAGGACGGGCGCTGGCAGGCGGTCACCATGCAGCAAACGCCGATTGCGGGATGAGGGCGGCGGCCATCGAGACGCGCACCGGCGGCTACGATCCCATCTATTCGGGCTTCGACTCGCCCCTCATGCGCCAGGTCAGGCGCGAGTCGTACGGCGAGGACATCGGCCAGCACTCGTGGGTGACGGCGGAGGAATTTCGCCGCGACATGGCGAGCCTTCGGCTCTCGGCTTCGACGAGGCTCCTGGACCTCGGCTGCGGCCCGGGCGGGCCGCTCACCTACGCCATGCGCACCAGCGGGTGCTGGGCGACCGGAATCGACGCCAGCGAGCCGGCGCTCGCTTCGGCGCGTGAGCGCGCGCGTGTTCTTGGAGTGGAGCAGCGCATCCGGCTCACCCGAGCCGATTTGAACGCGCCCCTCGCCTTGCCGGAGCGCCTGTTCGAAGCCGCTCTCTCGCTCGACGTCATCCTTCATCTCGAGAATCGCCAGGAGCTTTTCCACGAAGTGGCGCGAGTGCTCGTTCCGGGCGGCCGCTTTCTCTTCACCGACGCCGGCGTGCTCACCGGCACGATA
>DASYSL010000126.1:0-16379 GCA_036003365.1 Candidatus Eiseniibacteriota bacterium
CGCGCTTCTGGGACGCGACGGCCTACGAGCAGGGGCGTCTCGAGTCGTTCGACAAGCAAATCGTGCGCGATTACCTCGACCGGGCCGGCTGGAACCACGAGCCGCCGGCGCCGGCGTTGCCCGATGAGATCGTGCAAGCCACGCGCCGGCGCTATCTCGAAGCGGCGACCCGGATCATGGGCGAGGAGGCGGCCCGCCGCGCCGGGCTCGTGCTCGGCGTGACGGCGTGAGCGCTGGCGTAGAGTGAGCGCAGGCGTGGAGTGAGCGGAGGCGTGAGGTGAGCGGAGGCGTGGAGTGAGCGAAAGCGTGGCCGAGCCGGACGTACATTCCGGCGGCACCCCGGGCGGCTCCCGGTCCACCGAGGGACGGGTCGCGGTGCGGACGGCTTTGTTCGCGCTCTCCGACCGCACGGGCGCCGAAGCTTTGGCGCATGCCTTGCTCGAGAGCGGCGCCACGATCTACGCCACCACCGGCACGGCGACGTACCTGCGCGGGCTCGGTCTGGCGGCTGAGCCGGCCGAGCGCTTGACCCGCTCGCCCGAGTTCCTCGGCGGGCGCGTGAAGACCCTCTCTTCCGATCTCTTCGGCGCCATCCTGGCGCGTGCCGGCCACGCTGAAGATGAGCGCGACCTGGCGGCCCGCGACCTGCCGCCCATCGATCTGGTGTGTGTGACCCTTTATCCATTCGAATCCCTGCCGCGCGACGCCTCCTGGGAAGAAGCGGTGGAAAAGATCGATGTCGGCGGGGTCGCGCTCTTGCGTGCGGCGGCCAAGAACTTCGTTCGCGTCGCGGTCTTGAGCACGCCCGATCAGTATCCCGCGGTACGGGACGCGGTGGCGCTCGGCGGCACGACGCTCGAAGCTCGCCGGGCACTGGCCCGCGCCGCCTTCGAGCGCACGGCCGAGTACGACGCGACCATCGCCGGGTTCTTCGAGGAGCGCGATCGCGCATCCGGACTTCCCGAGACTTGGGTGCGTGGCTATCGACGCGCCCGCGGCCTGCGCTACGGCGAAAACCCGCACCAGGAAGCGGCGCTCTACGCCGAGAGCGGCCGGACGCCGTGGTGGAGTCGTGAGGCGGTGCTCGAGGGCAAGGAGCTCTCGTTCAACAACCTCGTCGATCTCGAAGCGGGCGCGCGCCTGGTCTACGAGTTCGCCCGGCCGGCGTGCGCCATCATCAAGCACAACGAGCCGAGCGGAGTCGGCTTGAGCGACGGCTCGGATGGCCCGCTCGCCGCCTACAAGCGCGCAGCCGCGGGCGATCCGTTGTCGGCGTTCGGCGGAGTCGTGGCCTTCAACATCGAGGTGGACGGCGAGACTGCGCAGGCCATGACGCCCTTGTTCCTCGAATGCGTGGCAGCGCCCTCGTTCACAGCCGCAGCGCGAGAGGAATTCGCCAAGCGCAAGAATTTGCGTGCCGTCGTGATCGGCCGCGACGCCCTCGCCGCCGGACCGTGGGACACCCGGCCGCTGGCGCGCGGCCTCCTAATACAACGCGCGCGGCCCAATACCGGCGAGATCCAGCTCGAGGTCAAGACCAAGCGCGCCCCCACGCCGGCCGAGATGGAAGCGCTCCACTTCGCGTGGATCGTGTCGGGTCGCGCGCGCTCGAACGCGGTGGTGATCTCGCGCGCTGACGGCACGCTCGGCGTCGGCAGCGGCCAGACGAGCCGCATCGATGCCTTGCACGTCTCCCTCATGAAAGCGGCACGCGCCGGCCACGACGTGCGCGGCGCGGTGATCGCGTCGGACGGTTTCTTTCCCTTTGGCGATTGGGTCGAAGTGGCGCGGGAGGCGGGGCTCACCGCGTGCATCCAGCCCGGCGGCTCGGTCAGAGACGCCGAGTCGATCGCCGCCTGCGACGACGCGGGCATCGCCATGGTGTTCACCGGTCGGCGTCAATTCCGCCATTGAGCGCGCGCCCGCTGTCGCCTCGCTCTCGTTCCCGATCGCGCCGGCGCTCTTCGCGCGACGCGACGCCGAGCAGCAACGGCCGCCCCCGAACCGCTCGCGGCGGCGTTCTCATCCTCGACTTCGGTTCCCAGACCACCCAGCTCATCGCCCGACGCGTGCGTGAAGCGGGGATCTACTCCGAGATTCGGCCTTCGTCGCTATCGGCACGCGAAGGTCGCCGCCTCGCGCCGGAGGCGGTGATCTTCTCGGGCAGTCCGTCGAGCGCCTACCGGCCGGACGCGTACCGCGTCGACCCGGGCTGGTTCGAGCTAGGGGTGCCCATCCTTGGCATCTGCTACGGCATGCAGCTCACCATGCGCGAGCTGGGCGGCACCCTGGGTCGTGCAGCGCGCCCCGAGTTCGGCACGGTGCGCTACCGGATCGGCCGCCCGGACGAGCTGACGCGCGGCCTGCCTCGCTCCTTCCGCGCCTGGATGAGCCACAGCGACGAAGTGAAGTCGTTGCCGCCCGGCTTCATCGCCACCGGCCGCACCGCCAATTGCGCCTTCGCCGGCGCCCGCCACGAGAAGCACCCTTGGCACTTCATCCAGTTCCACCCCGAGGTGATCCACACGACGGCGGGCAAGAAGCTGCTCGAGAATTTCCTGTTCCGGGTCGCGCGTCTCAAGCCGAACTGGTCGATGGGTGATTTCCTGGCGCGCGAGATCGAGGACATCCGCCGCCGCGTGGGCGGCGGCCGCGTGCTCTGCGGCCTGTCGGGCGGTGTCGACTCGAGCGTCGTCGCCGCGCTCATCCAGCGCGCCATCGGCTCGAGGCTGACGTGCGTGTTTGTCGATCATGGCCTGCTTCGCGAAGGCGAGAGTGACGAAGTCATGGAGTCGCTGGCCGGCCAGCTGGGCGTCCAGATCGTGCGCGTCGACGGGCGCAAGCGCTTCCTGGACGCCCTGGTCGGCGTCGAAGATCCCGAGCGCAAGCGCAAGATCATCGGCCACGAGTTCATCAAAGTTTTCGAGCAGGCGGCGAAGAAGATCGGCCGCGTCGACTTCCTGGCCCAGGGCACGCTGTATCCGGATGTGATCGAAAGCGCCTCCGCGGGCCACGGCGCCATGGTGATCAAGACCCATCACAATGTCGGCGGCCTGCCGGAACGCATGAAGCTCGCGCTGCTCGAGCCCTTGCGCCAACTCTTCAAGGACGAGGTGCGCGCGCTGGGCCGCGAGCTGGGGCTACCGCCGGCGGTGGTCGACCGGCATCCGTTTCCCGGGCCGGGTCTCGCGGTGCGCATCCTGGGCGCTGTGAACGAGGAAGACCTCGCGATCCTGCGGCACGCCGACGCCATCTTCATCGAGGAGCTGCGGCGCGCGAAGCAGTACGACCGTGTCTGGCAAGCCTTTGCCGTGCTCCTGCCGGTGAAGAGCGTGGGCGTGAAAGGGGACGAGCGCTCCTACGAGCGCGTCGTCGCCCTGCGCGCCGTGACCAGCGAGGACGGCATGACCGCCGACTGGGCTCGCTTGCCCGCCTCACTCCTCACGCGCGCGGCGAGCCGCATTGCCAACGAAGTGCCCGGCGTGAACCGCGTCGTTTACGACGTGTCGACGAAGCCCCCGGCCACGATCGAGTGGGAGTGAGGGTGGCGCTCGGCAACGAGCTGGTGCGCAAGGCCATTCACTTTTCCTCGATTGCCATTCCGCTCGCTTACCTCTACGGCTACCTGTCGAAGCACGCCATGCGCGATCTCCTTCTGGGCGCGACCGTGGTCGCGATCGGCATCGAGCTCCTGCGCCTACACGAGCCGCGCGTGAAGATGTATTTCCGCCAGTTCTTTGGCAGCCTGATCCGGCGGCACGAGAAGCGCACCTTGCTCGGGTCGACCTATCTGCTCATCGCCGCGCTCATCTCGGTGATGATTTTTCCGCGCGAGATCTGTGTCGCAGCGCTGGGCGCCTTGATCCTCGGCGACACCGCTGCCGCCCTGGTCGGCAAGGCCTGGGGCCGCATCCATCTTTTCGGCTCCAAGAAGACGCTCGAAGGCTCGATGGCGTGCCTGGTGGTGTCTTTTCTTTTTGCCTGGGGCGTGACGCACCTGCCCTGGCAGGTGGCTTTGGCGGGTGCGGTGGCCGCGACCTTGTTCGAGCTCTTGCCTCTGCCTCTCGATGACAACTTCGCCGTTCCGTTGAGCGCCGGCTTCGCCATGCTGTTGCTACGGTAGGCAGGGGCCGCCCTCTCCGCCACGCGGCCGTCGTCCGGCTCCAGCGAGCGCGCCTCGCCGCGCACCTGCCGCGCCTGTTCCCGCTTGTTCTCCATGAATGCGGCGCCAAAGGCTTTCTCGGCTTCGTACTGGTTGTGGCTGCTACAGCGCAACCGAATGTTCTCGACCGTGGCCTTTCCGCCGCGCGCGACCGGGTTGATGTGGTCGTACTCGAGGAACTGGCGCTCGTCGCAGCGCTTGCCGCCATCGCCCACGGACGTGCATTGACCGCCGTCGCGCGACCAAACGGCCCGACGCACCTCGGCGGGGACGTAGTGGGGGCCGAGCGCGTCGCGGCGCGGCACGCGGGGTTTCTCGGTGGCAGCGAACTTGGCCTTCTCGGCTTTGGGGATCAGCTCGTCGAGCGCGCGCTCGATCACTTGCGAGTCGCTCGGAAGGCTGTGGCTGAGAAGCGAACGTAGGTACTGCAGCTTCTCGTGTACGCGCTTCTCCAGTGCAACCATGACGGCCGTCTCGGGAAGTCTCGCGCGCACGGTAGTCGTCGGTGTCGCAGGAGCTTGCGTCGCGAGATGGGGGCTCGGCGCAACATGCCGTACGGCATGTTGAGGGATCATAAGGGACAGCTCTGGAGAATCGAGTCCTTGGTCCAGAGGAGTCTGTTCGGAGTGGATTGATTCGGAGTGGATTGATGGCTCGGAGCCCGCTGGCGCGAGGCCGATTGGCGCTGAGCCGCTCGGTGCGGCATCGAGCAGCTCGGAACGAACGGGCTCGGCAAACGCAATGGACTCCGGCGCAGCGTCGCTCGACGGGCGCACAACCGGCGCGCCCAGGGTCTCAAGTCTCACCTCTCGGAGTGCGAGCAGGCGCTCGATCTCGGCGCTCCGGCGATGCGTGGCTTCGGCCACGAGCCCCCGCGCGTTGTCCACGGTCAGATGAGGGGCGAGCAGACAAATGGCTGTTAGGTGAAGCCTTCCATCCGCCAGGGCCGACAAGAGGATCGGGAACGAGCGGGAGGCGCGCGCCGCCTGGATGCGCTTGAGGGCCGCGTCGTCCGAGTAGCCGTGCTCTCCCACGAGGAACGAGAACATCGAGCCGTAACCGCGGTCCCGGTAGAGCTTGCGGCGGTCGATTTCGGCGATGTAGGCGAGGACTTCGGCCGAGATGCCGCGCTCCCGTGCGCGGGCGAGGTTGAAGCGGCGGAACAATTCATTCTTGTCGAGGCGACTCAACGGACGGCGACGCATGGGAAATCGCTTTCCCGGGGGCGCAGCCGGGGGACGACTGGAACTCGAAACTCGGAACTCGAAACTCGAAACTCCGACTTTCATAGCTTCCCACAGGGCGGCGACGGAAAATTGAATTTCGCGTTGCCCGCGCCGATAACGGTCGAGTGACGCTATCGCCCCGATCTCACCGTTCTCATGGCACTCCCGAGCCCACCGGTCGCGAACAGATCGCGTGGGACGAAGCTTTGCGCGCGCGGCGCGGCGGACGGCTCGAGGATTGCCTCACGGCGCTCGCCCGCGTCATTCGCGAGACCGGCCCGCTGACCTCGGCGGCGCGGCGCATGCGCGCCTCGGTCATGCGGGATCTCGGGATCGCCGCACGCCTGGGCGGCGATGGCGAACGAGCCACCCACTGGATCGCGCGCGCTCTCGACGAAGCGCCCGAATATCCCGACCTCCACTTGGAGCGGGGACTCCTGCATCTCGACCGAGACGAGACCGACTGTGCCCGTGTGTCGTTCCAGAAGGCGCTCGACTTGGCACCGAGCTTCGTCTCGGCGGAGTTGGAGCTGGCCCTGCTCGACGCGCGCGGCGGGCAGCTCGGCGAAGCCATCACCACTCTCAAGCGCATGGCCGAGCGGCGGCCGCCGCCAGAGGATCTTCTCTTCCGCGACGGCCTCGATCGTTTGCGCTCGGGCGCGTGGGAAGCGGCCGCGGACCGGTTGCGCGGTTCCTATCATGCGGCGCAATCGGCCTGGAAACAGGGCTCGCTGCGTGTGGGCTTGCGTCTCGAAGAAGGTCGCGCGCCGGAAGCCCTGGACGAAGCCTGCCGCCTCGCCGAACGCTTTCCGCACTTTCCGGACGCGCACTTCGCGGTCGGCTTGTGCTCGCTCGCGCTCGAGTGGTGGGACGACGCCTCGGAAGCGTTTCTCCGGGCGCTGGAGCGCAATCCGGCGTATCACGAGGCACGCGTCTACCTGGCCTGCGCGCTCTTCGGCGCCCGCGAAGCCCGCCTCGCCGAGGAGGAGCTGGCGCGGGTTCTGCGGTCGTCACCGGGACACGAGTGGGCGCTCCGCCTGCAGGCCGATCGCAAGGGAGGCATGGTCGCCCTGATGAAGGAGAAGCTCGCCATCCGACCGGCCGCCTGACTCCCTTCCTGACGACCCGGGTCACCGCCGCCTGACCAGCCGCCTCACCGCCCCGTATCACGGCTCATCCTCCTCCTATAAATAACAAGAAACCCACATCCGAGCCCGTAACCTGCGTCATCACATACGGTTGAGCCCGTTCTTGACCGGCGCGGAGACCGCGGCTAGGCTCCCTGACGGTGGCTCGTGCCCGTACCATGAGGCCAGTAATTAAGGAGGGAAGTCGAATGGCCCTGGGCACGGTCAAATGGTTCAGTGATGGAAAGGGTTATGGATTCATCACCCGCGAGGACGACGGAAACGAGTATTTCGTCCATCACAGCCAGATCCTTGGGGAGGGGTACCGCACACTCCACCCCGGGGAAAAAGTCGAATTCGAGGAGCTGAAGGGAGATCGTGGTGCGGAAGCGACGCACGTGAACAAGCTGTAATCACACGGGCACGATGCCACCCGACCCGACGGACTCAACTTCGTCGGGTCGCATCGTAATAGGTGGATTGGCTGTTGGATCGTGGCCTAGGGCGGCACATCGGCAGCAGCAGCCAGCAGCAGGCAGCAGCAGGTGATCGACCGGCGCTCTCCCGCGACCGCCGGAAACGAGCAAAGCAACGAAACGAGCTCAGCAACGAAAGGAAAGACAAGCCCCACATGGTGAGCACTCTTCTGACCCGCTTGTTCGGCAACAAGCACGATCGGGACCGCAAGAAGTTGTGGCCGGTCGTCGAAGAGATCAACCGGCACTTCGACTCGTACCGGGATCTCTCGGATGCCGAGCTGGCGGCCAAGACGGCCGAATTCAAGCAGCGCCTCGCCGAGGGTGAGACGCTCGACGACCTCTTGCCCGAGGCCTTTGCCGCGGTCAAGGACGCGTGCCGGCGACTGGTCGGGCGTACCTGGTCGGTGGTCGGGATCGACGTGCGCTGGGACATGGTGCCCTATGACGTGCAGCTTCTGGGCGGGGTCGTCCTGCACCAGGGCCGCATCGCCGAGATGGCCACCGGCGAGGGCAAGACGCTCGTGGCCACCATGCCGCTCTATCTGAACGCCCTGGCCGGACGCGGCACGCACCTGGTCACGGTCAACGACTACCTGGCGCTTCGCGACTCGCAGTGGATGGGGGAGATCTACAAGACGCTCGGTCTCACGGTGGGCGTGATCCAGAACCAGATGGACTACGCGCAGCGCCGCCAAGCCTACGCCTGCGACATCACCTACGGCACCAACAACGAGTTCGGCTTCGACTACCTGCGCGACAACATGGCGGTTCGTCCGGAGCACCGCGTGCAGCGCGGCTTCTACTACGCCATCGTCGACGAGGTCGACTCGGTGCTCATCGACGAGGCGCGCACGCCGCTCATCATCTCGGGCCCGGTCGAGCACTCGAACCAGGACTACGGTCCGCTCAAGGGCGCGGTCGAGCGCCTGGTCGCCGCGCAGGGCCGCCTGGTCAACGACTATTTGCGCCTGGCCGAGGAAGAGCTGGCTGCCAACACGAAAGAGAAAGAGTGGGACGCGGGCGTCCACTTGCTGCAGGTGAAGCGCGCGGCGCCCAAGCACAAGCGCCTGGCGCGCCTGCTCTCGGAAAAGCCCGAGCTCACCCGGCTCGTCACGCGGGTCGAGCTCGAGTTCCTGCGCGACAAGCGCATGCACGAGCTCGACGAGGATCTCTTCTACTCGGTCGAGGAGAAGCAGCACAACGTCGACCTGCTGGAGAAGGGGCGCGACCATCTGTCGCCGGGCGAACCCGGGGAGTTCATGCTGCCCGATCTCTCCGAGCAGCTGGCGCTGCTCGAAGGGACCGAGGCCACGCCCGAGAGCCGCATGAGCGAGCGCGAGCGCCTCTACGCCGACTACGCCAAGCGCAACGAGCGCATCCACAACGTGCTCCAGCTGCTCAAGGCGTACGCGCTCTATGAGAAGGACAACGAGTACGTGGTGCAGGACGGCAAGGTGCTCATCGTGGATGAGTTCACGGGGCGCCTCATGCCCGGCCGCCGCTACTCGGACGGCCTGCACCAGGCGATCGAGGCGAAGGAGGGCGTGAAGGTCGAGGGCGAAACCCAGACCCTCGCCACCATCACGCTGCAGAATTTCTTCCGGCTCTACGACAAGCTCGCCGGCATGACCGGCACGGCCGAAACCGAAGCCCGCGAGTTCTGGGAAATCTACAAGCTCGACGTCTCCGTCATTCCGACCAACAAGGACGTCGTGCGCATCGACGAGAACGACGTCGTCTTCCGCACCAAGCGCGAGAAGTACGCCGCCATCATCGACGAAATCGTGGAGTGCCACGAGCGTGGCCAGCCGGTGCTCGTGGGCACGGTGAGCGTCGAGGTGAGCGAGCTCTTGTCGTACATGCTCAAGCGCAAGGGTGTGCCGCACTCGGTGCTGAACGCGAAGTACCACCAGCGCGAGGCCGAGATCGTGGCCGAGGCGGGCAAGCGCGGCATCGTGACGATCGCGACCAACATGGCCGGCCGCGGCACCGACATCAAGCTCGGGCCCGACGTGCCGTCGCTCGGCGGCCTGCACATCCTGGGCACCGAGCGCCACGAGGCGCGCCGCATCGACCGCCAGCTGCGAGGCCGCTCGGGCCGCCAGGGCGATCCGGGCTCGTCGCGCTTCTTTCTCTCGCTCGAGGACGATCTCATGCGCCTCTTCGGCGGCGAGCGCATCGCCGCCCTCATGACGCGCCTGGGCGTGCAGGAAGGCGAGGTCATCGAGCACCGCATGGTGACGCGCTCGATCGAGAACGCGCAGCGCAAGGTCGAGGCGCACAACTTCGACATCCGCAAGCACCTGCTCGAGTACGACGACGTCATGAACAAGCAGCGCACCGTGGTGTACGAGGTGCGTAACCGCCTGCTCGAGAACCAGGACGTGCGCGACGAGGTGAAGGAGTGGATCGCCGAGCGCGTGGCGGCGCGCGCCGAGAAGTTCCTCGGCGCTCCCGGCACGCACCCCGAGGAGTGGGACCTCAAGGGCTTCGCCGAGGAACTTTCGTTCTTGGTCATGTGGCCGATCGATGTCGCCGCGCTCGAAGCGGGCGGCTCGCGCGAGGGCATCGAGGAGACCGCGACCAATCTCTCCGTGCAGGCCTTCGAGCACAAGGTCGAGAGCACGGGCGGCGACGCGTTCGTCGACGTTTCGCGCCAGGTCATGTTGTGGACTCTGGACGAGAAGTGGCGCGACCACCTCTACGAGCTCGATCACCTGAAGGGCGGCATCGGGCTGCGCGCCTACGGCCAGCGCGACCCGCTGCTCGAGTACAAGAAGGAAGCTTTCGAGCTGTTCGAGAGCCTGCTCGACGACGTGCGCGAGGAGTCGCTCCGGCGCCTGTTCCGCATCCAGCTCGCCGACGCGCCGGCCATGCCTCAGCGCGGACCCGTGCGCATGACGGCCTCGCACGCGGAAGCGCCCACCGCCTTCGGCGGTGCGCCGGCCGGCGACGGGGAGGAAGGGGTGGCGGTGGAATCCAAGCCGCGCTCGGCGGCATCCCAATCGCCCGCTTCCCCCAGCCCGGCTCGTGGCGCTCTGCGTGCCGGACGCAACGATCCCTGTCCATGCGGGAGCGGGAAGAAATACAAGAAGTGCCATTTACCCTCGGACGAGGGCAGGGCGGCTTGAGGCGCAAGAGTGGTTCGAAACGCAAGGATGGTTCGAAACGCAAGGATGTCGGCAAAGCTCGCGAGAGCGGAGGCAGCGTGAACAAGACGATCCGGGAAGTGGCTGTTCTCTTGGTGGAGCGCTTGCGCGCGCACTGGGCCGGCGACACCGCCGCCCTCGACGACCTCAGGGTCGAGTTGCTCGAGGAAGGCGTGAGCGAGGAGACGGTCGCCGGCGCCATGGCCTGGCTCAGGGCCGGAGCGGCGGGCGAGACCGAGGAGCTCGTGCCTTCCCAGAACGCCGGGGATCCCACGGCGCGCGTACTGTCGGGTGAAGAGCAGCAGCTCGTGTCTCCGGACGCGTTCGGCTATCTGCTCTCGCTCGCGGCCGAGGGCCGTCTCGACGCCGAGCAGATCGAGCGCATCATGCGCCGCGTCGGACAGAGCGAAGGACCGGTGAGCCTGCGCGACGTGCAGGACATGGTGTGGCGCGAGGCTACGGGCGAGCCGGAAAGCGAGACCGATCTTGGCAACGAGCAAACGACGGTCCACTAAGGCCGACGCGGCCAAAGCGGCTGAAGCGGCCCAGGCCGCCGAAGCCGCCGACGCGCAGGCCACTCCGGCCGAAGGCGTGGAAGGCGCCGAAAGCGCCGAAAGCGCCGAAGGCGCCGAAGTCGTCGTCGCCGCCGCCGACTCGCCTGAGGCTGAGGCCGCCGAGACGAAGTCCAAGCCCAAGCGCGCTGCGCGCGGCGGTAGCCGCAGCGCACGCGGTTCCGGTTCCGGCTCCGGCTCGCGGCGCGGTGCCGGCCGCGAGCGCCCCGCGTACGTGGACGCCGAGAGCAAGGCCAAGGCTCTCGGCGCCGCCGGCAAGAATCTCATGGTGGTCGAGTCGCCGGCCAAGGCGCGCACGCTGGGCAAGCTCCTGCCCAAGAACTTCGTCGTGCTCGCCTCCGTCGGTCACGTGAAGGATCTGCCCAAGAACGACCTCGGCGTCGACGTCGACAAGGATTTCGAGCCGCGCTACGTGTCGATTCGTGGCAAGGCCGACGTCATCAAGAACATCAAAACCGCGGCCGCCAAGGCCAAAGCCGTGTTCCTGGCACCGGACCCGGATCGCGAGGGCGAAGCCATCGCCTGGCACCTGGCCGAGACCATCCGCGAGATCAAGGCCAAGAAAGCGGACGGCGCGGCACCCATCCATCGCCTGACCTTCAACGAGATCACGCAGCGTGCCGTGCGCGCCGCGCTCGAGCAGCCGCGCGACCTCGACATGAATCTGGTGAACGCGCAGCAGGCGCGCCGCGTGCTCGACCGCCTGGTGGGCTATCAGGTGAGCCCCTTCCTGTGGCGCACGGTGCGCTACGGCCTGTCCGCCGGACGCGTGCAATCGGTGGCGCTGCGCCTCATCTGCGAGCGCGAGAAGGAAATCCGCGCCTTCCAGGCGGAGGAGTACTGGACGGTCGAGGTCGAGCTGGCCACGGCCAAGGGCGAGCGCTTCAAGGCCATGCTCTATCGCGTCGACGAGCGCCGCGTGGGCACCTCCGAGAAGGACGAGCGCATCCTCGGGCCTGAGGCCGAGACGCTGGCCGCCGAGCTGCGCCGCGCTCAAGCCACGGTTGCCGAGGTGAAGGAGAGCGAGCGCCGCCGCAATCCCGCGCCGCCCTTCATCACCAGCACGCTGCAGCAGGAGGCCATCAAGCGTTTCCGCTTCTCGAGCCAGCGCACCATGGCGGTGGCCCAGCAGCTCTACGAAGGACTCGACATCGGGCGCGAGGGTGTCGTCGGTCTCATCACCTACATGCGCACCGACTCGACGCGCCTGGCCGGCGAGGCCGTGGCCGAGATCCGCGACCTCATCAAGAACCGCTACGGCGACGATTTCGTGCCCGAGAGCCCGCCCCAGTACGCCAAGCGCGAGAGCGCGCAGGACGCGCACGAAGCCGTA
Source organism: Candidatus Eiseniibacteriota bacterium (assembly GCA_036003365.1). Taxonomy (GTDB): domain Bacteria; phylum Eisenbacteria; class RBG-16-71-46; order RBG-16-71-46; family DASYSL01; genus DASYSL01. The sequence goes on from DASYSL010000126.1 coordinate 12,049, forward strand.
CGGCCCACGCTGGTCGCGCATCTGCCGGAAGAGATGAAGAAGTGGCTCTCGAGCGAGCAGCAGAAGCTCTACGGGTTGATCTGGGCGCGCACCATGGCGTCGCAGATGGCTCCGGCGCGCGATCTCGTGACCTCGGTCGACATCGGCGCGGGGCGTCTCATCCTGCGCGCCTCGGGCACGGTTCCCGTGTTCGCCGGCTTCCGCAAGGTGTGGGGCGAGGACGACGAGGAGAAGGCGTCGCGCCTGCCGCGACTCGCCAAGGGCGAGGAGCTGGCCATCGTGGACGTCGCGCCTTCGCGGCACGAGACGCAGCCGCCGCCGCGCTACACCGAAGGCACGCTGGTCAAAGCGCTGGAGGAGATGGGCATCGGGCGTCCGAGCACCTACGCCACGATCATCGGCACCATCACGACGCGCGATTACGTCACCAAGGATCGCGGGAAGCTCACGCCGACCGATCTCGGCATGACGGTGTCCGACCTGCTGGTCGAGCGCTTCAACGACATCTTCGAGGTGCCGTTCACGGCACAGATGGAGCGCGGGCTCGACCGCGTCGAGAGCGGGGAAGAGGAGTGGCACGAGCTGGTGCGCCGCTTCTACGGACCGTTCTCCAAGGACCTCGAGAAGGCCGAGGCCGATCGCGAGTCGTTGAAGAAGAACCTCGCCGTCGAGACGGAGATTCCGTGCGAGCGCTGCGGGCGCAAGCTGGTGCGGAAGTTCGGGCGGCATGGGCCGTTCCTGGCGTGCCCGGGCTATCCGGAGTGCAAGTTCACGCGCCCCGTGGAAGATCAGGAAGCGCCGCAGCAGCTCGAGGAGAAGTGCCCGCAATGCGAAGCGCCGCTCGTCGTGCGCAGCGGGCGCTTCGGCCGCTTCATCGCCTGCTCGCGATATCCAGAGTGCAAGTACACGCGCCCGATCGGACTGGGGATTCCATGCCCCGAGCCCAACTGCGGCGGCGAGCTGGTCGAGCGGCGCAGCCGGCGCGGCAAGTCGTTCTATGGATGCAACCGGTACCCGGATTGCAAGTTCGCGACCTGGGACCGCCCGGTGGCGCGGCGCTGCGAGCAATGCGGGGCTGCGTTCCTGGTGCAGAAGACGAGCAAGAAGAAGGGCGATTACCTGCGCTGCCTGAGCTGCCATCACGAGTCGGTCGAGGCGGCGTGAAGGAGAAGGGGCGCACGGACGCGCCGGGCGTCAGCGGTAGCGGCAGCAGCAGCGCCCGCCTTCGCGTGAAGGACGATCCGCGCGCGGCGTTTCTCGGCTACCTCGCGGGCGAGCGGCACATGAGCCCGCGCACCATCGAGGCCTACGAGCTCGAGATCGACCGCCTGCTGCGCTGGATCGCGCCCCGCGGCAGTGTGAGCGCGGCAAACTTCACGCGCGAGTCGCTGGAGCGTGCGCAAGGCCATCTCGGGCGCTTGCGCCTGGCGCCCGCGTCGCAGGCGCGTGCCACGTCGGCGTGGCGCACGTTCACGCGCTTCCTGTCGCGGAGCGCCTATCTGGCCGAGGACCCGGGGCGCGCTCTCTTGCCGCCACGGCTGCCGGTGCGCCTGCCGCGCACGCTGCCGGAGGAGCCGCTCGGCAGCGCCCTCGATCTCCTGCCGCGCGGCTCGGCCGCGGAGCGGCGCGACCGGGCGATTCTCGAGATCCTGTACTCGTGCGGACTGCGCGTCAGCGAGGCGGTCTCGCTCGACCGCGGCCGGCTCGATCTCGAGAACCGCACGGTGCGGGTGCACGGCAAGGGCAACAAGGAGCGCATCGTGCCCGTGGGCAAGCGCGCCGCGGAAGCGATCCGCGACATGCTGGGCGACCGCAAGGCGGGCGCGGGCGGCGGCAAAGGCGACAAAGGCAACAGCGGCAACAGCGGCAACGCCGAGCCCGTGTTCCAGAACGCACGCGGCGGACGACTCACGACGCGCAGCGTGCAGCGTATGGTGGCGACTCGGCTGGCGGGCGTTGCCAAAGGAGTGGGGGTGACGCCGCACGCGCTGCGCCATTCCTTCGCCACGCATCTCCTGGATCGCGGCGCCGAGATGCGCGCCATCCAGGAGCTGCTCGGCCATGCTTCGCTGAGCAGCACGCAGATCTACACGCGGGTGACGCCTTCGCGGCTCTTGCGGGCCTACGCGCAGGCGCATCCGCGGGCCGATTGAGGAGAGGATGAGCCGAAGCCAGACCTATCACGGCACCACGATTCTCGGCCTCGTGCGCGACGGTCGCGCCTGCCTGGGCGGCGACGGCCAGGTGACGGTGGGTGACACGGCGCTCAAGCACACGGCGAAGAAGATTCGCCGCCTGAGCGACGGCAACGTGCTCGTCGGCTTCGCCGGCGCGGTGGCCGACTCGCTGACCATGGTCGAGCGCTTCGAGGCGCACTTGGGCAAGCACCCGGGCCGCATCGAGCGCGCCGCGGTCGATCTGGCGAAGGAGTGGCGCACCGACCGTCATCTGTCGCGCCTCGATGCCACCTTGTGCGTGGTCGACCGCACCAAGGCGCTGCTGGTGGCAGGAAGCGGCGAGGTGGTCGAGCCGGAGGACGGGCTGATCGCGGCCGGATCGGGAGGCGTGTACGCCCTCTCGGCGGCGCGTGCGCTCGTGCGTCACACGCAGCTGCCCATCCGCACGATCGTCGAGGAGAGCCTGCGCGTGGCGGCCGAGACTTGCATCTACAGCAACGACCGCTTCACCATCGAGACGCTGGACTGAGCACGAAACGATTGAACTGACGTGGCCCCGAGGGCCGCGACCCGGAAGTGAAGCCATGAGAACCCCGAAGCGAAAGCCTGTCCCTCTGGCGCAGCGCAAGCGGCGCGCGCCGCGCGAACTGCTGGGCCGCCTGCGCGCTTCCGACAAGGACGGCGCCAAGGCGGGCGGCGGCTCGGCTCACGGCGGCTCGGCCGGCGGCTCGGCCGCCGCTGCTGCCGCGGTCGAAGGTCCCGCCGGCGACGGCGCCACCAAGGAAGCCGAAGAAGTCGAAGAGCTCACGCCACGGCAAATCGTGGAGGAGCTCGACAAATACGTCATCGGGCAGAAGGACGCCAAGCGCGCGGTGGCCATCTCGCTCCGCAACCGCTGGCGGCGCTGGCGCATCGAGGAAGATATCCGCGACGAGATCCTGCCCAACAACATCCTGCTCATCGGACCCACCGGCGTGGGCAAGACGGAGATCGCCCGCCGTCTGGCGCGGCTGGCGCAGGCGCCGTTCGTTAAGGTCGAGGCGTCGAAGTTCACCGAAGTGGGCTACGTCGGGCGCGACGTCGAGTCGATGATCCGGGACCTGCTCGAGCTGGCCGTCAACATGGTGCGCAGCGAGCGCACGGCCGAGGTGGAGGAAGAAGCATGGGAGGCGGTCGACGACCGCATCCTCGACCTGCTCTTGCCGCCGCCCAAGCGCGACGACAGCGAGCGTCCGGCCGCCGAGGCGAACGCCGAGGCGCGCTACAAAGAGACGCGGGAGAAGCTCAAGAAGCAGCTGGCCGACGGCAAGCTCGAGCGCCGCCTGGTCGAGATCGACGTGGCCTCGGCGCGCTCGGCACCGCTCGAGATCTTCTCCAATCAGCCGTGGGACGAGACCGAGTCGAATCTCCAGGAGTTCCTCTCCGGCTTCATGCCGCAGCGCCGCAAGCGCCGCAAGGTGGCGGTGAGTGAGGCGCGCGAGCTCTTGTTCCAGGAAGAGGTCAACAAGCTCCTCGACATGGACAAGGTGATCTCCGAAGCGCTCGACCGCGCCGAGAACACGGGCATCGTGTTCATCGACGAGATCGACAAGATCGTGGCGCCGTCCTCAGGCGGCGGCGCGGGGCCGGACATCTCGCGCGAGGGTGTGCAGCGCGACCTCCTGCCCGTGGTCGAAGGCTCCAACGTGCCCACCAAGTACGGCATGGTGAAGACCGACCACATTCTGTTCCTGGCCTCGGGCGCGTTTCACCACTCGAAGCCGTCGGACCTGATTCCGGAGCTGCAGGGACGCTTTCCGATCCGCGTCGAGATGCAGTCGCTCTCGCAGAAGGATTTCGTGCGCATCCTCACCGAGCCCGAGAACGCGCTGGTCAAGCAGTACCAGGCGCTGCTTGCCTCGGACGGCGTCAAGCTGACGTTCGACGACGAGGCCATCGAGGAGATCTCGCGCATCGCCACGCGCGTCAACGAGGAAATGGAGAACATCGGCGCCCGCCGCCTGCACACCGTGATCTCCACGCTGCTCGAGGACGTGCTCTTCGACGTGCCGGAGAGCGGCAAGAAGAAGATCCGCATGACGCGGCAGTACGTGCAGGAGAAGCTCGAGCCGGTGCTCAAGAGCCCGGATCTCACCCGCTACATCCTGTGAGAGC
>DASYSL010000127.1:0-6761 GCA_036003365.1 Candidatus Eiseniibacteriota bacterium
ACGACCTGCTCGACCTCATGGTCGACCAGAATGCATCCGACCTCCACATCCAGGTGGGCCAGCCCCCCTCGCTTCGCCTGAGCGGCAGCATGACGCCGATCGAAGGCGACCCACTCACGCCGAGCGACACCGAGAAGCTCATGTTGTCGATCACGCCCGATGCGCACATCAGCAGCGTGAAGCTGAACGGCGGCGCCGACTTCGGCTTCGCGTTCGGCGAGAAGGCGCGCTTCCGCGTCTCGGTGATGAAGGCGAAGACGAACTACGGCATGGTGCTGCGGCAGATCCCGTACAAGATGTTCGGCCTGCGCGATATTGGCCTGCCCGACAAGATTCGCGAGCTGCTCTTCCGGCCGCGCGGCCTGATCCTCGTCACGGGCCCGACCGGCTCCGGCAAGTCGACCACGCTCGCGGCCATGATCGACTTCGTGAACGGGAGTCGCGCCGGCCACATTCTCACGATCGAAGATCCCATCGAGTTCGTGCACCAGTCCAAGCGCTGCCTGGTGAACCAGCGCGAGGTGGGCCCGCACACCGGCTCGTTCGCCAATGCGCTGCGCGCCGCGCTGCGCGAGGACCCGGACATCATCCTGGTGGGTGAGCTGCGCGATCTCGAGACCACGTCTCTGGCCATCAGTGCGGCCGAGACCGGGCACGTGGTCTTCGCCACGCTGCATACGAACTCGGCGGCCAAGACCATCGACCGCATCATCGATATCTTCCCGTCCGGCCAGCAGGCGCAGGTGCGCACCATGCTCTCGGAGTCGCTCGAGGGCGTGGTGGCGCAATCGCTTCTGCCCACCAAGGACGGCAAGGGGCGCGTGGCCGCGCTCGAGGTGCTGGTGGGGGTGCCGGCGCTGCGCAATCTCATCCGCGAGGACAAGACCGCACAGATCCTCTCGGTCATCCAGACCGGTGCGGCGCACGGGATGCAGAGCCTCGACCAGTCGCTGCGCGAGCTCTTCATGACCGGGAAGATCTCGCGCGACGAGGTCATGCGGCGCTCGAACAATCCGCGGCTCTTCGAGCAGGGCGGGCCGGGAAGCGGAACCGAGATCGATCCCGCCCAGCCGCGCCCCGCGTCTCCCAGGCCAGCTCCGGCCTCGGCCGCGAACGTCGCCGCTGCCGTGGCCCAGGCGCCGCCCAAGAAACCGGGGATGTTCATCAACTAGGAGATCGCATCCGTGCGTCTTGAAGACCTCCTCATCCAGCTGCAGCAGTGCAAAGGGTCCGACTTGTACCTCGCCGCCGACTCGGCGCCCCTTCTGCGCGTCGACGGCAAGCTCGAGCCCGCGGTGGACCACATCTTCGACGCGCAGGAAGTCGAGGCCATGATCCGGGCGGCGCTCTCCGACCCGGAGACCGACGAGTTCGACCGCACGAACGAGCTCACGGCGGCACGCGCCGTGCCCGGAGTCGGCCGCTTCCGCTTGAGCGTCTATCGCCAGCGTGGGCAGGTCGGGCTCGTGGCGCGGCTCATCCGCCTCGATCTCCCATCCTTCGAAGAGCTCGGGCTTCCTGACACGCTGCGCACGCTGGTCATGGCCAAGCGCGGGCTCGTCCTCGTGACCGGTGCCACCGGCTCGGGCAAGTCGACCACGCTCGCGGCCATGATCGATCACCGCAACACGCAGTCGTCCGGCCACATCCTCACGGTTGAGGACCCCATCGAGTTCATCCATCCGCACAAGGGCTGCGTGGTGTCGCAGCGCGAGGTGGGACTCGACACGGCCTCGTTCCCGGCGGCGTTGCGCGCCGCGCTCCGCCAAGCTCCGGACGTCATCCTGATCGGCGAGATGCGTGACCTGGAGACGGTCGAGGCGGCGCTGCACTTCGCCGAGACCGGCCATCTCGTGCTCGGCACGCTGCACGCCAACAACGCCAACCAGGCGGTCGAGCGCGTGATCAACTTCTTCCCGCCCGAAACGCACGCGCAGCTCTTCGCGCAGCTGGCGCTCAACCTGCGTGGCGTGGTCTCGATGCGCCTGGTGCCGCGCGCCGACGCCAAGGGTCGCGCGGCCGCCATCGAAGTCATGCTCAACACGCCGCGCATCGCCGATCTCATCGCCAAAGGCGAGATCGCGGCCCTCAAGGCAGCGATGGAGAACAACGTCGACGATGGCTCGCAGTCGTTCGACCAGGCCCTCCACGCCCTCTACAGGGCGGGTCAGATCACGCTCGACGAGGCCCTCAAGCAGGCCGATAGCGCCAATAACCTGCGGATTCGTGTGAAAATGGAGTCGGCCAGCTCGGCCGAAGCGAAGCCCACCTTCACCCTCCAGGATTCCTCGCCCTTCGGTAGTAGCTAATCGGCGGTCGGCTCACGCGGGAAGGCAGGAGACGCCCGCGATTTGATACCATCGCATGCGCCGCCTCGGTCCTTCTCCGGAGGCTCCATTGCGCATCGAGAACATCGCCGTCGGACAGCCCGAAGATCACGTCTGGAACGGCAAGACGCTCCGCACCGCCATCTACAAGAAATCCATCCCCGGGCCGGTCATGATCCGCCGCCACAACGTGGACGGCGACCTCCAAGCATCGCCCAGCATCCACGGCGGTCCGTACAAGGCCGTCTACGTGTACTCGGCCGATCATTACCCGTGGTGGCGCGAGCACCTGCAGCGTGACGTGCCGCTCGCCATGTTCGGCGAGAATCTCACGGTGTCGGGCTGGAACGACGCCGAGGCCTGCATCGGCGATGTCTATCGCTTCGGCGAAGCCGAGCTGGAAGTGGCCGGCCCGCGCCTGCCGTGTTCCAAGCTGGCGATGAAGTTCGGCGATCCGCACATGATCAAGCGCTTCTCCGACGCCGGGCGCTGGGGCCTCTACCACGCCGTGCACGAGGAAGGCACGGTGAAGGTCGGCGATACGGTCGAGAAGGTTTACGAGCATCCGGCGCGCATCCCGGGCTTCGAGCTGGCCCGCGTGTACGTGCGCGACGTGGACGACATCGAGACCATGGCCCGGTTGATCGAGCTCGACCGACTCGACCCCGATTGGAAGGCGGCCCTGCTCGAGCGCCTCCACAAGAGGCTGCAGAGCTGAGCGCCACCATTCGCATCGGCTGCCAGGGCTGGACCTATCCCGACTGGCTGGATGTCTTCTATCCGCCGGGCGCCAAGCAGGAAGACCTGCTGCCGTTCTACTCGCAGATCTTCGACACGGTCGAGCTCGACAACACCTTTTACAAACCGCCCAAGCCCACCATCGCGCGCTCGTGGGCGCGTCACACGCCGGACGATTTCCGCTTTGCCGCCAAGGTCCCGCGCGCCGTCACGCACGACGCCCTGCTGCGTAACTCAGCGGCCGAAATGGCCGAGCTGGCGCGGGCACTCGAGCCCTTGGGTGACAAGCTCGGGCCGGTGCTCGTGCAGATGCCGGCCGAGTTCGTGCGCGACACGGACAATGCGGAAGCGCTCGCGCGCTTTCTTCGTGAGGCACCGGAAGCGCTCGACCTCGCGGTCGAGTTCCGCGACCCCAGCTGGCACGTGCCGCCCACGCTCGAGGTGCTGCGCGAGCACGGAGCGGCGGTGGCCTGGACGCAGTGGCGCGACTTGCCGGCCTGGTGCGAGATCACGGCACCGTTTCTCTACGTGCGCTGGCTCGGCACGCGGGCCGACATCTCTCGCTACGACCGCATCCAGATCGATCGCGGGGCGGAGCTCGTCACCTGGGTGGATCGCGTGCGCCGCGCTCAGGACTCGGTGGACGAGATCTACGGATACGTGAACAATCATTACGCCGGCCACTCGCCCGAGACGGTGAACGATCTCAAGCGTCAGCTGGGTTTGCCGGTCGTCGATCCCAAGGATGTCTGGCCGCAGGGCGAGCTGTTCGGAGGGGCGGAAGCATGACCGAGACGCATTACATTCACGGCACCGATCCCGAGGAGCAGAAGCGGCTCTCGCGGCTCAACGATCTGATCAACCGGCGCTCCCTCACGGCACTCGCCCTCGAAGGCGGCGAGCGCGTGCTCGACGTGGGCTCGGGCCTCGGTCAGCTCTCGCGCGGCATGGCGCTGGGGGCCGGGCCGCAGGGGCGCGTCATCGGCATCGAGCGCAGCCGCGAGCAGTTGGCGCGCGCGCAGGAGCTCGCGCACGCGGCGGGCGAGGGCACGTTGGTCGACTTTCGTGTCGGTGATGCGATGAACCTGCCGCTGCGCGACGAGGAGTGGGGGACGTTCGATGTCGTGCATACGCGCTTCCTGCTCGAGCACCTGCCCGAGCCCATGGCCGTGGTGAAGCAGATGGTGCGCGCCGTGCGCCCGGGCGGACGCATCGTGCTCGAGGACGATGACCACGCGGTCTTCCGCATGTGGCCCGAGTCGCCGGAGGTGAATCGCGTCTGGCAGGCGTATCTCGTGACCTATCCTCGCCTGAACCTGGACGCGAACATCGGCCGCCGTCTGATCGAGTTCCTGCACCAGGCCGGCGCCAAGCCGGTGAAGAACGACGAGCTGTTCTTCGGCAGCTGCGCCGGCGATCCCGATTTCGGCGGCTTCGTGGAGAACGTCGCGGGCATCCTGATCGGCGGCCGCGCCGACATCCTCGCCACCGGCCAGGTCACCGACGCGGAGATCGACCGCGGCGTCGACGCCCTGCGCGCCTGGGGCAAGCGGCCAGAGGCCGCCTTCTGGTACACGGCCGCCTGGGCCGAAGGCCGCAAACCGTAGCGCCATGCGCATCATGGTCATTGGCGGCGCTGGATTCATCGGTCGCCATGTGGTTCGGCAGCTCTCCGAAAGCCACGATGTCGTTGTCTTGCACCGCGGGCGCACGTCGACGCCGGTCGAAGCCATCGTGGCCGATCGCGACCATCCCGACGAATTGAAACAAGCCATTCATCGTGTCCGGCCCGATGCGCTGATCGACATGATCCCGTATACCGAATCCCAGGCGCGGGCGCTGGTCGAGGCGGCGCGCGGCAACACGGGCCGGTTGATCGTGGTCAGCAGCGCGGACGTGTACCGCAATTACGACGGCCTGCGCGGAAAGTCAGCAGCCTCGCCGGACCCCACTCCCCTCGATGAAGACGCCCCGCTCCGTGAGACGCGCTTTCCGTATCGCGGAGAAGGGCACGCCTTCGATCACGCCGACGACTACGACAAGATCCTGGTGGAGCGAGCCGTCGCCGATTTTCCGGCAACCGTCCTCAGGCTGCCCGCCGTGTACGGGCCGGGCGACGGGCAGCACCGCCTGCGCGCGTACCTACAGCGCATGGCCCTTGGCCGGCCCTTCATCGTGCTTTCGTACGAGCTGGCGGGCTGGCGCTGGACGCGGGGATACGTCGAGAACGTGGCCGCCGCGATCGCCCTGGCCACGAGCGACTCGAGAGCGACCGGGCGCACGTTCAACGTCGGAGAGGATCCGACACTCAGCGAGCGCGAGTGGGGGGAGCGCATCGCCGCTGCCGTCGGGTGGAAAGGACACATCATCACGGTTTCGCCCGCAGAGCTTCCCGAATCCCTTCGCCATCCATACGACTGGCGTTACGACCTGCACACGAGCACGCAGCGCATCCGGCAGGAGTTGGGCTTCGTCGATCGCGTCTCGGAAGCCGAAGCCATGCGCCGCTCCGTGGAATGGGAGCTGAGTCAACAAGACGAGTGGCCGAAGCCCGATTACGCGGCCGAGGACGAAGTCCTCAGTCGATCCGGACGACTCTCCTGACCACCGGCGCCTGAGGCGCGCCCGCGGCGCGTACGAAATACGTGCCCGCGCGGGTCACGCGGCCGGCATCGTCGCGGCCATCCCAGAGCATGGCGTGCGAGCCGGGGCCGAGCGCGCCAGCGAACACCTGGCGCACGCGCCGTCCCAGCGCGTCGTAAATCCCCACCGAAAGGTTTTCGCCCGCCGGCGTGTCCACCACGAAGCGCATGTCGCCGCGCGAGGGATTGGGCGAAGGCGCGCTCAGGGCCAAGCGCGAAGGCCCGACCGGGCCGCGCACCGCGACCGCCAATCCACTCAAATCGATGGTCCACTGTCCGCGGCCATGCGTCGCTGCGATCAGCGTGCGGGTGCCGTCGTGCAGGAAGAGGTCGAACACCGTCTGCAGCGGCAGCCCCGTGCCTAGCGGATACCAGTGCGTGCCGAGATCGTCGGTGGCGTACACACCGATGTCGGTGGCCAGGAACAGGCGGCTGTTGTTCACCGGGTCCACGATCAGATCGTTGGCCGGGATGTCAGGCAGGTTGCCCGCAATCGAGGCCCAGTGAGCGCCGCCATCGATGCTGCGGTAGACGTGCGCTATGGACTCGTCGACGGAAAAGCCCGACAAGGTCACGTACACCACGCTTGCGTTCGTCGGATCGGTGGTCACGTGCGTGACCCAGCGCGTGGGTAGACCGGCCGAGATATCGGTCCAGTTCACCCCGCGATTGGTCGTCCGCCACACCTTGGCGTCGTCCGTGCCCGCGACATAGACGTTGGTGTCGGCGCGCGCGATCTCCATCGTCGTGATCGTGCTGTACACCACCTGCGCGTCGGTGCGGTTGGTCGTGAGATCGCCGCTGATGGTGAGATAGGTCTGGCCGTTGTTGGTGCTGCGATAGACGCGCTGCGACCCGGCCAGGAGCTCGTTGTGGTTGAGCGGGTTCATGCAGAACGGCGAATCCCAGTTGTAGCGGTCGGAGGCGCCGAAGCCGGTCGGCGCCGACCAGCCTGCGCCGCCGTTCACCGAGCGCAGCGGACCCTGGCCCGACGACATGAACTGATACTCGGCGAAGACGATGCTGGGATTCGTGGGATCGATGAGGCACTGAA
>DASYSL010000128.1:0-3368 GCA_036003365.1 Candidatus Eiseniibacteriota bacterium
CCGGCCGCCGCCAGCGAAGCGATCATGCTCGCCGCGGACGAAGCGCGCACCGCGGGCCGCAAGCTGGCGATGATCCTGGTCGCCGATCTCCACAATCCGACCAGTGCGCGCTTGTCCGACGCCTCCGTCGACGCGCTCGCCGAGGGCGCGCGTCGTGCCGGCGCCGTGCTCGTGATCGACGAGGTCTACCGCGACGTCGATTCCGGGCGCCCCATCGGCACGGCGCAGTCGCGCCATCCCGACATCGTCACCCTGTCGAGCGTCACCAAGGCGTACGGCTTTGGCGGGTTGCGCTCGGGCTGGCTCATGGCGCCCATTGAGCTGCGGGAAGCGGCGAGCCGCGTGCGGCTCTACTTGTCGGTGGATCCTTCGGGCCCCGCGACCGGAATCGCGATCGGCATTCTCGGCGCCGCCGATCGCATCTTGAGCTGGGCTCGGCCCATCCTGGAAGAGAATCGCCGCACGCTCACCGCCGCATTGTCCGAGAGGCCGTCGGGGTTCATGCTGCCGAGCGGCGCATCCGTGGGGACGACTGTTTTCGTGTATCGACCCGATGGCCCGGACACCTACGCGGAGACGGTCGCCTGGCGGAAGAAAAATGTCTCGGTCGTGCCCGGCCGCTGGTTCGGCGCCCCGAGCGGCATGCGCATGGGGCTCGGTCGCGCGCCCGATCTGTTTCGCAAGTCGATCGACGCCTGGATGCAAGCGCTCGGCGAGCCGGCGCGCACGTGAACCAAGCCAACGAGGAGAGAGCCATGAGCGCGACCACGCAGGCGGATGGAACGGCCATGACCAACACCAAGCTCGATCGCAAAGGCGCGGTCGCGATCCTCACCATCTCGCGGCCCGAGAAGCACAACGCGCTCAACCGCGAGACCTTGAGCGAGATCGAAGCCACGATGCTCGAGCTGGCGCGCGACGAGGCGGTGCGGGCGCTCATCATTACCGGAGCAGGCGAGAAGGCATTCGTTTCGGGCGCCGACATCAACGAGCTGGCGGTGCTCGACGCGCGCGGCGCGCGCGAGATCTCGGCCTTCGGCCAGCGTGTGTTCAATCACATCGCGCAGTTCAAGCAGCCGGTGATCGCGGCGGTGAACGGCTGGGCCCTGGGCGGCGGCTGCGAGCTGGCGCTGGCGTGCCACATGCGTTTCTGCTCCGACAACGCCAAGTTCGGCCTGCCCGAGGTGAGCCTCGGCATCATTCCCGGCTACGGCGGCACGCAGCGGCTGTCGCGGCTGGTCGGACTCGGCCGCGCCGTCGAGCTCGTGGCCAGCGGACGCACGGTGGACGCGCACGAGGCGCTGCGCATCGGCCTCGTGCAGCACGTCACGAGCCCGGCGGAGCTCTTCCCGAACACGCTGGCCCTGGCCGAAAAGATCGCCGGCAATGCGCCGCTCGCCGTTTCGGCGGCGCTCGAGTCGATGGTGCGCGGCCAGGAGCTCGCGCTTTCCGACGGCTTGGCGCTCGAGTCGACGATGTTCGGCATCCTGGGCGCGAGCGAGGACATGCACGAGGGCCTGAAGGCGTTCCTGGAGAAGCGCAAGGCGACGTTCACCGGCCGCTAGGAGGACGCGTGGAACCCTGGCAAATCCGCCTGCTGATCTCGGTCGGTCTCGGATCGCTGCTGGGATTCGAGCGCTTCCTGGTGCGCAAGCCGGCGGGACTGCGCACGGTGACGCTCGTCACCGTGGGCTCGGCCATCATGATGATCATCGCCGACCGCCTGCAGATGAGCGCGGGGAACGCCACCCCCACCGACACGAGCCGCATCGCCCAGGGCGTGATCACGGGCATCGGCTTCCTCGGCGCCGGTACCATCCTGCGTCATCAGGGCACGGTCTTCGGCCTCACCACGGCCGCCGTCATCTGGCTCGCGGCCGCCATCGGCATGGCGGCGGGCTCGGGCTTCATCGACCTCGCCATCTGGGGCACGGCTTTTTCGCTCATCGTGCTTCAGATCTACGGCCGCCTTGAATTCTGGATGCGGCAGAAGAATATCCGCGCCCTGGAATACAAGGTGCCGGGAACGCCGCCGGAATGATCAGAGCGGCAGCCAATCTGGATCCCGCCGCCGCCAATCCTCGACCGCACCAAAGACGCGCGCCTGATCGATCGCCACGATCGCACGCTCGCGCTCCGATCGTGGCTCCCATCGGCTGATGCCGCAGGTGGCGCTGATGAAGCGGCGGAGCAACGCTCCGCTGATCGTCCGGTGAAGCAGGGCTTCGTCGATCTCGATTCCGCGCCGCCGCATCTCTGCAACGTAGATTGCCAGCGCGGGCTCCCATTCGGGCGCAAGTGAGAACAGCAACTCGACAAGATCGATCGCCGCCGGGCCGCGCGCCACGCGTGCCCAGTCGAGGATCACCGGATGCTCGACGTCGCCCTCGAACAAAATGTTGTCCAAGTGAAGATCGGCATGAAGCAGTGTCTGGGGTGCTTCTGAAAGAAGCTCGACGGCGCGCGCACTCAGGGATTCCACGCGATCGAGCAGCTGCCGCACCCACGCGGGCGCGTGGTCGCCAAATCTCTGCAGATACTGCTCGCGCCGTGTGAGCAGCCATTCCTGCGTGCGTACCGACATGGGCGGCAGCCAGATTGCCGTCGAGAGCTCCGGGCGTTCCCACCAGGTGGCATGCAGCGCCGCGAGAGTGCGCGCCATGACCGCGGCACCGGTCCCATCGAGCTGATTCAGGCAATCGCCCTGGGTCGCGCTCTCCAGATCTTCGAGAACCAGCACGGCGTGCTCGCCCTCGACCGCTCCGTCATGACATCGAGGAATGCGCACTCCCAACCGAGGCGCGAATTCGGAGTAGAACGGAACTTCGCGCAACTCGACCGGGCGCTCCGATGCCCACAGCTTCACGATGACGGATGAAGGCACGCCGCGTCCCGTGAGCCGACAACGGTAGATCGCGCTCGACAGGCCGTAGGCCTGGCCGACCTGCTCGACGTGGGCTTCGGCCACCTCGCCCGCGAGAACGAAGCCAAGCCATGACGGCGTGAGATCACCTGGGTTCGCCGGGATTCCAAACATTGATTCTCTCCGAGAGTTACGCCGAAATCCCCTGCCCATACCGCCATCCGCTGACCGGCCCCCGTGACGACGAACGCGGACTGTACTATTGTTGTTTTCCCCGGAGTCGACCTGAAGTCATCGTCGAGTGCCGCAAACAGGAGGACGACGCACCAGCGAAAGCGTGAGTGCTCGCGATTCCAGCCCCGAAGGCGAGCCGCACGCACGCATCTTGACCGTGATCCGGTCACACCCAAACGATTTCAGGGATCGAGCGCGCGCTTGAGTTTCGCATGAGCGCGAGCCGACCGTTGCGCGCGGGGGGGCTGGCGGCCGGACGGGAACCGAACGG